>JBMOJJ010000007.1:0-30863 GCA_049315845.1 Rhodoferax sp.
CCAATATAACCAGCACCGCCGGTGACGAAGATCATGAAATTCCTGCCATGTTGTCTGGGTTTTGCCGAGTTTAGCCGTGCTCGCCTTCTGCTGGCGCAGACATCCTGTTCGGATTACGCTGCAGACTCCAGTGTCGAGCCTGCGTGCTTGTCCTGCCCCAGAGCAGTTGCCAATTGGGGCAGCGCAAGTTGAAGCACGGCCTTCAGGGTGTGCGGTGGATTGATGACAAAGATGCCGCTGGCCGGCAGACCCGGGCGAATCACCGTGCCGGATTCATCGGTTATCAGCCTGCTCGACTTGACGGTCAACGTCGCATTCAACCATGGCTTGCCGGCTTTGGTGGCCAGCGTCTTGAGTTTGCGCGGTACATCGTGCGCCTCGGGCCGCGCAATCAGCGGGTACCAGACGGCGTAGGTGCCGGTCGCAAAGCGCAGCAATGAATCAGCGATCAAGGCCACCACGCGGGCGTAATCGGTCTTGATCTCGTAGCTGGGGTCGCTCAGCACCAAGGCGCGGCGCGCCGGTGGCGGCAGGAATTTCTTCAAGCCCTCGAAACCGTCCTCGCGCAGCACCGCAACCTGACGCCCGGCCTCGAGTTGCGCAATGTTGGCCGACAACGTCTTCGCGTCGGTCGGGTGCAGTTCGAACAGCTTGAGCTTGTCCCGCCCGCGCAGCAGGTGCTGGATGATGAAGGGCGAGCCAGGATAGACCTTGTGGCTGCCTTCGCTGTTGAAACTGGCGACCAGATCGATGTAGTCCTGGATCGCCGGCGCCAACGGTTGGGCTTCCGATCTGGCCGCTGCCGGCTTGCCCGGCACGCCAACCAGCCGCAAGAAACCATCGGCCGCCTCGCCGCTGGTCTCGGCATAGTCGCCGTCGAGCCGGTACAGGCCAGCCCCGGCGTGGGTGTCAAAGACGGTCAGTGCAGTGTCCTTTTGCGTCAGATGCCGCATGATCGCGATCAACACCATGTGTTTGAGCACGTCGGCATGGTTGCCGGCATGGAAGGCGTGGCGATAGCTGAACATTGGCCAATGGTAACCGCCTCGGTTGACCATGACCGGTGCGCCAAGGCCGGTAGTGGGGTTGGCGCACCGGGTGTCCACTCTCTGGCCCGTGTCGTTCAGCCTCTGCGAAGCCCGAACGAGGCTCGTGCTCACATTGCCCGGACCGCGGTTGCATGGGCCTCAACATGAAGCTATTGAGAGTTTCGAAATTCATGACACCTTATTTACCATGCCTGTCTGATGCAGATTGATGTCGCAAATCCGAGTCTCCGGCGTGGGCGGGCCAAGGGCGACGCATTGGATGGCATCTCCGCGAATGTCACCCACCCTTCGGGCTCCTTCTTAATTTGGCAAGACACCAAGTCCACGCTGCGCCACCCAATTCATCACCCTTGGCAACGAACTCAGTAGTTTGCGCCGGTCGCAGACCAACCCTGCTTGATAGATCTGGCTGTTGGGGCGCTCAGCGCAGCGGCATAGAGGGGGAGTCCGCAGGACGGAGGACAGCCGCGGAGCTGAGTGCCACAGCGGCCAGATCCGCCGGTCATGCCGAGCGGAATTTGATCTGTCATGATTTTGGGAAGAGTCCAAAGTGCACTGACCGCCGCAGTGAGCGCGAATGGAGCCGCCGATCGGACACCCCATCACCAGCCCAGGGGCGACAATAATGGCTCAGAGAGACGATGCATTGGAAGGCATGAGGCGCCTTGGGACGGCGGTGCTGACTTTCATGTGGCAAGCACAGTTTGATATTTTTGCTACTAATTCACACCAATATTTGTAAGCCCCGACAAGGAACAGTGATGCAAGCGATTCGCCAATACGAGGATTCAACTGACCGCGCACATGTTGTTGAACTTTGGCGAACCGTTTTTGGCTACGAGTCCGCGCACAACGAACCCACTTTAGTCATTTTCAAAAAGACCGCTACGGATGACGGCATGTTCTTCGTTGCGACCGAGGGGGTGAGCATCATTGGCACTGTCATGGCAGGATACGACGGGCACCGTGGGTGGCTGTATGCGCTTGCCGTTCATCCGGCGCATCGATGCAATGGGCTGGGCAGTAGGTTAGTACGCTTCGCTGAAGCAACTCTCACAGAGGTCGGTTGCATGAAGATAAATCTCCAATTGCTTGCAACGAATGAAGCGACGGCAGCCTTCTACAAGTCGCTTGGTTACTCGATCGAACCACGCTTGAGTATGGGTAAAGTTCTGCACACCAACGTTTCAGACAGCAGTGGGGCATTCGATTGAGAGGAACTTGGTCACGCTCCTCATCTCATACGTTGAAAGACAGCGATCAGCAAAGTCGAGCGTCTTCATTGGGTCTGACGCTGATATTCGGAACCTGAGACCACTCAATCGTAAGTGAAGGTGGGTGGCGAGGAGCGACAGCGGGGCCAGCCAAATCCCTTATAATCTCTGGCTTCGCAGCGCTTTTGTGGCTCCGCGGCGAAGCCAGTTCCCCACCTAAGAGATTCCCGTCAGAGGAACGCCGACCGTGGAAAAGAGCCCGCCAAACCCTCCCAGAAGAGAAAACTCATGACCAAGACTTTCAGCGCCAAACCCGCTGACGTGGTGCACGAGTGGTTTGTGATTGACGCGACCGACAAGGTCCTCGGACGAGTAGCCAGCGAAGTTGCTCTCCGTTTGCGCGGCAAACACAAGGCCATTTACACGCCTCACGTCGATACCGGTGACTTCATCGTCATCATCAATGCAGCACAGTTGCGCGTCACCGGCGCCAAGCCGCTTGACAAGGTGTACTACCGCCATTCGGGTTATCCCGGCGGCATCACCGCGACCAACTTCCGTGACATGCAAGCCAAACACCCGGGCCGCGCTTTGGAAAAAGCCGTCAAGGGCATGCTGCCCAAGGGGCCGCTCGGCTACGCGATGATCAAGAAGCTCAAGGTGTACGGTGGCGCCGAGCACCCGCACACTGCCCAGCAACCCAAAGTGTTGGAACTTTAAGGAGCCTTGAATGATTGGTGATTGGAACAATGGTACCGGCCGTCGCAAATCCAGCGTCGCCCGTGTATTTCTGAAAAAAGGCTCCGGCCAGATCGTGGTGAACGGCAAGGACATCGAAAAGTTCTTCGGTCGTCAAACCTCGATCATGATCTGCAAGCAGCCGCTCTTGCTGACAAACCACGCGCAGACGTTCGACATCATGATCAACGTTGCCGGCGGCGGGGAGTCCGGTCAGGCTGGCGCGGTGCGCCACGGTATCACACGCGCGCTGATCGACTACGATGCAACGCTCAAGTCCGAACTCAGCAAAGCTGGTTTCGTGACCCGCGATGCCCGCGAAGTCGAACGCAAGAAGGTCGGTTTCCACGGCGCACGTCGTCGCAAGCAGTTCAGCAAGCGCTAATCCCAGCCGAGACTGCGGCAGCATCTATCTGCAACGCATCAGCCGCCGGAATGCAGATTCCGGCGGCTGCTTGCATTTTGCCTGCCAGAAGCTAGACTGATCAGCCCCGATGCGACTTCGTCTCTTCCTTCGCCGTTTGACTGTCAGCGCGCCGCGCATGTCGGTGCGCAGCGCGATGCCATGGCCTTTGCGCTGGGCGCTGCTGGCGCTGGTGCTGGGCTTTTGCGCCGCGCTCGGGCTGTGGGCGTTCGAGTTCGGCAAGGACATCGCCGGACTCGATGGCGACGCCAAGGAAGAGTTGCAGCTGGCGCGCTCCGAACTTGTGGCCTTGCGCGCGCAAATGGCGACCCTGAAGACCGAGCGCGACAAGGCGCAGGCAATCGCCAATACGGCCGAGACGCTGATGACTTCGGAAAAGGTTGCGCGGGAAAAGTTGAACAGCCAGGCGCGGCAACTCGAGGTCGACAACCAGAGAATGCGTGACGACCTTGGTTTCTTCGAAAAACTGATACCGTCCGCCGGCGGCGAGGGCATCGTGATTCGCGGCCTGCAGGCCGAGTTGCGCAATGGACGGGAGATAAAATGGCAGGTGTTGGTCATTCAGGCGCGCAAGAATCCGCCCGAGTTCAATGGCCGGCTTGAATTGACTTTTTCCGGCGTCCAGAATGGCAAGCCGTGGCTGGCTGCGCTGCCCGGCGGCGGGCCGGCGTTGAAACTCAAGCAGTACGGGCGCGTCGAAGGCGTGTATGAATTGCCATCGGGCGTCACCGTCAAGGCGGTCAACGCCAAGGTGATGGACGGCACCGTCAGCCGCGCCGCGCAATCGGTCAAGTTATAGTCGAAGCTGTTTTTCCATGTTTGTGGGTGATACACATGTTCAACAAGAAGAAGCAGCCCCCGATCCGAAGCCTGATCGCCGAAGGCAGCGAGATAGCGGGCAACCTCAGCTTTTCCGACGGTCTGCGAATTGACGGCACGGTGGTCGGAAATGTCAGCGGCAGGACCGACAAGGCGAGCATCCTGGTGATCTCCGAGACCGCCAGCGTGACCGGTGAAGTGCTTGCCGATCACATCATTGTCAATGGGACGGTCACCGGACCGGTGCACGCGCGCGTGATGCTCGAGTTGCAGCCCAAGGCGCGCATCCGGGGCGATGTGAACTACGTCGCACTGGAGATGCACCAGGGCGCTCTGATCGACGGGCAGTTGCGTCCCTGCCTTGAAGGGGAAGACAAACCCACACTAAAATTGGCGGCAAATAACGGTTAGCTGAATTGTTGAGCGAATTGCTGTAGTATTGTCCTATTCTATTTTCCGGAGCAGCCATGAATTCCGTCGCAGAAGACACCGAAATTGAAATGCCGAGCCCGATTCTCTTCACGGACAGCGCCGCTGCAAAAGTGGCTGACCTGATCGCCGAAGAAGGCAATCCAGACCTGAAATTGCGCGTGTTTGTGCAGGGCGGGGGTTGTTCCGGCTTCCAGTATGGATTCACCTTCGATGAAGTCACCAACGATGACGATACGACCATGACCAAGAACGGGGTCTCCCTGCTGATCGACGCCATGAGTTATCAATATCTGATCGGTGCCGAGATTGACTACAAGGAAGATCTGCAGGGGGCGCAGTTCGTCATCAAGAATCCGAACGCAACGACAACCTGCGGGTGTGGTTCGAGTTTTTCCTGATTCAGGCCGGGTAGATTGCACCGAGTACGCGGGCGCCCTGGGCGCCCGTTACCGTTGTGAGGCTGGCCGTCTGCCGCAGCACCGTTTTGCGGGCAAGCCAGGCAAATGCGGCAGCCTCCACCTGCAAGGGCGGCAATCCATGTTCGGTCGAGGAAACGACGCGCAGGCAAGGCAGATGTGACTGTAGCCGCTTCATCAGATGAAGATTGAAAGCGCCGCCCCCGCAGACAATCAACTCTTGGCTCTCGCGTCCGTAGCGCTTGACGTATTCCGCGCAGACCCTGGCGCTTAGTTCGGTCAAGGTGGCCTGCACATCGGCCGGCGCCAGCGCGCCAACTCTTTCAAGCCGAGCGCAAAGCCATTGCAGGTTGAACAGGTCACGCCCGGTGCTTTTGGGAATGGGCAGCTGGAAGTACGGCTCCTCCAGCAAGACCGCCAGCAAGCCAGCATCGACCTGACCGGAAGCCGCCCACGCGCCATCGGCGTCGAAGGCCTTGCCCCGATGGCGCTGACACCACGCGTCAATCAGGGCGTTGCCAGGTCCGCAGTCAAAGCCGATCACGTCCCCGGCCAGTTTTGGACCCAGCACGGTGAGATTGGAAATTCCACCGATGTTCAGGGTCGTCACTGTCTTGCCCGAAATCCCGAAGACCGATTGATGGAAGCCCGGCACGAGTGGCGCACCCTGACCACCGGCCGCCACATCGCGGCTACGGAAATCCGCCACCACATCGATACCGGACAGTTCGGCCAGCAGCGCCGGGTTGTTGATCTGCAGGGTATAGCCGGTGCCGTCAAAAGCCTGTGGCTGGTGCCTGACGGTCTGGCCATGGGCGCCGATGGCGGCAATCGTCGCTCGGTCGCAGCCTGTCTGCAGCAGCAGCCCGGCAACGACTTGCGCATAAACGCGCGCCAGCGCATTGGCGGCCAGCGCGGATCGGTGCAACTCGTTGCTGCCAGCGCTGTTGAGTGCCAGCAACTCCTGCGCCAGGCTTGGTGGGAACGGGGCGTTGGCATGAGCCAGAACGGTCAGCCGGTGATTCGAAAAATCCGCCAAAACGCCGTCCACACCGTCCAGAGAGGTGCCGGACATCAGGCCGATGTAGAGATCCGACACGCTGTGTGCCCTTGCCAGCAACCCTACTCGATGTCGCCCTGCTGCAGCAACGCTGCCGCGGCGAGCGCAATCCGGTTGCTGGCCGCGACTCGTGCAAATATGTCCCTGGAAGCCGCAGCGACCGGCACCGATTCATGCTGCCGGGCAATGATGAGCGGATCGCGATAGACGCCGTTGACCCGGAACTCGAAGTGCAGATGGGGTCCGGTAGCCCAACCGGTGGCGCCAACCGCGCCAACGAATTGGCCCTGGCTCACGCTGGCGCCTTTGCGGACAGTGATGCGGCTCAAATGCGCGTAAACCGTGCTGTGGTTGTTGCGGTGCCGCAGAATGACCATGTTGCCATATCCATTTTGAACGCCTGCAAATTCGACGATGCCATCGCCAACGCTGCGCACCGGCGTACCTTGCGGCGCGCCGTAGTCGACGCCCTGATGGGCCCGCATGGTTTGCAGGATCGGATGAAAACGCATCTTGAAGCCACTTGTGATCCGGGAAAACTCCATCGGTGAAGCCAGATAGGCGCGGCGCAGGCTCTGGCCGTCCAGCGTGTAGTAAGCGCCCTTGCCGCGGCTCTCTGGCGCGGACAAGCCGGCGACCGTGGCGGAACTGGCGCTGGCAGGATCCTGGAACCACATGGCCTGGAAGGTCTTGCCGTTGTTGACGAATTCCGCACTCAGCACCCGTCCCGCGCGCAGTGGCTCGCCGTCGCCTTCAAGCGTCTCGTAGACGACCGAGAAACGGTCTCCCCTTCGCAATGCACGATGGAAGTCAATGTCGCCGGCGAAAATCTCCGCCAGCTGGGTGGCCACGCTGTCGGGAATTCTGGCCTCGTCGGTGGCCGCAAACAGCGAGCTATGAATAGTCCCGCCAGCGAGTCGGGAAGACGCCGTCAGGGCCGCCTTCTCGATACGCGACTGAAAGCCCAGGCTGGTTTTTTCAATCACCAGCCGGTTGAAGCTGCCATCCTCGTCGGCACTCCAGCGGGCGCTGAGTTTTGCCAGCTGGTTGATGTCGCTCGTTTCAACCGTCACGCTGCGTCCGCTGCGTCCAAGCAGCACCTGCCGCGCGGCGACATTGGAGCGCAGAAAGGCCGCCGCGATCGGATCGTCGACGCCAAGGCGTCCCAACAAAGAATCGGCGGTATCGGTGGAGCGTGTGACGTCCGACCTGAAGAGCTTAAACGACTCGATGTTCAAGTCAGAAGGCATGTTCAAGGGCAGCGACGGCACCGACTCCAGCACCTCCCGCACCGGCAGGTCGGACGCATCCGGTGCCAGCGTCGCCACCGCGAACGCAGCGCCGCCTGTGCCGAGTATCAGCACCGCAATGGCCGCCGAGACTTGCCGCGGAAAACGTGTGACCGTCTGTCCGAGAAGGGTCAACAGGGTGTTGCCGGCGCTAGCGAGTTTGCTTGTCAAAAGAAGTGTTCCAGATCAGGGGGCGGGTCGCGGTTAACCGGGCATGCAGCGGGAAACTCAGGTGGGGGGAATTAAAATCAGGGTATTGAGCGAGAACACAGTATAACTTCGCTTCATCCCACCGCATCAAGACTAACCCTTATGAATCAAGCCCAGGCCCTGGAATTCCCTGTAACAGATCGTGTCCGCGAGGCGCTTGCGGTGTCGTTGCGGGCTTGCGAGGAGCTGATTCCGCAGGAGGATTGGGTCAGGAAGCTGGCGCGTTCGCAAGCGACTGGCACGCCCCTGCGCATCAAGCTTGGGCTGGATCCGACCGCGCCTGACATCCATATTGGACATACGGTGGTGCTCAACAAGATGCGGCAGTTGCAGGATCTGGGGCACACCGTGATCTTTCTCATCGGTGACTTCACGACGCTGATTGGCGACCCCTCCGGGCGCAACAGCACCCGCCCCGCGCTGTCACGCGAGCAGATCGAGGTCAATGCGCAGACCTACTACCGACAGGCGTCAATGGTGCTGGATCCGTCAAAAACGGAGATCCGCTACAACAGCGAGTGGGGCGATGCGCTGGGTTCGCGCGGGATGATCCAGCTGGCGGCCAAGTACACCGTGGCCCGGATGATGGAGCGCAATGATTTCCATGAGCGCTTCAAGTCCGGCGCACCGATCAGCGTGCATGAGTTCCTGTACCCGCTGATGCAGGGCTACGACTCGGTTGCGCTCAAGAGCGATCTGGAATTGGGCGGCACCGACCAGAAATTCAACCTGCTGATGGGGCGACACCTGCAAACCGAATATGGGCAGGAACCCCAGTGCATCCTGACCATGCCCCTGCTCGAGGGACTGGACGGGTTTGAAAAGATGTCCAAGAGCAAGAACAACTACATCGGCATCGCCGAAGACGCCAACACCATGTTCGCCAAGGTGCTCAGCATTTCGGATGTGCTGATGTGGCGCTGGTACAGCTTGCTGAGCTTCAGGAGTGAGGCCGCGATAGCCGCCTGGAAAGCCGAAGTCGCCGCCGGCCGCAATCCCAAGGACGCCAAAGTGGCTCTGGCGCGGGAGATCACCGCGCGATTTCATTCTGCCGCCGCGGCCACCGCCGCCGAGCAGGACTTCATCAACCGCAGCAAGGGCGGCGTGCCCGACGAGATCACCGAACTGTCGCTGCCCCTGGGCCAGGACGGTGCGCCTTTGGGGCTGGGCGCGCTGCTCAAGCTGGCGGGGCTGACCTCCTCCAGCGGCGAGGGCAATCGCCTGATCGACGGCGGCGGCGTGCGCATCGACTCGGTCGTGATCGGCGACAAGGGTTTGAAACTGGGGCAGGGAACCTATGTGGTCCAGGTCGGCAAGCGCAAGTTCGTCCGGGTCACTTTGGCTTGAGGCAGCATGATTTCACTCTTGCCAACCCGCCTCTTGAACCCGCAACGGCTGTTGTGGGCCTCGGTCGTGGTCGCCATCATCACGATCACGCTCAAGACGCTGGCCTGGTACGTCACCGATTCGGTCGGACTGCTGTCAGACGCGATGGAGTCGTTTGTGAATCTGGCAAGCGCCACTTTTGCGCTGATGATGGTCACCATCGCAAAGCGACCGGCCGACGCAGATCATCCCTACGGCCATCACAAGGCCGAATATTTCTCGTCCGGTTTTGAAGGCATCCTGATCGTTGGCGTGGCGATCGGCATCATCTGGGCCGCCGCCTCCCGGCTGCTGGAGCCGCAACCCCTGCAGGCGCTGGGCTGGGGCCTGGCCTTGTCGGTCCTGAGCTCGGCTCTCAACGGGCTGCTGGCCTGGGTAATGTTCAGCACCGCCAGAGTGCATCGTTCGATCGCGCTGGAGGCGGACGCCAGACATCTGGTGACGGACGTCTGGACTTCGGCGGGGGTCGTGATCGGCCTTGTCGGCGTTGCGATGACGGGCTGGATCTGGCTGGACGCGCTCGCTGCCATCGGGGTTGCGCTGAACATTCTCTGGGAAGGAGTTCATTTGATGTGGCGCTCGTCGCAAGGCTTGATGGACGAGGCGGTCGAACCCGAAGTGCTGCGCGAGATCCAGAAGACGCTGGCGGATTTCGACCACCACACGATCCGGTTTGATCACGTGACCAGCCGGCGCTCCGGACAGCGCCGCTTTGTGGACTTGCACATGCACATGCCCGCCAGCTGGTCGCTGGGGCGCGCGGCAGCGGTACGCACCAGCGTCGAGCAGGCCTTGATGAGTGCGGTGCCCGGACTTCGCGCCACGATCCAACTGCTGCCCAGCGATGTCGAGGCCCACTTTGACGATGCCCGGGACCTGATATGAAGTCGCCGGCCCCCGCATGATTGCGCTGCTGCAACGTGTCAGCGAAGCGCGGGTCGTGATCGACGGCCAGTTGGCGGGAGCGATCGGCGCCGGGCTGCTGGTGCTGCTGTGCGCCGAGCGCGGAGACAGCGAGGCCCAGAGCGACAAGCTGCTGGCCAAGATTGGCAAGCTGCGCATCTTCAGCGATGAGGCCGGCAAGATGAATCGCAGCATCCAGGACATGGACGGCTCCGGAATGGCCGGCGGCCTGCTGGTGGTGAGCCAGTTCACGCTGGCCGCCGACGCGACCGGCGGCAACCGGCCGAGTTTCACGGCCGCTGCAGGGCCGGACGAGGGACGGCGCCTCTATGAGTATTTTGTGGCGCAAGCCAGGCGGGTGCACGCCAATGTGCAAACCGGCAGGTTCGGCGCTGACATGCAGGTCCATCTGGTGAACGACGGACCGGTCACGATTCCCTTGCGCATTGCGCCTGAGCCACATCAAACGCAGGCGGTTTGACAGCCGCTGATCTGGCAGCGCGATGTCATAATCGTTCTCGCGCCCGATGGCGGCCCGCCAAATGCCAAAAAACAATCTAAAGCTCAAAATCAGTTTGTACTTGATCGTCGTCCTTTCGACGGCGATGGTCCTGTTTACCTTGCTGATCCTCAAGCACCGGCAGGAGGATTTGCAGATTGTGGTGGCCAAGCACGTGACCCAGATTTCAGAAATGGTGGTCGCCAGCACCCGTTACACGATGCTTGTGAACAAGCGGGACATCGTCGAGAAGATCATCGAGGATATCGGCAAGCAAAAAGGCCTTGAGCGCATCCGGGTGATCAGCAAGGACGGCACGATCATTCACTCCAACCGCAAATCAGAGGTTGGCTACTCGGTTGAACAGAAGGACGAGCCCTGCATCAATTGCCATCAGTCCAACCGACCCCTGAGCCAGGTCCCGGACGACAAACGGTGGAAGATCATCGAGTCCGCGGGCGGGCACAGGGTTCTTGGGACCATGCACGCGATCCGCAACGAACCCTCATGCGCTTCCGCGTCTTGCCATGAGCATCCGGCGAGCCAGTCGGTTCTGGGCATTGTCGACGTTGCCTATTCCCTGGACGAGGTCGACCAGTCGATGAGGTCCCATGCGATTCATGTGATCAGCATTTCGATTGGCTTCATCCTCCTTTTCTCACTGACGCTCGGCGTTCTGCTGCAGCGCCTGATCTACCTTCCGCTGAAAGACCTGGAATCAGGGGCTGAAAAGGTGACGGCGGGCCAACTCGATCACGATATTCCGATCCGCAGCAGCGATGAGTTTGGCCGCGTCGCCGGATCCTTCAATCAAATGACTTCCGCGCTCTTTGAATCGCGGCAGCAGATGCAGGAACTGGTGCAGACGCTTGAATTGAAGGTGGCGGAGCGAACCAAGGAACTTCTAGCGGCCAAGGCCGAGGTGGCGCAAGGCGAGAAACTGGCCTCGATCGGTGTTCTGGCGTCCGGCATTGCGCATGAGCTGAACAACCCCTTGACCGGCGTGCTGACCTTCACCTCGCTGATGCGCAAGAAGGCGCCCGAGGGCAGCGAGGACGCCGAGGATCTGGATCTGGTCATCCGCGAGACCAAGCGTTGTGCCAGCATCATCAAGAGGCTGCTTGATTTCGCCCGCGAAAAGGTTCCGGTCAAAGGCTTCTACAACCTCAATCAGGTGATCGAAGACACGGTGCGTTTCGTCGAGCGGCCAGCGTCGCTGCAACAGGTGGAGATCACCATGCAGCTTGACCCGCTGCTGCCCAAGGCATGGGGCGACGCGGATTTGATCAAGCAGGTGGTTCTGAACTTGCTGGTCAACGCCCAGCAGGCCATTGCGGGCAAGGGCAGCGTCACGGTGCAAAGCCGCCCTGTCGCGGCTTCGACCAGTGCCAAATCCGGCGCCTTGGCCATCCCGATGGTTGAGATCGTCGTCACGGATACCGGTTGCGGCATACCGCAGGCCAATTTGCAGCGCATTTTCGACCCGTTTTTCACCTCCAAGGAGGTTGGCAAAGGTACAGGCTTGGGCTTGTCGGTCAGCTATGGCATCGTCAAGGCTCACGGCGGCAGGATCAGCGTCGAAAGTGTTGTCGGCACCGGTACAACTTTTCGCGTCTTTCTGCCGATAACGCCTCCTTTGAATCAGTCCGAACCCCATGCAGATGAGAGTACCCCATGAGCGCCAGAATCCTGATCGTTGATGACGAGGAGATTGTCATCCGGAGTTGCCGACGCATCCTCAGTGACAGCGCGTATTCCGTCGACTCCGCGCCGAACGGCACGGAGGCCTTGAGGAAGGTCGAGGAGAGCGAGTACGATTTGATGGTGCTCGACATCATGATGCCAGGCATCGATGGCCTCGAGGTATTGCAGCAGGTCAAGGAGAGGCATCCGGACATCGATGTGATCATGGTCACCGGGCTGTCGCAGATCCAGACCGCGGTCAAGGCGATGAAGCTTGGCGCATTTGACTATCTGTCCAAGCCGTTCGACCCGGATGAACTCAAGCATGTGGTGGACCGCGCGCTGGAACGTCGGCGCCTGCTGCAGGAAAACCGCAATCTCAAGACCGAGGTCGGTTCCAAATATCGTTTCGAGAACATCATCGGCTCCAGTGCGCCGATGCAGGCGGTGTATGGGCTTATTGCCAAGTGTGCGCCCACAAACACAACCGTCCTGATCACCGGCGAGAGCGGTACCGGCAAGGAAATGATCGCCCGCGCGATTCATTACAACAGCCTGCGCAAGGATGCTCCGTTTGTCACGGTCGACTGCAACACGCTGAGCGAGAACCTGCTCGAGAGCGAGTTGTTCGGGCACACCAAGGGATCTTTCACGGGCGCGGTGTCCAACAAGCGGGGCATGTTCGAGATTGCCAACAACGGCACGCTCTTCCTGGATGAGTTCGGGAACATTCCACTTTCAACGCAGGCCAAATTGCTGCGGGTCATTCAGGAGCGCGAATTCAGGCCGGTCGGCAGCACCGTGATCCAGAAGACCAATGTGCGTCTGGTTGCCGCGACCAACAAGGACCTGAAGGCGATGGTTGCCGACGGAAGCTTCCGCGAGGATCTCTACTATCGGATCAACGTCTTTCCGATCCACGCACCGGCCTTGCGGGAGCGCCGCGATGACATTCCGGCACTGGCTTTTCATTTCTTGAAGACGTTCTGCAGTGAACTGGAAAAACCGGTTCCGGAAATTTCCGAGGCGGCCATGAGCACGCTGGTCAACTACGACTGGCCGGGCAACGTCAGGGAACTTGAAAACACGATCCATCGGGCCGTCATTCTGGCTTCCGACAAGGCGATTCACCAGGCCCACCTGGTCAATATCATCGACACATCGCCGCGGCCTGATCTCCAAGTGCCAAGGACCGGCGAAGATCTGAAGCGATTGAAGAAGATAGCGCGCGAAAAATCGGTCGAGGAAGTGGAAAAGCTGTTTATTCAGGAGACGCTCAAGAGAAACGCGTCGAACGTGACCAAGAGCGCTGAAGAAACCGGCATGCAGCGCTCCAATTTCCAGGCATTGATGAAGAAGTACAACATCCGGGTGCGCGACACCGAATACGACCCGGACGAAGCTGAGCCTTCCTGAGGCCGGAGGTCGAAGCGGCGCGCGCAGCGCGCCTCCCCGGCTGTCTTTCAGTGACCCGCTTCGTGTTTCTGCTCGTCCTCGATTTCTTCATAGCCGGTGATCATGGCCTTGAAGTGTGCGGAGGGTGTATGGCCGAGACTGGCCAGGTAGACGTGCACAATGATGAAGCCGCAGAAGACGATGAAGAGCAGCACATGGATGGTGTCCACGACGCGCACGCCACCGAGCATCTCGATCATCGATGAGAAGCGCGTCACATCCCACAGCAGCAGGCCGGTCACGAACATCACAGGCACCAGCAGCATCATGATGATCTGGTACAGCATGCTCTGCAGGGCATTGAACTTGCGATAAGCGTTGGGGTGGTGCGGATTGGGCTCACCCCTGAAAATGCCATAGCCGTAGAACTGCATCTGCCGGAAACTGGCCTCGAAGTACTTCTTGGGACTGAGTTCAGGGTGATAGACCTTGATCTTGTCGGTAAACAGATAAAAGCCCAGCCAGACAAAGAAATTGCCGATCAGGACAAAGCCGATCCAGTTGTGAACCTCGACCGCGGTCCGGAACGGTATCAACTGAAACAGATCCAGATACCTGATCTGCAGCCCGGTCGCGATCAGCAGCATGAAACCGAGCGCATTGGTCCAATGCCAGAGCCGCACCGGGAGGGGATGGATATAAAGTTTTTCCACGTCGATCTCCTGCTATTTTGAGGCGACGTCATCGGAATGACGACTGCCGGTTGAAGCTTCCTTGGCCGCATCCTGGGCGGCGGCGAGCCGCTCTGCCTCAAGCCTGGCCCGCACACCCTTGAACAGCATCTTGATTGTCATGTGGCCCAGCGGCACGCTGATCGCCCCCAGCAAGACCATCACCAGCAAGACATCGAGCAGTTTGATACGTGTGCTGCCGATTGCATAAAACCCGCGCACCGAGTCCATCGAAGTCAGGGAATTGAGCACCTCGCTCTGGACGCCATGGCGCAACGGCCGTCCGTCCGGGCCGGCGATCGTCAGCGTCACGCTCTGGAACGCAGCGGCGCCCTGTTTGTGGCAGACATTGCAGTCCTTGATGGCTTTGGACTTCTCGCTCAATTGATGGGCCTCCACGCCCGAGCGCACCTCAAGGCGGCCGCGCAACAGCATTTTGCCGTCGCCCCCGTCCTGATTGAACTCTTTCAGCAGGCTCCACAGCGCCCGCTCGTCCAGACCCATGTCCTTGCTGTCGGCCGCATCGGTTCGTTTTTCAAACTTAGGCACGCCGGTCTTTTCAGCAACCTGGCGTTTCGCCGTACTGTCGTAGAGCCGCAGATTGACCCGGCGCTGGGCGTCTGGCGCATGGCAGACCGGACAGGAAACAGCCTCAAAGTGCAGGGCCGTATTGGGCAGCCAGTCCCGGTGCTGATTCAGCGCCTCCTTGTGGCAGGTCAGACAGCTGTCTTTCATGCCATCCCCCAGGGACGCCGCCTTGACGTCGTGGGCCTGATGGCAATTGGCGCAAAGGGGCGCCGATTTGCCCTTGGCAATGCGCTCCAGGCCATGCACATCCTTGGAATACGCCTTGAAGATTTCCTCATGGCATTTTGCGCAGGGGGTGTCGGTGATCGGTCCGACTATTTTGGCCGATCGAACTGTATGCGGATTGTGGCAGTCAGAACAGAGCGGCGCCTTCTTGTTGCCGGCCTTGATCAGAGCGGCATGGACGCTGTCGTCGTACTGGGTGAACTTCTTCTTGTGGCAGTCCCGGCAAGTCTCCCGCATGCCGAGCGAGAATTCCCGCTTGCTGGCGATCGATTTCTTTTCCTTGCCGTGGGTCTTGGATTCGATATTGGAGTGGCAGTCTTCGCAACTGGTCCCGATATGCAAGGACTCGACATAGGACTTGGTGGAGATCGTCAGCGACAGGACTTCGCCGTTCTCGAGTTTCTTCACCTGGTCCGCTTTGTCGTGACAGCTCAGGCAGGCGATGTCTTCCTTGGATAGTTCGCCGCCTGCGGCATGGGCGGTCACACCCGCCATCGACAACACCAGTGCAAGCCAGCCCGCCAGGATCAGGCGTGTCGGTCGGGATGAAAAAATCGTGTTTCCCAGCGCGCGGGAGTTCTTCATTCAGGTTCCCCTGTTATTCGTTTCTATCCAGCAAAAAAACCATCAGGGGACGATTGTCCATCCTGATGGGTCCGCTTCTCGCTGGCTGGAGAATTGATTGCTATGTTTGTGACATAGCTCAATTCTTTATTTCTTCGCGGATTTCGCCTTCCATGCTTGCGCGGCGATTTTGGCCAGCATCACCATACCGACCAAGGGCAGCATCACCGCGTAAGCCAGGCCGATGAAGGGAGCAGCCAGGAACAGCGCGATGTTCTTGGCCCGGTTTTCTGGCTGCTGCACTTCTTCTGCCGGAACCGTAGCCAGTTCGGGAGCCGCGCTGGCGGCGCCCTGGCGCAGCGCAGAGGCGGCGCTCTCCTCGATCATCTCGGGCGAAAGCGGCTTGCGGACGAACTCCGACACGCCAGCCGCCTTGGCACGGGCCTCGTTCTCTGCCGTGCCGTAGCCGGTGATGATGACCACCGGCGTCCAGGGCTGACTGGCTTTGACCTGCTCGGCCAACTCGACGCCATCCATGCCGGGCATCTTGATGTCGGTGAAAACCACGTCGAAAGACTGCTCGCGCAACTGCTTCAGCGCCTCGTGGGCATTCTCGGCCGTGGTGACAATGTAGCCCTTCTTCTCCGACAGGACGCGGTTGAAACTCTTGCCCACAATGGCGTCATCATCGACAACCAGAACCTTGCGCAGTGCACTCATGACATTTCTCCTTCAATAGATAAACAAATCGGATCAGCAAAATCGCTGCAAATACTCAATACAACTTTTCAGAATTCAGTTCCTAATGGACTGCCGCGCGCTGCACCTGCTGGTCACTGCGCAACATCCATCTCTTGTGCATCATCGCGCCGTTGGCCGCATTGATCACATCGTCAGGACCGACGGGTTTGGCGAGGTAGTCGTACGCGCCCAGCGTCACCGCCTCCTTGGCGGATTCGACCGCCGGGTAGCCGGTAATCATGATCACCTCGCTTTCGGGCCATTTTTCCTTGATGGTCTTGAGAACCGACATGCCATCCATTCCCGGCATGCGCTGATCGAGCAAGACCACATCAAAGTGATGCTGCCCCATCATCTGCAAGGCGTCACTGCCATTCTTTACCAACTCCACCTTGCAGCTTTCGCCCGAGAGGGCTCGCAGATAACTGAGTCGGACGACCTCTTCATCATCTACCACCAGAATATTGGTTGTTGGGCTCATTTGGTTTACCTCTGCTTTCCTGTGTTTGCTGCATCTCTCATTGCAACACCTGTGCCAAGTTGCCTTCTATTTGATTATTTTCTTATATATCAATGGCTTGCATCGTCTTTTCGACACTGATAGGGCTCGCCGCGCCGGATTCGGAGGCCGTCAAAGTACAGTTATTTTGTACATTTTTTCTGCGCAAAACGGGAATTCCTTGTGCAATCAAGGAGCTTCATGTCTCTGACTGGAAATATTTTTTATATGCAGTGCCATCCATTTCCCGGTGGCGGGTCGGCGCAGACGCCCATTTGGCAGCGGCTTGACGGGGCTTTGGACTCGCACTTGCTGCTTTGACCCAGATCAGAGACACATCAGATGGCGTCAACAGAAACGCCGAACCCGCGCAAAATAGCGCTGTGTCTGCGGCCCTCAACCGATCCGCAGGCTCTTGTCGGCGTTTTTTTGTCCGATAACTGGAACTCAATGAAACCAAGAAGGGAAACTTCTCAATGAAACTTTCGATTCCTCAACAACTTGTCAGCCTGTCAGTCCTGGGTCTGGCGGCGCTGGCGTTTTCCGGCACCTCCTACGCTGCGGTCAACGCCGATGCCGCTGCCGCTCTGGCAAAGAAGAGCGACTGCCTGAAATGCCACGCCATCGACAAGGACAAGAAAGCGTCTTCGTTCAAGAAGATTGCTGAAAAATACAAGGGCAAGGCCGATGCCGAGGTGAAACTGGTCGATTCACTGACCAAGGCACCCAAGGTCAAGCAACAGGATGGCACGGAAGAAGAGCACAAGGTCGTCGCGACCAAGGACATGGCCGAGATCAAGAACCTGGTCGGCTGGATCCTGGCCCAGTAACAGCCAAAGACCGGGCAGTCAACCCTGATAGGGGTTGTCAAACCCGAGTCTGCCAAGGATAAGGGCCTCGCGGGCCTCCATCTCCTGCGCGTTCTGCTCGCCGGTTTCATGGTCCCAACCTTGCGCATGCAAGGTTCCATGGACCAGCAGGTGCGCGTAGTGGGCCTGCAGGCTCTTGCCTTGTTCCCGCGCTTCCTGCGCCGCGACGGGCGCGCACAGTACCAGATCGGCGCTGACGACAGGGCGTTGCCCGTAGTCGAAGGTCAGCACGTTGGTGGCATGGTCTTTGCCCCGGTAATCACGGTTCAACTGCCGGCCTTCTTCGGCGTCCACGATGCGCACCGTGATCTCTGCGTCGCATTGCAGTGCGTGGCGAATCCAGCGCGCCACCTTGTGGCGCGGCAAAGCGGCGCGGTGCAGCGCGGCATTCTCGATGCCACCAAATTGCAATGACAGTGTCAGTTTCTTCAGCATGGTTCAGGCCGGCGATGCGGTTCTGCCGCGCGGCGCGTCGTAGGCATCGACGATCCGCGCCACCAGCGGATGGCGCACCACATCGGCGCTGGTGAAACGGCAGATCGCAATGCCATTGACGCGTTTGAGCACGCGCTCGGCGTCGATCAGACCGCTGAGCTGGGTCTTGGGCAGATCGATCTGGCTCACATCGCCGGTCACCACGGCCTTGGAGCCAAATCCGATCCGAGTCAGGAACATCTTCATTTGCTCGGGCGTGGTGTTTTGGGCTTCGTCCAGAATGACAAAGGCGGTGTTTAGCGTGCGCCCGCGCATGAAGGCCAGCGGGGCGATCTCGATCGTCTGCCGCTCCAGCGCCTTTTGTACCTGCTCGAAACCCATCAGGTCATACAGCGCATCGTACAGCGGACGCAGGTAGGGGTCTATCTTCTGGGCCAGATCGCCCGGCAGATACCCCAGCCGTTCGCCCGCTTCGACGGCCGGTCGCGTCAGCACGATGCGCTGCACCGCGCTGCGCTGCAAGGCGTCCACCGCGCAGGCAACGGCAAGATAGGTCTTGCCGGTGCCGGCCGGGCCAATGCCGAAGGTGATGTCGTGACTGGCGATGTTGTCCAGGTAGCTGGCCTGATTCAGGGTGCGGGCCTTCAGGTCGCTGCGCTTGGTTTTCAGCGCCGGTCCGTCGGCATCGTCCATGCTGGCATCGCCAGCCAGCATCAGTTGCAGGGTTTCATTGGCGATCGGGCGCGCGGCCATCTCGTAGAGCGCCTGCAGCAACTCCATGGCGCGCTTCGCATTGGCCTTGTTGCCGTCCACCTTGAACTGCTCATGGCGGTGCGCAACCTTCACTTCCAGCGCCACTTCGATCGTGCGCAGGTGCTCGTCCATCGGACCGCACAGGTGCGTCAAACGGGTGTTGTTGGGCGGGGAAAACAGGTGTCTGAGAATCAAGTTGATAATTCCTGAAAAGGGTTATCCATGATAGGCAATAAATGATCGGCAAACTGACGGGCACCTTATGCGACAAGAATCCACCCCAGGTGCTGGTGGACTGCAACGGCGTTGGCTACGAAGTTCATGTACCGATGAGCACCTTCTACAACCTGCCGGAGCTTGGCGGCAAAGTCAGTCTGCTGACCCACTTTGTGGTGCGCGAAGATGCCCAGATCCTGTACGGTTTTGCCAGTGCGCAGGAGCGCGAAGCCTTTCGCCAGCTGATCAAGATTTCAGGCGTCGGGCCCCGCACCGCCCTGTCGGTGCTGTCCGGCATGAACGTCGGCGAACTCGCCCAGGCGGTGACGCTGCAGGAGGCCGGACGGCTGGTCAAGGTGCCCGGCATTGGCAAGAAGACGGCCGAACGCCTGCTGCTGGAACTCAAGGGCAAGCTCGGACCGGACCTTGGCGCGTCCGTCAGCGTGTCCAACGCGACCCAGGCCGACATCCTGCAGGCCTTGCTGGCGCTGGGGTACAGCGACAAGGAA
This sequence comes from Rhodoferax sp., assembly GCA_049315845.1. Taxonomy (GTDB): domain Bacteria; phylum Pseudomonadota; class Gammaproteobacteria; order Burkholderiales; family Burkholderiaceae_C; genus Rhodoferax. The sequence continues at coordinate 19,648 of JBMOJJ010000007.1, forward strand.
GCGGCACTGGCGCTCAAGGCACTGCCCCAGGATGCGGGCGTGAGCGAGGGCATCAAGATGGCGCTCAAGGCGCTGTCCAAAGCCTAGCGATGCTGACAGGCTTGCTCGATTCCTGGTGACACCGGCCGGCTATAGTCAGACCTGATTCAAATACCTCCCCTGCCGTGAGCATTCAAACCGACGATTTCGCCCCGCCTCCGAAGCGCATGCTGTCAGGCGCGCCCGCCTCGCCCAACGAGGAGGTTGTGGAGCGCGCGCTTCGGCCCAAGCTGCTCGACGAGTATGTCGGGCAGCTCAAGGTGCGCGAGCAACTGGAGATCTTCATCGGAGCAGCCAGGATGCGCGACGAGGCGCTGGACCACGTGCTGCTGTTTGGCCCCCCGGGTCTGGGCAAGACCACGCTGTCGCACATCATCGCGCATGAACTGGGCGTGAACCTGCGGCAGACCAGCGGCCCGGTGCTTGAAAAACCCAAAGACCTGGCCGCCCTGCTGACCAATCTTGAAAAGAACGACGTTCTCTTCATCGATGAAATACACCGCCTGTCGCCGGTGGTCGAGGAGATTCTGTACCCCGCGCTGGAAGACTACAAGATCGACATCATGATTGGCGAAGGACCGGCTGCGCGTTCGATCAAGCTCGATCTGCAGCCCTTCACGCTGGTCGGCGCCACCACCCGCGCCGGCATGCTGACCAACCCGCTGCGGGACCGTTTTGGCATCGTCGCACGGCTCGAGTTCTATTCGCCGGAAGAACTGGCGCGCATTGTCAGTCGCAGCGCCGGCCTGCTCAAGGTGACGACCGATGACAAAGGGGGGTTCGAGATCGCGCGGCGCTCACGCGGCACGCCGCGCATCGCCAACCGCCTGTTGCGCCGGGTGCGCGACTACGCCGATGTGAAAGGGTCTGGTGAAATCACGCTCGACATTGCGAACCGCGCGCTGGCGATGCTGGACGTCGATCCGCAGGGTTTCGACCTGATGGACCGCAAGCTGCTTGAAGCGGTGATTCACCGCTTTGACGGCGGGCCGGTCGGCCTGGACAACATCGCGGCCAGCATCGGCGAAGAACGCGAAACGATCGAGGACGTGATCGAGCCCTATCTGATCCAGCAAGGCTACCTTCAGCGCACACCCCGCGGGCGCATTGCCACGCTGGCCGCCTACCGGCATCTCGGCGTGACGCCGCCGAACCGTGACGCCGACATGTTTGGCGCCTGAAACTAATCCTCAGAGCAATCGGGTCTGGCGTTATGCACCATCAGCAGCTGCGCCGCGTAGTAGCTGCTCAGCACCCACAGCGGCGCCAGCGGCAGCGGCTGCACAAAGCGGTTGACAGCAATCAGCGCGTCGCTCAGCATGAAAATGCAGGCTCCCAGCGCCACCGCAGCGCAGGCGCGGTCGCCTTGCACGCTGGCGCGGCCAATCGCCTGCGCCACCATCAGCGAGATCACGCCCACATAGGCGGCCACCGCCACTTTGAGTACCGGATCGGTCAGGCCGGTCCAGACCCAGGCGTACATGGCGGCGCCCACTGCCAGCACCGCGATCAGCGCGCGCCGGCTCGGAAACCAGGGCACGCCTTGGCGGAACAGGGCAAGGTAGAAAAGATGCGCGATCAGAAACGAGGCCAGACCCGGTATGAAGTAGCCGCCGGGCAGCATCAGGAACACATCTCCGGCGAGTGAGGCGGTCAGCGCCGCCACCAGCAGCGCGTCGAAACGTCCGAGCGCCCCCGACTGCCGGGCCCTGACCACGACCCATGAGATGGCCAGCAGCATCGTCAGCGGTTTGAAGACAAAGTGCAGCGCGGTCCAGCCGACGGTGCTGCTGAGCGTTGCCACCACCGCCGCCGCGACCAGCAGCAGTTCGAACGGCCTGAAACCGCCAACGGCTTGGCGCCGCGCCGGTTCACGCGCTGGTTTCATCAAGCGCCTCATCGTCTTCGAGATGCCGCGTGTCGGCCCAGCCTATCAGCGTCAGGCCCTCGGGAGTCCAGAGCAGGCGGTTCAGCGTGGCGTTGCCCAGGTTCCAGGTGCGCGGCGTCTGCAGGTCCTGCCCGGTGGCCGCGCGGTACAGCACATCGAGCACACCGCCGTGGGCGACCAGCACGATCTGCCTTCCCAGGTGGCGCTGCGCCAACTCGATGGTCGCCGCCACGATGCGCAGCCGCAGCTCGTGCAGCGATTCCCCGCCCTCCGGGCTCCACTGCGGATCACGCTTGCGCCAGCAAAGCGCCTGTTCCGGCCAGAGGACCTCGATCTGCGCAAAGGTCTTGCCTTCAAACACGCCAAATCCCCGTTCGCACAAGGCTTCGACGCGCTGCGCCGCCTGCCCGGTCGCGCTGGCGATCGCGTCCGCGGTCTGCCAGGCCCGCAGCAAATGGCTGGAGTAGATGGCGTCGATGGTCTCGTCGGCCAGTGCCTGCGCTGCGCGGCGCGCTTGCCAGCGACCGGTGCGGTTGAGTCCGATATCGAGCCGACCCTGAATGCGGGCGTCGACATTCCAGGCGGTTTCGCCGTGGCGAAGGACGATGATGCGGGTGGCTTGCATGGCTAGACCCCGATGACCTGCAGACCGGGCAGCGATGGCACGGCAAACTCTTCTTCGTCAAATACCTTGTCGCCGTCCGCGCTGGGCATGCCGGTGGTCTTGATGTCGCGGAAATTGTGGCGTGTGGCGTCCATCAGATGCGATGGCACCACGTTGTGCAGCGCGGTGAACATGCTCTCTATGCGTCCCGGATGCTTCTTCTCCCACTCGCGCAGCATGTTGCCGATCTGCTGGCGCTGCAGGTTTTCCTGGCTGCCGCATAGCGCGCAGGGAATGATAGGAAAGCGCCGGTGTGCGGCCCAGCGCGCCAGGTCTTTTTCGGCAACGTTGGCCAGTGGCCGGATCACGATGTGGCCGCCGTCGTCGCTGACAAGTTTCGGCGGCATGCCCTTGAGCTTGCCGCCGAAGAACATGTTCAGGAAGAAAGTCTGCAACATGTCGTCGCGGTGGTGCCCGAGCGCGATCTTGCTGATCTTCAACTCGTCGGCGACACGGTACAAGATGCCCCGGCGCAGGCGGCTGCACAGGCTGCACATGGTCTTGCCCTCGGCAATCACCTTTTTCACGATGCTGTAGGTGTCCTGCGTTTCAATGTGAAACGCGATGCCCAGCTTCTTCAGGTACTCGGGCAGTATGTGGTCGGGAAAGCCGGGTTGCTTCTGGTCCAGATTGACTGCGATCAGCTCGAAATCGATAGGCGCCCGCGCCTTCAGTTTCAGCAGAATGTCGAGCAGGCCATAGCTGTCCTTGCCGCCCGACAGGCAGACCATCACGCGGTCTCCCTCTTCGATCATGTTGAAGTCGATGATGGCCTGGCCGACCTGGCGGCACAGGCGCTTTTCAAGTTTGTGGGTTTCGAGCTCGATTTTGGGTTTGATCCTGATTTCTTTCTCAGGGGCAGGGACTTCTTTGTCTGTGCAGACGGCACTCATTCAGCTTTCCTTGTGTTTTATAGGGGGTGATTTTCTCTCACTCTTTGGCTGCACATCCACTTGCCACTTTTTCCCCACTCACACCCCCCGGTTATTGGGGTCAGAGCCCAAATTCGCCGAGCCGCAGGCTCGCCCAAGGGGTGCGGCGCCAAGCGCCGCAGCGAAATTGGTGTCTGACCCCAATAACCGAAAAGGGGAGCCAACAGCCGTATTTGGTTACGTGTGGAACAAGGGAAGTACAAGCTCATAGGCGCACTGCAGACTTCCGCAAACGAGGACTGGGAAGATGAAGTGCCAGCGTAAGCACGACATCCAAAGACAAAAGACTTCCGAATGGAACGTGATATCTTAAAAGACGCGGCCACATGGGGCTCCCCTCTTCCGCCCGGCGGGGCGGGAGAGGGGCGGGGGGGCGAGAGTGGGGGAAAAAAGGAAGTTTGAATAGGCTTCACAAGGCCTTCCTTAGAGAAGCCGGCGCAATCCTCAGCCCTTCCCGGTACTTGGCCACGGTGCGGCGCGCGCAGTCGATGCCCTGCTCCTTGAGCATCTCGGAAATCTGGTTGTCGCTGAGCGGCTTCTTCAGGTTTTCAGCGGCAATGAACTGCTTGATCAGCGCGCGCACCGCCGTACTCGACGCATTGCCGCCGGAATCGGTGCCCAGGCCTGAACCAAAGAAGTACTTCAGCTCGAAAGTGCCGAACGGCGTGGCCATGTACTTGGCGGTCGTCACGCGGCTGATGGTCGACTCGTGCAGACCCAGCTCATCGGCGATCTCGCGCAGCACCAGCGGCCGCATCGCGAGTGCCCCATGGGTGAAGAAACTCTTTTGTCGCTCGACGATGGCCGAACTGACGCGAAGAATGGTGTCGAAGCGCTGCTGGATGTTCTTGATGAACCAGCGCGCTTCCTGCAGCCGCTGCTGCAGCGCGGCGTAGTTGGCGGCATCGCTGCCACCGCTCTTGTGCTGCTTGAGGGCATTGGCGTAGATGTCGTGCACGCGCAGTCGCGGCATCACATCGGGGTTGAGCCGGGCTTGAAATCTGGCCTGGGCGCCTTTGCCCAGCTTGACCACCAGCACATCGGGCACCACGACGTTGCGCTCGACATCGACGAAGCGCCGGCCCGGCTTGGGCTCGAGCCGACCGATCAGCGCAATCGCCTCGCGCACGTCGGGATCGGTGGCCTTGCACAGCTGCATCAGCCGCCGGATGTCGCGGCGCGCCAGCAATTCCATCGGCTGCGCGCAAATCCTCAGCGCTACTCTCAGCGGCACCACGCTGGCGCCGCTGTCGCTGGCGGAGCGCAGCAGCAGCGCCTTGATCTGCAGTGTCAGGCACTCGGCCAGATCGCACGCACCGACGCCGATCGGCTCCAGCGTCTTGAGCAGGCCCAGCGCAACGTTGAAGTGGTGCACCAGCTGCTCGAACTGCTCGCCGTCCTCGGCGCCCAGGGTCTTGGCGAGCTCTTCGACCGGCTCTTCCAGGTAGCCGTCGTCATTGAGCGATTCGATCAGGAAGTTCAGCGCGGCGCGATCCTCCTCGCCCAGGCGCAACGAAAGGGTCTGGGCGTGCAGATGGCTCTGCAGCGACACCTGAGTGCGCGCCAGTTCGGTCACCTCGGCGTCGTCATTGCCGTTCAGATTGTTGCCGTGCGCGCGGGCGTCGCCCCCCCACTCGCTGTCGTCCGGCGACATCTGCGCGCTGCCGTCGCCGTCCCAGCTCTGGCCATCGTCGGCCGAGAGCGGCTCGGCGTCACTGTTGTTGTCTGCAGCGGAGGCGGTCGACACGCCAAAGTCCGCCATCGGGCCTTGCGCGGCCTCAGCGGCCAGATCATCGGGCCGGACCGGCGTGTCGGCCTGCTGCAGGCCAAAATCCTCACGCGGCAATTCATCGCTGCCAAGCTCGAGAAACGGATTCTCGTCGAGCATCTGGCCGACTTCCTGGCTCAGTTCCAGCGTCGAGAGCTGCAACAGGCGGATCGATTGCTGCAACTGCGGCGTCAGCGCCAGATGCTGTGAGACCCGAAGTGATAAACCCTGCTTCATGGATTCAATGCAATGCCGCCAGTGCAGAGAGTGGGGGCCAGTTTCGCCGCCGGGCCGCCCCAAGGCGAAACAGCCCCCTCGGGGGGCAGCGCGGCACACAAAGTGACAAGCGTGGGGCCCACATATCACATCTTGAAGTGTTCGCCGAGATACACGCGCCGGACTTCGGCGTCGTTGACAATCTCGGCCGGTGTGCCCTGCGCCAGCACGCTGCCGTCGCTGATGATGTAGGCGTGGTCACAGATGCCCAGCGTTTCGCGCACATTGTGGTCGGTGATCAGAACGCCAATGCCGCGGTTTTTCAGAAAATTGATGATGCGCTGAATCTCGATCACCGCGATCGGGTCGATGCCGGCAAACGGTTCGTCCAGCAAGATGAAGCGCGGCTGGGTTGCCAGCGCACGGGCGATCTCGACCCGCCTGCGCTCGCCGCCGGACAGGGCCAGCGCCGGCGTCTGGCGCAGGTGCTCGACACGCAGGTCCTGCAGCAGCGCGGTCAGGCGTTTTTCAATCTCGGCCCGGGCCAGCGGCTTGCCGGCGTCGTCGTGCTGCAACTCCAGCACCGCACGCACGTTCTCTTCGACGTTGAGCTTTCGGAAAATGGACGCCTCCTGCGGCAGGTAGCTCAGACCCAGGCGCGCGCGCCGGTGGATCGGCATCTGCGCGATCGACTGGCCATCGATCGTGATGTCGCCGGCGCTGGCATGGACCAGTCCGACGATCATGTAGAACGAAGTCGTCTTGCCGGCGCCGTTCGGTCCGAGCAGGCCGACGATTTCGCCCTTGCAGACCACCAGCGACACATCCTTGACGGCCTTGCGGCTTCCGTAGAATTTCTGCAGGTGGCTGACCTGAAGCCTGCTCTCGCAACTGGATGTATCGACCCTGGCCGAGGCTTCCGTGCCCGCTCCCTGCGTCACTTCTTCTCCCCCCCGAGCGTGGTGGTCGAGCGCAGCGGCACGGCGCCGGTCGGCGCAGCGGTGCTGGCCGGCGCCTGCGGCTGGGGCGTCAGCATCGCGCGCACGCGCCCCGAAGACGGGGCGGAGCCCCCTTTGGGCGGAGCACCGTCAATGCTGAAAACGTCTGTTGTGTTGTTGTAGAGAATCACGCCCCCGGTGAACTCGTCGCTGAGCGCGGCGCCGCGATAGCGCCGCAACTGCGCGCTGTGAACAAACTTCACCGAGTCGGCTAGACCGTCATACTCGATCCGTTCGCCCTCGCCCTCGATGTACTCGTCCAGGCCCTCGCGCTTCTGCCGGAAAAAGGCCAGTTTGCCCGGCTCCGCGGTGACCAGGCCAAACTGATGGCCCTGCGGGTCCTGTCGCACATCGATCCTGGCGCCGCGGATCAGAATCGTGCCCTTGGTCAAAACCACCCGTCCGCTGAAGACGCTGGTCTGCTTCAGATCGTCAAAACGAAGCGTGTCGGCCTCGACGTTCATCGGCTTGTTGCGGTCGGCATTCTCGGCGCCGGCCAGCCCGGCGCAAAGGGCGAGCGCAGCACACAGGTAGAGGTGAAAATTTGAAAACTTCATAAAGGCATGAATCTTGCAAGAAGACCTTGCCTTTTGATTGTAACGAGCGCCGGCGCCAGCCCGCGCCGTCTCGCCGCGAATCCGGTGCCGAGCGGCCGCGCGAAGCCCGCGTCTACTTGCCGGCGCGGATGTTGGCCAGCAGGAACTCAACGACCTGCAGCGCCCGGTCCATCCCCTTGGCCATCACGCCGTCGGTCCAATAGCGACCGGCCACGCCAATCGCCGGAACGCCGTCGATCTTGTAGGCGTTTTGCAGCTGCGTCGCGCGGCTCGCCTTGGTGGCGACCGAAAAGGAGTTGTACTGCTCTAGGAACTTGGCCTTGTCAACGCCCTGCCGGGCAATCCATTCGACAATCGCGTCGACCTTGGAGAGGTCTTTCTTTTCGGTGTGGATCGCGGTAAACACCTTGACATGCAGCTTGTCAACCAGGCCCATCGCTTCGAGCGCGTAGAACAGCCTCTGCTGCGGCGCGAAATCGTCGCGGAACGCAATCGGCACCCGGCGCACCGCCACGTCCTTGGCGGCACGCTTGCTCCAGGCATCGAACGCCGGCTCGAACGCGCTGCAGTGCGGGCAGTTGTACCAGAAGAACCCGACCACTTCAATCTTGCCGCTGGGCGCGTCGACGATGACGCGCTTTTCCAGCGACTGATAGTCAACGCCGGCTTCCGGGGGTTTGGCCTGGGCCCATGCGGTCGACTGGATCAGTCCGGCGCCAGCAACGGCCGCGCCACAGGCCAGGGAAAAATCACGACGTTTCATCTTCAAAAACTCCAGTTAAACAAATAGGATTGCATCCAACTCGAAAAGTTCGACCCGATTTGAGCGGGCCGCGACTACCGCTGCACCCGCACCAGCGCGGTCTCCAGTCCGTTGGCTGTCAACTTGTCCTTGGTCTTCTCGGCCTCATCCTTCCTGTCGAACGGACCGACGCGCACGCGAAATACCGCCCGCCCGGACTGCTCGCGTTCCGACACCTTCGCCTCGACGCCGCTGAGCGACAACTTGGCGCGCTGGCTTTCCGCATCTTCAGGCGTGCGAAAAGCGCCGACCTGGACAAAATAGATGAAGGGCTCGGCCGCAGCACTGGCCGAGCGCGCGCTGGCCAGATCGCCCAGCGGGTCGGCGGTCACGGCCGGTTTCAGCTCCTTTTTCGCCCCCGCTGCCGATGCCGGAGCCGCAGCAGCGCTTGGCGGCGGCGCCGCGCTGGCTGGCGCTGCGCTGACGGCCGCTGACGCCGGCGCGAGCGGCTTGGCCGGGTTCTTGCCGTACAGCGGGGCATTGGGATCCCAGTCCTTGTTCTTGCGGCTCTCGGCCGCATCCTGATCGGGTGAACGGCTTTGCCCCCTGTTCAGAAACTGGACCGGAACCTTGGTGACGTAGACGGCCACCGCCAGCGCCACGGCCAGGCCAAACACGACCCCGATGACAAAACCCAGAAAGGTTCCACCGCTTTGTTTCTTCATGCGCTTCCCTCTCCTTAATCAGTTGGGGACAGAGCTAAAGATCTGTCCCGCAAAGTCATCGTACTGGACAGAGCCAAAGATCTGTGCCGCAAGGCTTGGTTTACATTTTTTGCGGGGCACTGACACCCAGCACGGCCAGGCCATTGTGCAACACCTGGGCAGTCGCCGCGACCAGCGCCAGCCGAGCCCGCTTGACGACCAGGTCATCGACCAGAATTCGCTCCGCATCGTAGTAGCTGTGGTAACTGGCAGCAAGCTCGCGCAGGTAGAAAGTCACATCGTGCGGCGCAAAATCCTGCGCCGCAGCGCTCAGCATCTCGGGGTACTTGGCGAGTTGCAGCATCAGCGCGAGGGCCTGCGGGCTTTGCAGCGGCGACAGGTCCGCCTGCACCAGCGTCGCCGCATCGCCGCCTTCTTTCTCGCGCCAGGCTGCCAGCACCGAGCAGATCCGGGCATGCGCGTACTGCACATAGTAGACCGGGTTGTCGTTGTTCTTGGCCACCGCCAGATCGACGTCGAAGGTGTACTCGGTGTCGGGCTTTCGACTGAGCAGAAAGAAGCGCACCGCGTCCTTCGATGTCCACTCGATCAGATCGCGCAGCGTCACATAGCTGCCGGCGCGCTTGGATATCTTGACCTCCTGCCCGCCGCGCACGACGCGCACCATGGTGTGCAGCACGTAGTCCGGGTAACCGGGTGGAATTCCGACATTGGCGGCCTGCAGGCCGGCGCGGACACGCGCAATGGTGCCGTGGTGGTCGGTGCCCTGAATGTTGACGACCTTGCCGAAGCCGCGCTCCCACTTGCTGATGTGATAAGCCACGTCCGGCACGAAGTAGGTGTAGCTGCCGTCGCCCTTGCGCATCACACGGTCCTTGTCGTCGCCGTAGTCGGTCGACCGCAGCCAGAGCGCGCCATCGTGCTCGTAGGTCTTGTCGGCGTCGTGCAGCCTCTTGACCGTGTCGTCGACCTCGCCGCTGAGGTAAAGGCTGGACTCCAGGAAGTAATTGTCGAAGCGGACGGCAAAGGCCTTCAGGTCCAGATCCTGCTCATGGCGCAGGTAGGCGACCGCGAACAGACGCATGTCGTCGAGCGCGTCGACGTCGCCCGACGCGGTGAACACGCGGTCATCAGAAGAAACCGTCTTCTTGGCCAGAAAGTCGGCCGCGATGTCGGCGATGTAATCGCCGTTGTAGGCCGCCGCGTTGTCGCCGCTGGGCCACTCGGGGTCACCCGGCTTGAAGCCGCGCGCGCGCAACTGCACGCTGCTGGCCAGCGTACCGATCTGGACTCCGGCGTCGTTGTAATAGAACTCGCGGTAGACCTGCCAGCCCTGGGTCTGGTACAGGTTGCTGATCGCGTCGCCGAGCGCCGCCTGTCGTCCATGGCCGACATGCAGCGGACCGGTGGGATTGGCCGACACAAACTCGACCATCATGCGCCGGCCGGTGTCGGCCAGGCTGCCAAACCGCAGGCCCTGGGACAACACTTCCTGCACGATTTGCTGCTTGGCCTGCGGCTTGAGCCGGATGTTGATGAAGCCCGGACCGGCGATGTCGATCGCATCGACCCAGCGCTCAAAGGGCGCGCTCAGCAGCAGCCGGCTGCGCAGCGTCTCGGCCAACTGGCGCGGGTTCTGCTGCAGAGGCCTGGCCAGCTGCATCGCGGCCGTGGTGGCCAGATCGCCCATCGCGGCCAACTTGGGGGATTCAAATGCGGCTTTGCCTGCGGCGCCTGGCAACAACTCTTCCAGCACCTGCGCCAGCGCATCGAGCAATTCAATTTTTACGGTCAGCATGGCCCGATTTTAAGGCTGCGCCTGCAACGCCCGAGGCGCGGGATCGCATGAGCCTCAGGTCCGATTTGCCAAACGCAAGGTTCTGTGCTGGAATCCGCTCCGGAAATCGCATCCAAATCATCGTTACAGGAAATCACCATGAATAAACTACTCGCCCTCCTCGTGCTGGGCCTGACATTGTCCTTTGGCACCGCGCATGCGGCCGATGCCGAAGCAGATTGCGCGGCCAAGGCGGCAGAGAAGAAGCTGGCGGGTGCCGCCAAGAACAGCTTCATGAAGAAGTGCGTGGCCGACGCGGGCGGTGCGGCACCGGCCAGCAGCCCAGGCTGCGAGAAGGCCGCGGTCGACAAGAAGCTGGCCGGCGCCGCCAAGAGCAGCTTCATGAAGAAGTGCGTGGCCGATGAAAAGGCCGGCACCAAACCCGAGGCCGCTGCCAAACCCGAAGCAGCCAAGCCCGTTGCATCTGCAGCGGCAACAGCGTCCAAGCCCGCTTCAGCAGCAGCGCCGGCGGCATCGGCTGAAAAGAAAGCCAGTCAACAGGACAAGATGAAACTCTGCAACGCCGAAGCCAAGGGCCTCAAGGGCGATGAGTTCAAGAAGAAGCGCGACGAGTGCCTGAAAAAGTAGGCATCGTTCATATCCTTGCTATACGCAACCCTGCTGGAAAATCAATATCTCCACGTGGGGTGCGTGTCATATTCTTGCTTCCACATCTCGTAATAGCTGCCGATGTTCTTATCCGTTTGTGTGCATGAATTCATATCCGTGCCCAAGAAACATGTGACGTAGGGTAGGAGGATAACGTGGGTGTTGCTGCCTGCGTTGTCTACCTGTGGGAGTGTCCGGATTTTTGTGTTCGAGGCGCGGGGTGTAGGACTTATCCATGCAG
>JBMOJJ010000178.1:0-7662 GCA_049315845.1 Rhodoferax sp.
GGATCGTTCAGTCCGCGCGATTGCTCGGCGTAGCGCACGGCTTCAGCCTTCTTGCCCATCGCTACCAGCGCTTTGACGCCCCACTGGCGGTCGTGCCACCACTTGAATGGCGCCCGCTCCAATAAGGCAAGCAGCTGATCGTAGCGAGCGGCTGCGTAAAGTGACGCAAGGCATGCGCTCGTTCCCTTGAAGTACCCGTGACCGGGTGACTTGGGACTCCAGACGTGCTCGACCACAGGCAACAACTCGTCGACCCAGATGAGCGCAATGTCAGCCGTGACGCACAACTCGCCCCAGTGCTCCCCGAGGGATTCAATGTAGGGCATACCGTCATCCTGCAAAGCCTGCCAAAGGCGCTCGAGCCAACGCTGTCGAATGCGCGGCTCTACTTCGGCCTTGACAATAATCGGCACCAAGGTCTCGATGGCCCGGTTCACTGCTGTGCCGATGGCACCCGATGAGCTATCGACCTGCTCCAATGCGGGCGAGATCTTCTCCAACAGGGTGACGGCACCCTCGGCCGCGATCGCGGGTTCCTTGCGCGCGACCAGCTTGATTTCCGCGAGGGCTTCCTTGATGCGCTGAATCGGGGTATCGGATCGCCAGCCGAAGGCTTGACGGCGAAAGCGTGAGGTGAACTGCCACTTGTGCGCGCTCATGATCGACGGGGAGTGAGCTATCGCACGGGGTACTGGCCGTTGTTGATGAAACGGTCGAAGGTATCTTCCTCCGGCTGCTCGTCGTCATGTTGCGGCTGGCGCCATTCAGCGTCGGGCATCAGCAGCAGCGTGAGCGTGTAGTCATAGTTGCCGGCGACCTTGGTCATCTCGCTCAACTCGACATAGGCAGGCTCACGCGGAAACCAGACTTGAGCTTTGATCGACTGAGTTTGATTCGTCGCCGAACAGTTATCGCTATAGGCCAGCGCATCGCCTGGGAGTGCAATCGTGCGTTTGCGAGTAGAGAACACTGCGCCGGACTTGAACGCGGCATCATTTGATTTTGCCCAGAGCATGTGATCGTCACGGCTGGCCACCAAGACGGCACGCTCTTCAGCAATTTCCGTCCAGCGCAAGGCGGCCGCAGTCAGCGATACGCCATATCGGTCGGCGCAATGGCCGAGCAGATCGAAGTTCACCGGTTGTCCGTCAACTTGTTTATGGAAATCGTCAAAGGGCATGAGTAGTGTCGATGCAAACTTGTCGGCATCGGATTCGATATCCTGCTTCTCGTCGTCCCCGGTTTCGATGTCATCGTCACCGCACTCAAACCGGTCCCGTTGATGCCGGTGTAAAAGGTAGTGGCCGAACTCATGCGCGACAGTGAACCGCTTTCGGCCACTGGAGGTGACCGCGCTGTTGTACAGAATCCGCCATTTCGAGCGTGCTTTATTGGCTGCGAGCATGCCCTCAAAGCCTTCGAGATCGTGGCCCTCTACCTTGTCGACAGGGGAGTCCGGAAAGCACTGATCGGAATACTGGATCGCGACTTGGTCAGCCTCGACCGGAAACCGCGCCTCGCCCAAGACGATTCGCAGCATATTTGAGATGCGATGGGCCTCCACCTTGGGCTGCTTTGGCTCCATCATTCATCTTCCCATGCGTCCATGATCTTGCGAATATGCCTTTTCGTGGGTTCAGGCAGGGTCTGGTACTTGCGGAAAAAGGCCTGGTCGGTCACCTGCGCATCGGGTGTGGACTCAGAAGCGTTAAGCAGAAATTCGGAGGTAACTCCCAATGCTGCGGCGATGCGTGCCATTTTTTCTACAGACGGATTGGGGGCATCTCTGTTTTCCAGCTCCCACATGTAGCTCTTGCTGGAGTCAGTCAGCTCGGCGAGCTGCTCAAGACTGAGTTTCTTTTCCTTACGCAGTACGCGAATCTTGTCACCCAGTGGTGAAGGCACTTCTTACTCCTCATGGATTCCAACGAACCTGCAAATAATACCACCATGCCGAACGATTAGGTATCTGCTTGACAAACCCCTATTGACTCTGATTTAATCCCAAGCGTTCGGTACATCGAACAAATACGGTCTGTAAATCCCAATAGGAAAAAGGGGCATCCGGACTTAACTCAACCTGTCACACATCAGCAAAGGGAAAGAAATGAACGATTCAGAGAATTTGTCAAAGTTGCTTGGTCACCTGCCGCCGGCGGTTTTCCGTGAATTCATGGTGGCGGAGTTCAGTCTGGCTATGCCGGAACTGGACAAGAAGCAGGGCAAGCAGGAGCAGCGCGCCGTGATGGAACCAGTCCTGTCGTCCCTGGCGGTGGGCGCGCGCCGAAAGATCGAGGAACTAGCCGAACGCATCGTGCTGCTCTCGGATGGCTCTGGGCAAGACGTCATCGAAGGCATTTGTCAGGACATCAGCGACGACGATGCCAAGGCGGCGTTGGCTTGCATCCCGAATCAGTACCAGCGCGCACTGTGGCTGTACGTCCATGCGCCTGCACTGTTCGACGAGGCGCTGAACGCTCGGCAGGCGGACGTCTTTCGCCAGAGTGTGTCATGCTATTCGGGCTACGTTGCGCCCAAGGATCTCACGGTCCTGGACGACGCGCCAGCTCGGCAGGCATTTCATCAGGCTGTCGCTGAGCAACTTGGCTGCGCGGTAGACGCTGTCGCCGTTCAGGTTTTCAAGCGACTGCGCCCCGACACCGTGACTGGTGATGAGGTCGCTCTTTACCAGGTCAGCGTGCACCACAACCGGCCGCCTGAACTCATCGACCGTGTACAGGCCAGTGAACTGGTACCACAGGAGGTGATTCGGGCTGTGTTATCGCACATCACGTACGAGCCCGCCAACGGCCACTTGGAGGTGCTCTCCAAAGACACCGACGGCCGCGAGGCTCTGGCGCGCATCATGGCCGATTCGCTGCTGCATTCGCCCATTACTGGCGACAAGATCGCGCTCAAACAGTATGACTATCAGAGCCTGGCTGGCCCTCGCCACTTCGATATTTCGGGGGAGGATGTGGCTTACGTCAAAGTGCTGGAACTCGGTGTCACAAAACCCAGCTTTCGCTCCTTGGTCGTCAAGATCAGCGCAAGGGACGCCGAGGACATTTACACGGCGGCCAAGAGCATAGTCGCACCCAGCTTCGACTTTCGCCATCATCACCTGACCAACGCGAAGCTCTCGATCCGTATCAAGAAGGTAGGGTCTGAGCGCGCCCGCACATTGAACGTAGTTCTTCGTGACGAAAACAAGTGCAACATTAAGACCAAGCGCGAGAAGGATCGCGCGCTGTGCGATAGATTGTTGACCAAGTGGAATCTGGTGCGGGAGGTAGGTGGTGACGCAGCGCCGGCTATCTACAAAATCGCTGCTTGACCTGCTGGGGCTGTTCGACCAGTCGGTCAGCCCCATCTTGGATCGCGACGGTCACAGGCTGTTTGGTATTCCTGGATGGGCGGTTTCGTCTGCGACTGCGCTCGACCAGAAGACTTTGCAGGCCTGGACGACTCGCGTGGGGTACGCGGGCAGCATCGTTGTGCCTTGCGGCGATGAGAGCACCTGCGTGGATCTGCTTGATACCGACGATCCGAACAGCTACGCCTACCGGTGTCCACAGACATTCCGCATGAAGCAAATGAGCGCAGATCGCGCTGCAGTGGTCGATGTCGACAGTTCCCGCCTTCTCAACGAATTGGCCGATCTCCTGAATATCGCGCAGGTCAAGCGCAACGGCATCCAAGCACCCAGGATCGATCGGACCCTGTGGCGATTGGGAGAGGCGCGCATTGGAGCAGCATTGACGCCGGTATGGATGGTGCGTGGGTTGGCTGCTCACGTGGACGAAGTCTTCCAATCTTTGCTGGACACTCGGCTGCCTGAACAGGGGTTGATCCTGAGCGCCGGACATGAACTGCCCAGGGTGATTCGAAGCCCACGTCGATACCGTGTTGCGTACCTGCGAGATGCATTGGTCGACTACTGCCCGTCACCTTGCATCGACGTCCATTACCTTGAACGTGTTCTGACCACTAACGAGGATGGCATCAAGCCCAGCGCACTGCCCGTCGATTTCGCCAACGGCGTGCTGCGAATCCGAACCAGAACGGACACCTGGACGATCAAAGGCAAGAGGCAGGCTCGAGCTGTGGCCTACATGTACGTGCAGGCTCAGGAAAATCGATGGGAGTTGGATGCCAGCGAAATATTGGCGGCAGCATACCCTGAGCGACGGACCGAGGAATCCCGCAGAGGATTGAAGATGCAGGACCTGTTCAAGGGAAACGACAAGTGGCGCGAATTCATTGCCAACCCTGGCAAGGGCAAGTACGCGTTCAACCTGTCTTGACCCGCGACGACCATCAACGCTTCAAAAGACCGCCTTCTGGCGGTCTTTTGCATTTTGGAGCTGGAAAACGTCCCTGAATTCCGCACCCCCACATCAGCCCCCACATGGCGCGGATCGACGCCCCCACCCCATGGGTCAGAAGATGCCCTCACGTTTTAGCAATCACTTGAAAGGACAAAAACGTGACTATCAAACACCTCAATCAACCCCAACTGGCCGACCGTTGGGACATCAGCGAGGCCACACTGGAGCGCTGGCGGACCGAAGGCATCGGACCGGTATTTCTGAAACTGCAAGGGCGCGTGCTGTACCGCGTCGAGGACGTGGAAGCGTTCGAGACCGACAGCCTGCGCAAGAGCACTTCCGAGCGCGTGGTCGCAGGGGGTGCGCCATGAACGCCCTGACCCTTGATCAGGCACTGGCCGTCCCGGCAGGCGACCCGGCCGAGCAGTCCAGCGACGCGCTGTTCAAGCTCAAGAACGATGCAGCTGATCGACTGACCAATGCCAAGACGGTAGTCGACCACATCGAACGCGCACTGGACCTCAAGTACTCCGAGCGTGCTCGGCGCCTTCGTTCGGAAGTCGGCAAGGACACCGGCGTCGTTCACTTCGATGACGGTGACGTGCGCATTACTGCTGATCTGCCCAAGAAGGTCGAGTGGGACCAGAAGCAACTGGCCAACATCAGCAGTCGCATCTCTGCCGGCGGTGAAAACCCGGCGCAGTACCTCGAGATCAGCTACCGCGTCTCGGAGACCAAGTTCGGCGCGTGGCCCGAGTCACTGAAGAACTCGTTTGTCGCCGCACGCACCGTCAAGACCGGCAAGCCCGACTTCCGGCTCGCCCTCATCAACCCAACCCCAAGGAGTTTGTAAATGAACCGCACTCAATCGCTCTGCGCCGCAGAACTGTCACAGGTGGAGGTGTCGTGATGGCGATCTCCCTCTCACAACTGAACCGCACCAATGTGCCCAAGCCCCCGCGTATCCTGATTCACGGTGTGGCCGGTGTCGGTAAGACCTCCTTTGCAGCCCAGTCGCGCAGTCCCGTGTTCGTCCAAACCGAAGATGGCCTTGGCACGCTCTCGGTCACCAGCTTTGCGCTGTCTCGCACGTTTGAAGAAGTGATGGGCGCACTGGCGGCGCTCTACACAGAAGAGCATGATCACAGCACGGTCGTGATCGACAGCGTCGATTGGCTCGAGCCACTGATCTGGAACAAGGTCTGCCGGGAAAACGGTTGGGCCTCGATCGAGGATGCGGGCTATGGCAAGGGCTATGTCGCCGCGCTCACTTTGTGGCGTCAGTACATCGATGGCCTGAACGCCCTGCGTGATGAGCGCGCCATGACGGTGGTGCAAATCGCCCACACCGACATCAAGCGTTTCGATTCCCCCGAGCACGACCCCTACGACCGCTACGTGATCAAGTTGCATGCGCGCGCCGCTGCTTTGCTGCAGGAGCACTCGGACGTGGTGCTGTTTGCCAACTACCGAATTTCGACGGTCAAGGCCGAGGTCGGCTTCAACAAGAAGGTGAACCGCGCCATGGGCTCCGGTGAGCGTGTCATCCACACGGCAGAGCGTCCCGCCTTCCTCGCCAAGAACCGCTACGGCCTGGCCGAGACGCTGCCGCTCAACTGGGACGCCTTCGCGCAGTCCATGCCGGAATCGATTCGGCCGATGCTGATCGCCCCCGTCAATGGCTCCCTAAACCCCGCAATTACTCCCGCTTTTACCCCCGCTCTCAACCCCGCTTGAAACAAGGAAGAATCATCATGGCTTCATTTGGACAAACCTTTGACGCATCCGCCGTCGAGCCCCTGGGCAGCTACGAGGTCTTGCCGCCCGGCAAATACCTCTCGCAAATCGTCGCCAGCGAAATGCGTCCAACCAAGGACGGCTCTGGCCAGTACCTGTACCTCGAGCTCGACATTCTGGAGGGTGCCGCTCGTGGGCGCCGGCTCTTTGATCGCCTGAACCTGGTCAATGCCAACGCCGAGGCTGTGCAGATCGCGCAGCGCACGCTCTCGTCGATCTGCCGCGCCGTTGGCAAGTTGCAGGTCAGCAACTCAGAGCAGCTGCACTTGATCCCGCTGATCGCGGACGTGCGGGTGCGCCCGGCCAAGGGCATGTACGGCGAGAGCAACTCCATGCGCTATCTGCCTCGCTCGGGTGCAGCGGCGCCGCAAATGCCGGCTGCTGGCAGCGTGAACGCCGTACCAATCGTGCAAAGCGCCGCAGTGCAGCCAGCTCCGGCAGTCGCTAATCAGATGCCCTGGAAACGCACGACGGTCTAGGGGCAGTGATGACAAGCAAATCCTGCAACCTCCCGAACACCACCGATGCCTGCCGCGAGCGCCTGCTGGTGCTGGCCGACGAGATGGTCTCGATCAAGACGCAGATCGCCATCGTCGACATCCGCCGCCAGCGTGCGCGGCGCGCGCTCGATGCGCACTGCTTCGAGCAGGCAAAGACGGCGCTGCACCTGAAGCGCCAGGAGGTGGCCCATCTCAAAGTGCACCTGAAGTCCCTGACCGCAAAATCCTCGTCCGGCGCCGGGCGCGAAGGCTTCAAGGATGTGCTGATTGAAGTAGTGCGCGCCCACTGCGATGCGCCCACCTGGGTTCAACTGATGAGCCAGGCGCGTGCCTTGCAGCAAGAACGTGAGGCGATCCATGGCTGAACTTCCCGGCATCAGCAGCCCCACGCGCGACGCCATCTTCGCGGCCTACGAGTCGGACTCGATGGACGGCTTTCGCAGCCATCTTGGCGCCTCTCTGATCGGCAAAGAGTGCGAGCGCGCCCTTTGGTACGACTTTCGCTGGACCACACGTAGTAAGCACCCAGGTCGGCTGCTGCGACTATTCGAGACCGGCCAGCAGGAAGAAGCGCGCCTGGTGCGCAACCTGCGCAGAACGGGTGCGACCGTGCTGGAAGTGGATCCCGAGACCGGGCGCCAGTTTCGGGTGCATGCGCATGGCGGCCACTTTGGTGGCTCGCTGGATGGTGTAGCCCTCAATTTGATCGAGGCGCCAAAGACCTGGCATGTGCTGGAGTTCAAGACGCACTCGAATAAGAGCTTCGGGGACCTGGTGGCCAAGAAGGTCCAGATCAGCAAGCCGCAGCACTTCGCCCAGATGCAGATCTACATGATTCTCACCGGCATCACCCGCGCGATGTACCTGGCGGTGAACAAGGATACCGACGATCTGCATGTCGAGCGCATTGAGCTCGACACCGCCTTCGCGCAAAAACTGCTCGACAAGGCCCAACGCATCATCTTTGCAGCGGTGCCGCCGGCGCGCATCAGCGATGACCCGAGCTGGTACCAGTGCCGCATGTGCGACCACGC
>JBMOJJ010000546.1:0-1739 GCA_049315845.1 Rhodoferax sp.
CACCAGCTGGTTGCGCGGGATGTCGAGGTCGATGTTCTTCAGGTTGTGCGTGCGGGCACCGCGTATGCTGATGGTCTGCTGCCGCATCGCGGCTGCAAGGTAGGTGCCGTCGGGGAAAGAGTTCAAGGTGAATTGGGTTTTGGGGAAAACCTCACATGATAGTCAAGGATCGCCGTCGTGGTGATTGACCGGATGATTCTTCCCCTTGCGCCGGCGATCGGCGAGTCAGGCGCCGCGGTCGATGTGATGTGAAATGTTCAGGGCATAGCGCTATCATGGGCCACGAATTTTGACAAGGAGCAACGCATGGGACAACTTGACCGCATTACCCAGCAGCCCGAACTGATGGGCGGCAAAGCGTGCATCCGGGGGATGCGCGTGACGGTTGGCATGATCGTTGGCCAGGTTGGCGCCGGGCACAGCGTGGATGCGATCCTGGCGGATTACCCCTACCTTGAGCGCGAGGATGTCATGCAGGCATTGCGTTACGCCGCATGGCGGGCGGAAGAACGCGAGGTAACGCTGGCCACCGCATGAAGCTGCTGATCGATATGAATCTGGCGCCGCGCTGGGTTGCTTTGCTGGCCGATGCGGGCATCCACGCCACGCACTGGTCAACGATCGGGGCATACAGCGCGCCGGACACGGAAATCATGGCCTGGGCAAGGGCAAACGACTACATCGTTCTCACCCACGACCTGGATTTCGGTGCAATCCTTGCCGCCACTCACGGCGAGAAGCCCAGCGTCGTTCAAGTTCGCGCTGAGGATGTCAGTCCAGATGTCATTGGCATGCAGGTCATCGCCGCTTTGCGGCAGATGGCATCCGAGTTGGAAGACGGCGCGCTGCTTACCGTTGAGCAAAGCCGGACGCGAATGCGCTTGCTGCCGCTGCAGCCAAGACACTGAACAGGCGAGGTCGAGAGCACCATGGGACAATTGGCCCTTTTTGTCGCCGTGGCGCCTAGCGGTATTGAGCGTTGGAGAGTCCTGTTTTGCCTAATGTTGATGTCCCCTTTCAGAGGGAAAAAGCGGTGCCTGCCAACAAAATGACGCCACTTGAGCTGCGCGCCAGTTTTTCACTGGCGTCGATTTTTGCGTTGCGCATGCTCGGGCTGTTCCTGATCCTGCCGGTGTTTGCGATGGAAGCCAGCAAGCTGCCCGGCGGTGACGATCCGGCGCTGATCGGTTTGACCATGGGCATCTATGGCCTGACGCAGGCGATGCTGCAGTTTCTTTACGGCCTGGCCTCGGATCGTGTCGGGCGCAAGCGGGTCATCGTGTTCGGTTTGTTGTTGTTTGCAGCCGGCAGTTTTCTGGCCGCACTGGCGCCAACGCTGGCCTGGCTGGCCGTGGGCCGCGCGCTGCAGGGCGCGGGTGCGGTCTCGGCGGCCGTGACGGCGTTGTTGGCGGACCAGACGCGCGACGAGGTGCGCACTAAATCTATGGCGCTGGTGGGCGGCAGCATCGGGCTGATGTTCGCGCTCTCGCTGGTGGCAGCGCCGCTGCTGGTGGCCTACACCGGCCTGTCAGGCTTGTTCGTCCTGACCGGTGCTCTGGCATTGCTCGGCATTGCGGTGGTGATCTGGTGGGTGCCGCCCGAGCCAAAGCAGCACAAGAACCAGCCGCGGGGTGGTTTGCTGGAGGTGCTGGCACTGCCGGCCCTGTTGCGGCTGAATTTTGGTGTCTTCATCCTGCACGCGGTGCAGCTCGCCATGTGGATGGCGGTGCCGGCCATGC
>JBMOJJ010000547.1:0-1735 GCA_049315845.1 Rhodoferax sp.
AGAGCATGTCGAACAACCTGATCCGGTTTTTTGTGGTGCTGATTGTGGCCGTTGGCATTGCCAGCGTGCTGGTGGTGTCGGTGGTGCAGAAGCAGAAGGAGATCGGCATCCTGCGCGCCATGGGTGCCACGCCCCGGCGCGTGATGTCGGTCTTTTTACTGCAAGGCGGTTTCTATGGCCTGTTGGGTTCGGCCTTGGGCTCAGGACTGTCGCTGGTCTTGCTGAATTTCTTTTCACGTGTGTCGCGCAACGCCGACGGCACGCTGCTGATCAGTCCGGACCTTGAACCCTCGGTGGTGGCCTGGGCCTGCGCACTGGCGCTGGTGGTGGGTCTGCTGGCCGCTGCCCTGCCGGCGCGACGCGCCGCCAGCATGGACCCGGTTCAGGCGATACGCGCATGACAAGGTCAAGACATCCAACCTCCCGTTTCGAGTTGGGGACCGAGCTTGTTCGCTTCGCGTAACTGCGGTCTGTCCCACAAAGCTATATGAACGCCATCGTCGAACTGCAGGGCATACGCAAGAGCTACGGGCTGGGCACGCCGGTGGTCACCGAAGTGTTGCACGGCATTGACCTGTCGATCGAAAAAGGCGAGTTTGCCGCGCTGACCGGTCCCTCGGGATCCGGCAAGAGCACCCTGCTCAACATCATCGGCCTGCTGGAAGCACCAACCAGCGGGCGCCTGCGCGTCGATGGTCAGGATACGGCGGGCATGGCGGATGCCAAGCGCACCGCGCTGCGCGGACGCAGCATTGGTTTCATCTTCCAGTTTCACCACTTGCTGCCGGGCTTCAGCGCGCTGGAAAACGTGATGATGCCCTCCATCATTGATCTGGGTTGGTCCAGCACAAAAGCCCAGGAAACAGCGATGCAGTTGCTGGAGCAGGTCGGCCTGAAGGACGCCGCCCACAAGCGCCCCTCGGAACTCTCGGGCGGCATGCAGCAGCGCGTGGCCATTGCGCGCGCCCTGTCACTGTCGCCGCGCCTGATCCTGGCCGACGAGCCCACCGGCAACCTGGACACGCACAGCGCTGACGAGATTTTTGAGCTGCTGCAGAGTGTGAACCGCGAGCGTCAGTCGGCCTGCCTGATCGTCACGCACGACCCACGTCTGGCAGAGCGCTGCCAGCGCCAGATCCGGATCGTCGACGGTCAGCTTATTTGATCAGCGCCTGCGCCGCCTTGAAGGCCGGGTGCTCCGCGCTGCGCAGCCATTCAAAGGCCACCATCTCGGTCGTCACCAGTTCCACACCAGCACCGGCCAGGCGGTCAAAAGCGGCGTCGCGGTTGCGCTCGGTGCGCGAACTGCAGGCGTCCGTCACCACCCAGACGTCGAACTCGTCTTCCAGCAGGTCGAGCGCGGTTTGCAGCAGGCAGACATGGGCTTCACAGCCGGCAATGAGTACCGTGTTGCGCTCGCCGCCCTGGGCTGCCGGCTTCTGCAAATGCTTGGGCAGACTGCGCGCATTTCCGGCCACCGGTTTGGCCGGTGGGCGCAGCCATTCACCCAACCCCTCCTCGACGCCGCTGAACTGCATCTTGCTGAGCGTCTGATCGCACAGCGCCCGGATCTCGGGCGCGTTCTCGCCCAGGCGCGACGGGTTTTGCTCGGTGCCCCAAACCGGCACTTCCATCAGCCGTGCCAGCTGCGCCAGCCGCAGCGCGTTGGCCAGCACCAGGGTGTTTTCAAAAATGGCAGGCATCAGGCGACTCTGGTAATCGACCAGAACGAGTT
>JBMOJJ010000179.1:0-7573 GCA_049315845.1 Rhodoferax sp.
ATCGCCTGCGCCTTGCACCTGTTACAGGTCAAGGTGTGTTCGCCACTCGCTTACGATGGTTCCCCTTTTCTCCAAGCAATAGTGCCGTGCTGTCATGTCCTTGGTGTTTTTTCACTTGACTGCCAAAGTAAAGAGGGTCGGCAAAGCGGCAAGTACAAACTGTATAAATAAACAGCTACAATGTTCTCGTCGAAAAAACAGCCACGGGTCTGATACCCGGTTTTTGCCGGCGGGCATGGGACGCCGACCGGCCAAGCAATAGGGATGAAACAAAAATGAAGATCTTCACTTCAAGACATTTCTTGCTGCACATTTCAATGCCGACGCTGCAAGAGTTCACACAGGCGCACGTCCTGTACCCTCGTCTGGCCATTGATTGGTCAGCACCGCCTGAGTCATTGTCTGAGACGGTCAGTGATGCGATCGACGCGCTGGACGCCTCACTCAATGGCCCCGATCTGAGCCTCACCGAGCGCGATGCCCCTCAGCATGACCTATTTCACTGGCATGACGACCTGCGCCGCGCCCATCTGATGTCCAACCGGCTGGCCATCACAGAACTGCGCATTGCGGTCGTCAAGGACAGCGACACAACCGCAGCCCTTGAAAGCCGCGATGACCGTGAGATTGCCCTTTGGATGCTGGCGATGCGGGACAAGGTCTTTCGGGATGCTGAATTGCATCTGGCGTTTCAAGCGAGGACCAACGGCAAGTACTGGAAGAAGTTCAGTATCCAGCCGGGCCTGAGCCCGACCAGGGACCGGTCTGAGCTCGAGGCCTTCAGCACAGAGGTGAGCAAGCTCTATCAAAAGGTTGGCGGCGGCACGAGCTCGCACGTCGAGGTGATTGATCGGGCCGCCGATGGCAGCATCCAACTGGCCATCTATGTTGAGGGTCCGATCACCGCATTGGCGCATTTCTCGCAGAGGGCGTTTAAGCGCATCACGACCAGAGTGGCGCTCGAGACCGCCATCGTGTACCACCCATCTTCGGGCGTGGTGGAGACCATTGTCAAGGGCGGCGCCAAGAACCACGAGGCTGTGCTTGCCCTCTTTGGCACGCACATTGTCAAGCAAGCGATCACGCCGGCGGAAATCAAGAAGCAGCGATTCAACCTGAATGCTTTGCGTGATGGAATGCTCGAGCCGTTTGAAGATTGGTCAGCCCAGGGCGTTGAGAAAGTGCGTCTGCGCCGTGCTATGTTCCTGCCCATGGGCCAGAGCACCATCGGCTTTCAAGTTGAGGCATCACCTGAGCAGGGCGACGACGACGCGATCAAAATCGCGCTGAGATCTCTGAAATTTGATCGCAGCTTTGCGACTTCTTTCAATATGACCGGTGCCAGCGTCATTGTGTATATGGTGGCTCCTGCAGAAGGCAAAGCCCCGCATTTCAGTTTCGATGTGTATTCCTCGGGCTCATCCACCATCAAGAATTTGTCGGAGAAGAATCAGCCCATTGCCAACGCGGTACTGAGCGCACTCGATGTGATCTGATCCCTGTACCACAGGAAACCAGATGAGTCAGTCCCAAATGGATGCCACAGCGCTGTTTTGCCAGTTGCTGGAGCAAGACAAGCCGGAAATCAATGGACAGGCTCTGCATTCAGGAGCCAACAAGGATGCGGCCGTGCATCTTCTGCGTGAGCGGCTCCTGGTGCTGGGCAAGTCCAAGGAGTGGGTGACTTGTCCGGAATGCGAGATTGATCTGGCTCGCGTCGTTCGTGATATCGGAGGTGAGCGAGTCGCGCTGATGTGCCCACAGTGCCAGGATGTGACAGGACCCCGGAATTTGACGGACACGCACAAGGTGTCGTTGCAGAAATTCCAGCGTTCGTTGCTCAATGGCTTGGGCCTATCCCTCAATGGAGTGAATGGTGCAGCAGATGATCAGATCTGGCGCCTGCCTGCAGGTGCAGGCGCAATGTTTCTCGGATTTGACGCATCGTGATTCTGTTGGTTGGCATCGGCTACTTCCGCAAAAAGCGTCGAGCCTATGCCGGGTCAAATGAATCACTTGTGCGTATCCCCCCAAAATCGTCCACGATGGCGCTGAAACAGCGTCCACGATCAATTTGAAATGCCGTCCACGATCACGCTGAAATCGCGTCCACGTTCAGCCTGAAACGTCGTCCACGATGGGCTGAAATATGCAGAGAGAAGTTCCATCTTGATCGAATGCAACCTGCGTTCCTGAGTCTAGGAAAGCGCTTAGAAAGAGGCGGTCAATTCACAAGAAATTGGTAACCCAATCTGCGCGACCGCTGCTGTTTCCTAGATAGTGACCGCGAACGGTCGATCCTCGCATTCTCCAATGTCAGGTGTCTGGAAGTTCGGATTTGAAATCAATCCAGTGTCCCCCATCGCGTACCAATTTCTTCAGGTTGTGCGTCGCTTTAAACAGCAACCCATCAGCCAACCAATTGACCAATGAAGTCACTGGCCGGTTCCCCAATCCAACATGTATTCATGTGTACGCCCCAACAACGCCTGCCGTAACCCATCATCGATCCACGCCCCTTCGAAAGCGTTGATCATCAACTGCGCCATCTCCGCAAACGTGAAGCCGCCAGCGACCATAACGGCAGGCAGCATCTTCCCCATGGTGCCGCTGGCAAACAGACCTGGGTCGTCGGTATTGAGGGTAACCTTCAGGCCTTGGGCATGCATTTTTCGAATTCGGTCGATGCGCCGTGGCGCGGTATCGATCTGACGCCAGGTCGGGCAAGTAGTGAATGTAATGCCGCGCGCGCGCGCATCGTCAACCAAGGCAGGGGCCTCGATTGAGTTGATGCCGTGATCTATGCGCTCGACTTTGAGGATATCCAGACACTGGCGGATGTTTTCAAGGGTTGCAGGTTGGTCGACGTCGCAATGCGCGGTCAGGCGATAACCTTCGCTGCGCGCCAGGTCATAGACCGCGCGAAACTTGGTCGGCGGGTTGTTTAGTTCGTCCGAGTCAAGACCAAAGCCCGTAATTTGGTCACGAAATTTGCGTGCCTCTATTAATGTGCTGACCGCAGTGTCGACGGGGCGGTCGCGATTAATGCAAAGGATCAGGTTTGTTTCCACGCCAAATTCCTGGCGACCGATGCGCCGCCCTTCGGCCAGCCCCTCCATCACTGCCGAAAGCGCCACACCACGACTTGTATGGGCTTGCGGATCGAATGAAAGTTCGGCGTACAAAACTCGTTCGTCGCGACAACTGGCCAGGTAATCAACTGTGAGATCGCGAAAATCCTCGGGCGTACGAAGTACCTCGATGCCTTCGTAGTAGGCTGCAAGAAACTTCTGCAGATAGGTCGGGGCATCCGGAGCCTCGAACCGCATCGACGCTGTCAGTGCAGCGATGTCGGCATAGGGCAAACGGATGCCGTGGCGCGCGGCCATCTCCCAGCGCCGCGTCGGTGTCATGGTGCCCTCAATATGCACGTGCAATTCGGCCTTGGGCAGTCCGGCAATGAAGTGGCGGGTACGTTGATCGACCTGAGTGAATATCATGCGAGGCTCCGTGCTGATGGCGGCTGCGTCCTATTCACTGCGCGCGAACACATCGAGCCCGACGGTGCGTTCGACAACAAAGAAGAAAACGAAGGTGATCGCCATGATGATGGATGTAATCGCCGCCGGCGTTGGATCCGGCGTGTATTCGATCTGTGACATCAGTTCGACAGGCAGTGTTTTGGTGGTCGGCCCGACCAGAAACACCGCGACAGTGACGTCGTTGAACGAAAACGTGAAGGCTATGATGGCGCCGGCCACGACCCCAGGCAGAATCCCTGGAAGGATCACGTGCAGAAATGCCTCCCAGGGCGTGGCGCCGAGACTGAGCGCAGCCTCCTCAATCATCCGGTTGGCCCCAATGAAGCTGGCCAAAACCGGGCGCAATGTGAACGGCAGGGTTACAACGGCATGCGCGATCACAAGGTTTAGAAACGAAAATCTCTGCAACCCGAACTGCAGCACCAAATGAAACAGTGCGAATCCGATCGCCACGCTGGGAATGATCAACGGGCCCATCAGCACAAATTCGAGGAATTTGCGGCCAGGCACACCGCGCCGACTCAGCACGTATGCGCCGGCGGTGCCAAGCAGAACCGCGAGCACCGTCGAGGCCAGCGCCACCAGCGCACTGGTGAGGAGCGATTCACGAAACCAGGAACTCGCGAGCGCGTTGATGTACCAGCGAAGCGACAACCCCTGCGGCGGAAACACCGGGAATTCGGTCGCCGTGAAGGAGACCGCCACAGCCACGACGATCGGCGCGAGTAAGAAAACGATCCAGAAGCAAACCAGGCCGACACCGAGAAGTCGCCAACCGTGCAGCAAGATGCCGGAATACCAGGCCTTCACGCGAACTGCTCCCCGTTACCACCATCTCGGGAAATAACCCGGTGCAACACCAGGAAGGCGATGCCGATGATCAGCAGGATGCCGGCGACCGCCAGAGCGCGCGGCATGTCGAAGCTGACGAATGCATAACGGTACAGGAGGCTGGTCATCACGGGCGAGCGTGTGCCGCCCAGAAGCCATGGCGTGGCAAACGCGGTCATTGCAAGCGCGAAGACCAGAAGCGTACCGGCGGACAGGCCGGGCAGGGACATCGGCACCATCACCCTGAAGAAAACGCTTGGCGGGTCCGCCCCGAGGCTCTGCGCCGCCGCCTCCAGGTTTGGATCAATGCGCTGGATTACCGCCAGCAGTGAAAGTACCATGTACGGGATAAGCAGATGTGCCTCGCCGAGGATGATCGCCAGTTCGCTGTGCAGCATCTGCAGGGGTGTCGCGATCAGCCCGAGACCCAGCAGCGTCTTGTTGACCAGGCCGGTTTCGCCAATCACAATGTTCCATCCGAAGGCTCGGACCACCGCCGACAGCAGAAACGGGAATATCACGCAGGCCATCAAAAGGCTGCGCGCGCGCGGCCCACTGCCCGCGATCGCGAACGCCAGGGGATAGCCCGCCAGAATACTGATGATGGTGACTGCGATGGCAATCTGGAAAGTACGCACCAGTGCCTGTTGCGCTACCCGCGCACCGATCACGGTTTCATAGGCCTGTAGCGAGAACGCCTGCTCGGGAGACTGCACGCTTTCGAACAGGATCACCATGCTGGGTACCAGCACGACCACAAACACGATCATGCCGATCAGAACGCCCAAGAGCGACACCGGCCGCAGTTTCATACGTTGGGTGCCACTTCGAGCCGCAGCAGGCTCATGGGGGCGAGACAGACATCGATTTCGGCGCCTACCTCGAAGTCAGCGACGCAGGTTGCGATAAGTGGCTGGTCGGCCAGTGGTGTCGCCACCCTGTAGAGGCTGCCGGCACCACGATAGTTAACTTCGCGAACCACTCCATCGATCCGATTGGGTTGGTTAAGCGGCGAACTGCCACGAGGCAGCAGCAGTACGTCGGCTGCTCGGATCCCGATCATCAATCGTTCACCTGCCCGCGCGTTTGCATCCGGTGCAAGCTGCAGCAGGGATTCACTCATAGTCGGGCGAACACTGCTGTCGTCGGTAGCCACAGCAGTCAGCAGATTGTCAACGCCCAAAAAACCAGCGACAAATGGATGGCGCGGCTGTTGCCAAAGTTCGCGTGGCGTGCCGCTGGCTACCACTACCCCCTCGTTCATGATGACCATGTGGTCTGACAGCGAGAGTGCCTCTTCCTGATCATGGGTGACCAGAATAGTCGTGACCCCGGTTTCGCGCTGGATGCGCTTTAGCTCCAGACGCATCTCGATGCGTAGCTTGGCGTCCAGATTGCTCAGCGGCTCATCGAGTAGCAGCACTGCTGGCTCGATGGCCAGCGCGCGGGCCAGTGCGACCCGTTGCTGCTGGCCGCCAGACAGTTGGCGCGGATAACGCTGGGCAAGCGCACCCAATCCAACCAGATCAAGCACAGCAGCGACGCGCTTGTCGAGCTGCGCCACCTTCTTCTGCCGTCTCAAGCCAAAGGCGACGTTATCGAATACGGTCATGAATGGAAACAGCGCATAGCTTTGGAAAACAATGCCCAGACCGCGGTGCCACGGCGGCATGTCGTTGGCGCGTACGCCAGCAATCACGATGTCGCCACGATCCGGTGTATCGAAGCCGCCAATCAGCCGCAACGTTGTGGTTTTTCCGCAGCCGCTTGGTCCGAGCAGGCTGACAAAGCTTCCCTTCGCCGCCGCCATCGAAAGATCACGCACGGCCCAAGTCTGTCCATACCGCTTGGCAACCCCCGACAGGGCGATTGCACTCATTTAACAAAGATCACAACAGCTGGCGTCGCGCACTCAAGCACCCGGCTATTTGGCAACAACCTTTTCTTCGAACTTGTCAATCCAGAGCTGGCGTTGAGCACCAATTTTCACAGGGTCGTAGAACTTCAGGCGCGCAATCCGGTCCGGGCTTAACACCTCATAGGGGATACCTTCGGGGATTTTGGCGGTTTTGGTGACCGGCATTTCGCCGAAAGTCGCAGCCATTTGGGACTGCACGCCGTCAGACAGGTAATAGTTCAGGAAGCGCTCGGCTGCAATCTTGTTCTTGGTGCCCTTGATGATGCACGCCATGTTGACAACCCCGATCGCGTCTTTTTCTGGAAAGGCGAATCGCAGCGGCACATTGGGATCGCGTTTGACGAACGTGTTGAGCATCGGCGCCACCGATACTTCGCCGCGGTTGATCCAGTCGAGCACCTCGAAGAGCTTGAAGAAGCGTGCCCGCGACTTACGGTCGGCCATCGCCTTGATGCCAGGGTCCACGTTGTCGATCGAGCCGCCGTTGAGTTCGGCCAACTGGATAAGCATCGACGGTGCGACCGAAAACGCGATGTCCATGAATGCCTGCGGCGCTTTCAAGTCATTTCGCAACAGCTCGCTCCAGGCCTTGGGAGGCGTCGGAAAATGGTCCTTGTTGTAGGCCATGCCGATGCCCAGTACAGTGATCGCCGGGCACAGCTTGTCGCCCAATGGGTCGCGCGCAAAATCGATCAGGTTGGCCGCGTTCGGCACCTGTGCTGGATCAAATGCTTCAAGCAGTCCGCGCGACTTGGCAACTGCCATCTGGTGATCAGTGATGAACATCAGGTCCACTCCGCCGCGAGCTGCCAAAAGCTTCGACAGTCTCTGATTGGCGGGCCCCATGTCCACGGTGACCTTGATCCCGGTCTGCGCGACAAACGGGTCGACTGCGACCTTTTTCCAGGTCTCGCCATAGCCTCCACCCCACACCGAAATCGTTAGTTCTTGCGCCCTCGCGGGAAGGCCAACGACAAATGCAACAGTCAAAACTGACAGACCTAGACCCCTAAATATGCATGCGACCATGATTCATTACCCGTATGATTGATTTCGCTGTTGAGCGTAGCAGAACTGCTGCAGCGCGTCCAGCACTGACAGCACTGGCACTGCACCGGCAGTATCCGTCTGCCGTTGACAAGTCGTCCTTGCGCCGGGGGTCTGAAAGAAGCTCGCTGCGTTTACCGTCCAATCCGTAAGCCAGCAATCTGGATGGCAGCTTGGGCCTCCCGGACCTTCACCGCGAATGTCCGGTCCTCACTTTGCTGACTGGCTCCTTGGG
>JBMOJJ010000548.1:0-1713 GCA_049315845.1 Rhodoferax sp.
CTTCAAGGTAAAGCAGAAGCTGGATGAAGCCAGGTTCAAGGCCCAGCTGACACTGGCCGGCTACAGCCACGTGAGCCAGGTGGTCAGCCCCGGCGAATACGCGGTTCGCGGCTCGCTGATCGACCTGTTCCCGATGGGCTCGCCAGTGCCCTACCGTGTGGATCTGTTCGACGACGAGATCGACAGCATTCGCACATTCGACCCGGACAGCCAACGCAGCCTCTACCCGGTGCCCGAGGTTCGTACTCTGCCTGGCCGCGAGTTCCCCATGGACGACGCGGCGCGCAGCCGTTTTCGCAGCCGCTGGCGCGAACTGCTGGACGGTGATCCAACCAAGAGCCGCATCTACAAAGACATGGGCAACGGCGTCGCGACTGCGGGCATCGAGTACTACCTGCCGCTGTTCTTTGAGGAAACCGCAACCGTCTTCGACTATCTGAGCGCAGCCGCCACGGTCGTGCTTCATGGCGACCTGGAGCCGGCGTTCCAGCATTTTTGGCAGGACGCGCGCGAGCGTTTCCGGTTGGTGCAAGGCGACCCCGAGCGCCCTGCTCTGCCGCCCGAGACTCTGTTCCTGACGACCGAGCAGCTCTATGCCCGGGTCAATCAGCACGCGCAAATGGCGCTCAGGCCGACGGTCGAGGATGATGCGGACAACGGCCGCTTTCAAAGGCTGGGCGAGTTGAACGTTGTGCGCGGCGCCGACGACCCGCTGGCGCGACTGAAGGCGCACCTTCGCAGCACAAAGCATCGGGTCCTGATCCTTGCGGAGAGCGAAGGTCGCAGGACCAGTCTGCTGGACTTCCTGCACTCCAGCCAGTTGGCCCCGCCATCGTTTGCTTCTCTGGCGGAGTTCGAGATTGACGACGAGCGGTTGGGCATCGCGATCTCGTCACTGAATACCGGATTTTCCTGGCTTGAAGCCGGCATCGACTTCGTCACGGAAACCGAGCTTTTTGCCGCCGGCCCCTCGGCCCGCAGGCGCAAGAAGCAGGAGCAGGTGAGCGATGTCGAGGCCCTGATCAAGGACTTGAGTGAACTTAACATCGGCGATCCGGTGGTGCACTCGGCCCATGGCATTGGTCGCTACCGTGGCCTGATCACGCTGAATCCGGGCAATCGGCAGGCCGATGGAGAGCCCGAATTGCAGGAGTTCCTGCACATTGAATATGCCGACATGGCCACTCTCTATGTGCCGGTCAGCCAGTTGCAGCTGATCAGCCGCTACACCGGCGTCAGCGCGGACGAGGCGCCACTGCACAAACGGGGCTCGAGCCAATGGGAGAAGGCAAAACGCAAGGCAGCCCAGCAAGTACGCGACAGCGCCGCTGAACTGCTCAACATCTACGCCCGCCGCGCGGCCCGGGAAGGCCACGCATTTCGCTATTCGCCAGCGGACTACGAGGCCTTTTCGAATGATTTTGGCTTCGAGGAAACTGCCGATCAGAGTGCCGCCATTCACGCGGTGATTCAGGACATGATCAGCCCGCGGCCGATGGACCGCCTGATATGCGGGGACGTTGGCTTCGGCAAGACCGAGGTCGCGTTGCGCGCCGCTTTCATCGGCATCACCGGCGGCAAGCAAGTCGCCCTGCTGGCACCGACGACCCTTCTGGCTGAGCAGCACTATCAGACGCTGGTCGATCGTTTTTCAAAATGGCCGGTGAAAGTGGTTGAAATGAGTCGTTTCCGCTCTGCCAAGGAGATTTCCGC
>JBMOJJ010000008.1:0-30318 GCA_049315845.1 Rhodoferax sp.
GCAGCAGGGCATCTTGCTTAACTGCGGCTTTGCCCAATGCCTCCCGGCTCTTTTTCGTCTTGGCAGCATTGCCAGACACCAGGCCAGCATATGCGGGTTGCTCATTGCACCAGCCTAGAAACCCTTTCAGCAGTCGCCACGCAAGGCGGGCGCTTGTCGGGCGGGTCTTGGCTTCTTTGGCGGCCCATGCCTCTATCACTGGCGCGGTCAGGTCACGCAATGGCAAGCCCATGAGTGCATAAAGCGGCATATCAATCGTCACCCCGCGGCCATCGGTGCCACGCTTGCATGGCACCCCACCGGCACGGGCCAGCTTTACGTGGTCTTTGTAGTGAAGCTCGCCCCAGCGCGGCTTACGCTCTGCCAGGTAGACGGTCCATACTTCGCCCACGGTCACGGCGGCAACCTTGGCAGCGTCTACCTTGGCAGCGGCGGCGGCCTTCTTTTCAGCTTTGGCAGTCAGCCGGTCGCGCTCCACTTCCCGCGGGTCTGTGCCAGCATCAACCATTACCGCGAGTTCTTTGGCTCTGGTGCGGGCCTGTTCGATGGTCGCGGCCAGCGTGCCGATATTGATTCGGACGGTCGCACCGTTAAGGCGTGATTCAAAAATGTAGGTTTTGCGTCCGGTCGGCGTTGCCCTCAGTGCCAGGGTCGGCGTGTCGGTGTCCCACAAAAAGGCTTGCGCTTTGTTTGGTGGGCAGGTGAAGGCGTCAACCCGGCCAGCGGTCAGACGTACCCGATTTAATTGCTGTTTCATAAAGCCCCCTAACTTTAGTCAACCTCCTGTAGGCAATCTGTAGGCAGATTTGCACAATACAGGTGCATTTAAATCAACAGTCAGGCTGGATAATTATCCAGTAGTTCACTTGTAAGCTGTTGATTTGTATAGAGTGTACAACTTAAATCAACAATGGGGAATATGAATTTGAGGGGAATCATAATCCACAGGTCCGCGGTTCGAATCCGTGAAGCGCCACCAAAACGCCGCAAACCCGCATCAGCATTAGCTTTTGCGGGTTTTTTGCTTTCCGCCCTGGTGTCACAAGAGGTGTCGCAATATGCCATGCCAAAGACCCCTCGGGAAAGCCGCCAACGCATCCCACACCTGCACCTCAATCGCCTCGGAATCTGGTGCTTCCGACTCACCATGGACGGCCAGACCCGGCAGAAGTCGCTGGGCACCAAGGACCGGGCCTTGGCTATCATGCTCGCATCCAAGCTCAACTGGGAATTGGCCATGACCAAACGCAGCACTGAACCCACCGTCACCGACATCATCAAGGCCTTCAAAAAGGACGGACGCGAGTTCGATGCCGAGTTCCCCGACGGCACCAAGCTCACCGGCATCAACACCGACGACGACCTACGCCGGGCCAAGGAGTTGATGCTGTCTCGAATCGAGGCCATAGGCCCGATTGAGCCACATTACGCCCCCGCGAGAGAGCAAACCCGCCCGCCTCCGACCTTCAAAGGCAAACGCTTTCTTGCCGCCACCAGGCCCTACATGGAAGAGATGGCGACCGACGACATCAACAACCGCAAAACCCGCGAAGACAAGGAGTCCACCTACGCCGCTTTCGCCGAGCAATTTGGCAACCCCTACATGGGCTCCATCGACAAAAATCATGCCGTTGAATTCAAGCGCGCCCAGCTCAAATTAGGCGGTGCGTTGCGTTTAAACAAGAAAATAGGGCACCTTTCGGAGTTTATTCGTTGGGCTATCGGCAATGGCGAGGCCGAGTCCAACCCATTTGACGGCACACGAATCTCCAAAAAATCGACACTTTCCAAGAAAGTGCAGTCCTACCAACCGTTCACGCAAGACGACCTTGACCAGATATTCAACCCGGCGAACTACGTGCTCTACGCTACCGAGTCTCGTCCGCACTTCAAGTGGTTGCCTTTCCTGCTGCTGTATTCGGGCGCCCGCCCCGACGAAATGGCGGGCGTGCGGCTTGACCAGATACGCCAAGAGCAGGGCATCGACTTCATCGCCCTCAAATCCGGCAAGAACTCCAACAGCATCCGCAAAATCCCGCTTCACCGCGTTGTTCGCGAGTCCAGCTTCATGGACTACATCGAGCAGCGACGCAGGGAAGACCCGGAGGGCCAACTTTTTCCATTACTCAAGCCCAGCAAGAACGGCTACGCCAAGAATGTCGCCCGCCGTTTTAATGAATATTATCTGGCCCAGCTTCGCATCATTGATCCCACCAAACGGCTTTACAGCTTCCGCTCGACCTTCATCACCCGCATGACCGAACTCAATGTCAACGTTGCTATGGTCATGGCCTTGGTCGGCCATTTTGAGCAAACTGCCGTCGATCTGTCGTCGCCGCACTTCAAAAATTATCAAGGGGCCAAGCTGATCGGAGCCCTACGCGACACCATCGACCTGCTCGACATCAAGCTGCCGATGCAGTTTTGACCGGCACCGCGTCAATACCTTCAAACGCTGTCGGCGGTGCCGATCCAGTCGGGCGCTACGCTGCCGATCAAGCCCTGAGGCTTGTCCGGACCGACTGAACCGACACCGCCAGCCAAGCCCGCCGGGGCTTGGCTGGAACCACAAAATATAAAAAGTCCCAAACCGCCGCCGAATCGCTGACGGCGACTCGGGCAAAAATAACCGGGACATCGCTTCGGCTTAGGACCCGGAAAATTCGGCAAATACAGTTTTGGCTTGTAGTCTGTCGCCTACCGCAAAACACAAGACCAACTACCGGCAGACGGTCTTGCTTTCAAGTGCCTCGTGCGAGAGAGTAGAAAAGCCATCAAAGAGGGACTCACTCCGCCACTTGCTGCGCAAGTGTCTTCTTTCGGTCAGGGGCTTCGCCCCCGACACCCCACCCCCCTTCCGTTGGCCGCCCCCCTAGGGGCTAACGGCGGCAGCTTCGCCGCCTTGGATACCAACCGCAGGAGACCCCCGCATGACCGCAAAACAGCCCTTCGCCATATGCCGAACCACCAAGATCAAGTCCTGGTCGAGCTTGACCAAGAGCGTCGGCCACAACCTGCGGACGTCCGCCGACAAACGCGTCCACCTGGATGACAGCCTGTCCAAGCCGCTTCGCGTGCTGGCCGGGTCGGCCCACTGGGCCGAGGAATTGAAGGAGCATGTCAATGGTATGCACCTACGCAAATTGCAGCAAGGGCAGACCCATACCCTGGCCCGAGAGTTCTTTTTGGGGATGTCACCGGAATGGGCCAAAGATAAAACTTGGCGTGAAATCGACGAGTGGGCCGAGGCCAATATGGACTGGCTGCACGAGCGCTTCGGCGGCGACCGGGTCAAGTTTGCCGTCCTTCACATGGACGAGCAAACACCGCACATCGCCGCCTACGTGGTCGGACTCAAGGCGGACCTCAACCGCAAAGGCGAACCCAACCCACGCGGAAACGGCTGGACTTTGTCCGACGCCGCTTTGGGACTGGCCGGGAACAAACAGGCACTGAGCCAGCTCCAAGACGAATACGCTGAGGCCATGAAATGCTTCGACCTGCGTCGCGGCATCAAAGGCAGCAAGGCCAAACACCAGACCACTGCCGCTTGGAAGGGGATGATGGCCGAGCCGCTGACGGCTCCCATCGTCAAACCGGCGGTAGAAAAACCCACGCTGGGTGACCGACTCGACATCGAAGCCTACGGCAAACGAGTCGCCGACCACGCCGCCCGGGCGGTGTTCGGGCAGATGAAACCCTACCACCAGCAGGCGAAGGCTCAGGGAAAACAACTCAGGGAGCAGGCCAAGGAGATGCAGGCCCTGCGGGCACTGGTCGAGCAACTGCAACCGATTGCCGAAGCCTTCAAAAGATTATTGGAAACGCTTTTGGGCAAGAAGCCGCAACTCAACACCCTCGACGGTATCAACGAAGCCCAGACGGCCATCCATGGAATGATGGCAGCGCTGGCGCCCGAAGTGCCAGCGAAAGCACCGTCTCCGGTGCCGGAAACCAAGATGGTCCAAGAAATGGCTCCTGCCAAGGCACACAGGCCGCGAAGGCGGCGGGCTCCCTCGCCCCACCGCTAGAGAAAATTCGCCGCTAATTATCCACTTCACAACTGAACCGAGCCCATAATGGGAACGTGTGGGAATGACTTCGTGCAATCAAATCCATGTGGAGGGTTTATGTCCAATTCCAATGATGCATTGCTTGGTTGGGGTGCAGCAGCTATTGCTCGTGCCGGAGAAAGTGCCGCAATACACCGAGCGTTAGAAGCAGAAGAACGAGCTGATAGAGCACATAGGGCAAAACGGACTGCTGATCTAACAAGAGAGCCCTCTGACGCTGAATTGAAAAAAAGAATTGTGGAGTTAGGCAAAGAAAATAACTTGAAATCAAGTTCATTAGACAATGCTATGGCGATGCTTATGGCAAGAGACGCGGCCATCGCAGAAAAGGACGCCATGATTTTGGAATGGATGCACTCGACTGAGGCATTTAAACGCTTGTCTCTACAATATGGGAAGAAGCTTGGAGTAACTGCTGAGCAGCAAATGACTGATTATAGAGAGGACGTGTTGGATATAGCCGAAGAAAATCCGAAATTCTCGAAAACAGGTTTGACCACAAGAGTAAAGAAGAACCTTGGGAAAACGTGATTTTTTTATCGAAACAATGGCCTCAGTGAGGCCATTGTTAATTTCAAGCCGGAGGCGCATCACCATCTTTTTGTTGAACCGTAGTGGCTGCACTGTCACCCGCCGCAGAAGCCGGTGTTGTTTGTGGTTTAAAGGTGTCTAAGTTTTCGGCGAAACTTCGAATCTGAGATGCTTAATTTCGCGGGTCGCCAATTTTTTTGCAATGCAAAGAAACCCGCTCCACTGGCATGGAGAGTTCCATCTTCTGTGGTGCGCACAACTTGTTATGCCACCAGTCCATCCCTCTCTGTCATTCTCTCTTTTCACTATTTTTGGACGTGGTTACCCTTAACTCAACCGCCTTTCTCTCTTCTCTTTGGCTTTTCTCCCTTGGTGGGGAAGGGATCCCGAGCAAGGCTTGCCCTACCCGTTTTCAAACGGGTTGGGGCTTCGACTGAAATACCACGCGGGTCTTCCCTCGGCGGTTCCCTCGTGAAAAGGGTCGCTCTGGCATCGTAGGAATTTCACATTCCCCCATGGACGGCATGCCATTAGCACCGTGCGGCTTTCCATGGACCCAGCTAGCCGCTTCTACTGTGTTGCCCAAGGGGATTACCCCTCGTCGCCTAATCTGCTTTATTCGCCCGTCTAGCCCTTGTCGCAGGCCTTACCGAAAATGAATTAGAACTAAGCGAGATGGACAATACTGGAAATATTCAAAATTGCAAGCCCACAAAGGCGAAGGCCCGAATTATTATTCGGGCCTTCTGGAACCGCGAGTTCCAAGTGCTTAGTTCGGTTTCGGCGGCGTATTGACTTTCGCGCGGATTGTGAGAAAAGTCAACAATGAATTTAAATCTTAGTTTTGAAGAAAAAGTCCGACTTGCCTTGGCCAGAAAACCAATTCTGACCATTTCAAAAAACAAGGACAAAACGACTATCGAATTTCATGCCGAATTTGATGATTGTCCAAAAGATACATTACATCAACTCTGTCGCACTCTTCGAATTTTGGCTCACCATTCGTGTCGCGGTCTTTGAAAATTACTGCAAAGATTCCTTCCTTCCGACCTTCAATTGTCAGTTCAATATCTTCGACCAAGACAGTCTTCCCTGTTGATAACGTGTAAGGTATTGTCATTCCTAATCCTTTAAGTGGTCAACTGCCCATCCGACAGCACTGATGAACCCTAGTGTTTCGAATTGTGGCACACTATGTGTCCCTTCAACTCCATGCGAAACTGGTGTCACAAGGGACGGGTAAGCGGTTGTTTTTATTGACGTTTTTACGGGTGGCGAATCGTCCGTGAAGCGCCACCAGTCAGAACCCGCAAGGGATATAGAAAGCTTGCTACCAACAAAGTAGCAGGCTTTTTTGTTTTGGTGTCGCCTCCTTGCTCATATCGCCACCCTGTGGCCACGCCTCTTTCAAGGCTGCTCCTTGTTCCTGCCGCACGCGCTTTGCGCCCATTTGCCATTGGCCTGCGCGCCAGCTACCGTCTGCCATTGCATGTTGCTTGGCGCATCAAGGCCGCCGCATGTGAGAGGATAGACGTGCTCAACCACGTAACCCTTGCACGGCCCTTTGCTGGAACCGTTGACAGGGCATGGGTTCTCTCGCCTGAACTCATCCTTGACCACATCCTTGACCGCAGGCTTGACCTCACTCTTGGCACTATCGCTGCGCTTGCTTTTGGCTTTGGTTTTTGCGTCAGCAAAGCCGCAAGTCAAGGCAAGCAAAAGTACAAGAACCAAGGGGTATTTCATCTGGCGATTCTCAATCGGGCTCTGACCGGGCAGTATCCACCAAACGGCGTCCTACGCCGAAGGCAGGCCAAGCAAGCTGTCGGCGTGGACTCTGCCGGTCCAAACAACTGACGGCAAGACCACCTAAACTTGAGGCATCCCGTCGCTACTCACAAGAGGTCCTGATTTGCCACTGCCATCACCCCAAGCCCGAGTTCATCTGCATGCCCGAGACGTCACTTACCGCGGCTTTCAGCGAGAAGACCGATTGTGGGATATTGAAGCCGAATTGCGCGACACGAAGACCCATGCCATCGACATCCCGGGGGAAGGGACCTGGCAGCCCGGCGAGCCTATTCACAATCTGTCGATACGGGTCACGATCGACGACGGTTTTGTGGTGCGCGAGATTGCGGTGGCGATGGACGACGTGCCGCACCCGGAATGCCCAATGGCTCATACTCCGATGCAGAACATGGTTGGATGCACCATGGGGCCCGGCTGGCGCCATGCCATCCAGAGAAACCTTGGTGGCGCACGGGGTTGCACCCACCTGCGTGAGCTTCTGTTCAACATGGCCACGGTCGCCTTCCAGACCCTGCCCGAAGGACCGCTTCCCGATGCCATCGACGGCTCCCCGCCGCACTTCGTGGGTCAATGCCTGGCCTGGGATGTCAATGGAGCGGTCGTTCAACGCCACTACCCGGCTTTCGTCGGGTGGCAACCCAAGACTGTGGCCAAGGATTCGAAGCAGCGCTAGCGGATGGCGTCGTCCGCTCTCAGTTTCCCATTTGCATGACTCTCTCGCTTCAGGGCAGGCTCGGAATTGATTTCGGCACTTCAAACTCGGCCGTGGCCTGGGCGCCTGCTGACGGCACAGCGCGCCTGATTGCCTTGGAAGGCGAGTCCGTATCCATGCCCACGGCCGTGTTCTACAACAGCGAGGACGTCAGCACCCATTTCGGACGCGACGCGCTGGCGCAGTATCTGAGCGGCACCGAGGGTCGGCTGATGCGTTCGCTCAAGAGCCTGCTGGGCAGTTCGCTGTTGATGGAAACAACGCTCATCAACCACCGAAAAATCAGCTTTCAAGACATCATCGCCACCTTTCTGGCGACCCTGCGTGAGCGCGCCGCGCAGGCGCTGGGCACACAGCCCCATCGCGTGGTGATGGGCCGACCGGTGCATTTTGTGGACGATGACCGGGTGCGTGATGCGTTGGCCCAGCATTGCCTGCTGCAGGCGGCACAGACGGCCGGATTTGATGACGTGTCATTTCAGTTGGAGCCAATTGCCGCGGCGCTGGACTACGAGCGCCGCCTCGCGCATGAAAGCACAGTCCTTGTCGCAGACCTCGGCGGCGGTACTTCGGACTTCACAGTGGTTCGTTTGGGGCCTGAGCGCGTCAAACAGGCAGATCGAACCGGGGACGTGCTGGCCACCACCGGCGTGCACATCGGCGGCACCGACTTTGACCAAAGACTCAGCCTGCACCGGGTGATGCCGCTGCTGGGTTATGGCCAATTGGGCCCGCAGCAGCATGAGGTGCCCAGCCGCATTTTCTTTGACCTTTCCACCTGGCATCTGATCAACTGGCTGTACCCACAACGCGCCCTGGGCCAAGCCCGCGCCCTGAGGACCAATTTTTCCGACGAACGCCTGCACCAGCGCCTGATGAACGTGCTCACGCACCGTCATGGTCACCGCATCGCCAACCAGGTTGAGCAGGCCAAGATCCATTGTTCGCAGGGGAATGGCGATGCCGCGGTGGATCTGTCCTATGTCGAGACCGGACTCGGAGCACCGATACGCGTTGCCGACCTGCGTGAGCATCTGGCCGGCCTGCTGGCACGAACCGTCGCGTGCGCGCGGGACTGTGTGCGACGCGCCGGCCTGACGGATGACTCGATCGACGCCATCTATCTGACCGGTGGCTCGTCGGCATTGCGGCCGCTCCAACAGGCCTTGCAAATTGAGTTTGACGGCGTGCCGGTGATCGAAGGAGACCGGTTTGGCGGCGTGGCTTCGGGCTTGGCTTATAGCGGCGGACTGCAAGGTCAAGAAATCACCTCTTGAAGGCCGGCACCCGCAGCCCCGACGCCACCCGTTCGTTTTCGTGCGTGTACCGCGCCCGGTGCTCGCACAGGGAATGCGGCGACTTCCTTCCTTCTTGTAACACGACTCGCCGAAGATCGCTCTCAAAGCGGCCAAGGATCAATTGATTTCTCATCCAGACCAACGCAGGGCCACAATGAGCAACGTGAATTTCAAACGCCAGATAGCCGATACCCTGGAGCGCGCAATCGAGCGTGTGACCAAGGCCCTTGGCGAGCAGGGTTTCGGAATTCTCACCGGCATCCCAATCAACCGCTGTTAAACGGACTCCGAACCGCGCGGCACTGGCGCCTGGTGGCACCAACAAACTTGTTTGGTAGTATACTGCTTATGTTTTCCATTTTGCCAATTAATCACACCTTCGTCACGACGACAAGGCCACCGCAAGGTTCGCGGCATTCGCGACATTGACTATCCATGAAGTCAGTCTGTCTGTTCGCCATGTTGATCGCCACATCGGGTTGCTCGCCGCACGACCCGAAGAAGGACCTTGACTCTTGCATAGCGGAAAGCATGAGAATTCCGGTTTCCAAAGCCGAGCGAAGCGCGCTTCAGAGATCCTGCATGGCCGCAAAAGGCTACGAGTATGTGGAATCCGGTGCGTGCAACGCGTTGCGGATTTGGGACGTCCATGGCATAGTGTGTTTCAGAAGACGCTAGCCGGAAACCTGCCGAACCTTTTCCACCAGCGCCGTGGTGGAATAACCATCGACAAAGGGGAGCGCCAGCGAACGGCCTCCGTAGGACTCGACAAGACGCGCCTCCGCGAGTCGGGACATGTCGTAGTCCCCGCCCTTGACCAGGATGTCGGGCCTGATCTCGGCAATCAATTGCAGCGGCGTATCCTCATCGAACCATGTCACCAGACTGGTACTGGCCAAGGCAGCCATGACAAAAGCCCGGTCCATTTCATTGTTGAGAGGACGATCCGGCCCTTTGCCAAGCCGCCGGGCCGACGCGTCGGTATTCAACGCCACCAGCAGACCGCCCCCCAGAGCCCGAGCCTGCGCCAGGTACATGACGTGACCACGGTGCAACACATCGAAGACGCCGTTGGTGAACACCAGCGGTCGCGGCAAGCGGGCAATTCGGTCTGCAACACCCGACCGCTCGGAAATCTTGTCCGCAATGGCAGTCGAGACGGCTGGGTCTTTCATGGTCTGAATGCTAGCAGACCCTGCTGTGCCCTTCAGCCGAAGGTGCTGTGGGCATGGCGCTCCGGTGAACGCAGTGGCTGCCACCAGGCGCGGACGGTGTCAAAGATATTGCGGCAGCCGGTGCAACGATACTGACCGGTTGGCAGAAGTGCGCCACTGGGCGCCCGGGCAATGACACGCTGATAGCTGGTCGCACCGCATTCCCGGCATTTGTAGATCGTCTTGAAAGTGGCCATTGTTGAGCCACTGTAAGCCGGAACGATGCGTCCGGCGTTTCGCGCCGTGTAAGACCATGTAACCGTTGTAAGCGCCGCGTCCGCTTCACCAGGGCCGGCCGCTCAGTTCGGCTGGCGATCAGCCCGGTTGGGTTTCCAGGAAACTGGTCCGCAGGATCAATTTGTCATGCAGTTTCTGCAGATTGGGACAATCATTGCGCCATTCGATCTCCGGAAATCGGAAATCCAGATAGCCCAGCGCGCAGCCAACCGCGATGTCTGCCAGACTGAGATGTATGCCGGCACAATAGGATCTGTCCCCCAAACCCTTGCTCATGGCCTTCAGCGACACATGGATCTTGCCCATTTGACGATCGATCCAGGCTTGGCTGCGCTCGGTGGACGCGCGTCCGTCCCAAGTGGCCTCCAGCCGCGCCAAAATGGCCGCGTCCAGCACGCCATCGGCCAGCGCCTCCCACGTCTTGATCTCGGCGCGCTCACGACCGACCGAGGGAATCAGTTTGCCGACCGGCGACAGCGTATCGAGGTACTCGACGATCACACGCGAATCAAACAAGGCCTCTCCGCCCTCCATCACCAGGCACGGAACCTTGCCCAAGGGGTTGGTTTCAGAAATCGTGGCCTGGGCCGACCACACATCCTCTGACACCAAGACATAGTCAAGCTTCTTTTCGACCATCACGATGCGCACTTTGCGCACATAGGGGCTGGTCTTGGATCCGATTAATTTCATGGGTATTGGCTTGTTTCGGGAGCGTTCATTCTATCCATCGGCCTGCGCAGGACCGCAGCCGGCAAAGTCATGTGGTGTACATCCTACAATCCAAACATGAATTTTTCTGCAATCTCGGCCCTCTCGCCGCTGGATGGCCGCTACGCCAGCAAACTCGCCAAACTTCGTCCCGCCATGAGCGAGCAGGGCTATATGCAGCGCAGGGTTCAGGTCGAAATCGCCTGGCTCATCGCGCTCGCCGACTGCGGCTTCGCGGAGTTCAAGCCCTTTTCACCCGGCGCACGCTCCTACCTGACGGATTTGCATAAAAACTTCTCGGAGGCGGACGGCGAGGCCATCAAGGCGATCGAAAAAGTGACCAACCACGACGTCAAGGCGGTCGAGTACTGGATCAAATCAAGGTTTGAGGGGCGACCGGAGTTGCTCGCCATTTCAGAGTTTGTGCACTTTGCCTGCACCAGCGAGGATATCAATAACACCAGTCACGCGCTGCAATTGAAAGCCGGACGGGATCAGGTCCTGCTGCCAGGGCTGGACAGCGTGATCCAGCAGCTGCGTGACATGGCGCACGGTTTCGCCGACGTACCGATGCTCAGCCGTACCCATGGCCAGACCGCCAGTCCGACAACGGTGGGCAAGGAAATCGCCAACGTTGTGGTGCGACTGCAGGTGGCGCGCGACAAGATTGCCGGGGTCAAGCTGCTGGCCAAGATGAATGGCGCGGTCGGAAACTACAACGCGCACCTGTGCGCCTGGCCGGACTTCGACTGGGAAGCTTTCAGCCGCAAAGTCGTGGAAGGACCTGAACCGCTGGGTCTCGGGCTGACATTCCAGCCCTACAGCATCCAGATCGAGCCGCACGACTACATGGCCGAGTTGTTTGACGCCGTGGCGCGCGCCAATACCATCCTCATTGACTGGTCCCGCGACGTCTGGGGCTATGTTTCGCTTGGTTATTTCAAGCAGAAGGTGCGCGAAGGCGAAGTCGGCTCATCGACCATGCCGCACAAGGTCAACCCGATTGATTTTGAAAATGCCGAGGGCAACCTCGGCCTGGCCAACGCGCTGCTCAGGCACATGAGCGAGAAGTTGCCCATCAGCCGCTGGCAGCGCGATCTGACCGACAGCACGGTGCTGCGCAACATGGGCGTGGCGCTCGGCTACGCGGTGCTGGCCTATCAGTCGCTCAGCAACGGGCTGGGCAAACTGGAACTCAACCAGGCCGCGATCGCTGCTGACCTGGATGCCTCCTGGGAAGTTCTGGCGGAGCCAATCCAGACCGTGATGCGC
Source organism: Rhodoferax sp. (assembly GCA_049315845.1). Taxonomy (GTDB): domain Bacteria; phylum Pseudomonadota; class Gammaproteobacteria; order Burkholderiales; family Burkholderiaceae_C; genus Rhodoferax. The sequence continues at coordinate 11,861 of JBMOJJ010000008.1, forward strand.
CGCTTTGGCTTGCCCCAACCCTATGAACAGCTCAAGGAGTTCACGCGAGGCGCGCCGATGTCGCGCGAATTGATGCAGGGTTTCATCGCCGGGCTCGATCTCCCGCTGGCAGAAAAGCAGCGTCTGCTGGCCATGACGCCGGCAAGCTATACCGGCAAGGCTGCGGAACTGGCAAGAAGAGCCTGATGGCGATCAAATCTACCATCTTCAAGGCCAGTCTGCAGATTGCCGACATCGACCATGCCTATTACGCCGACCATGCGCTGACACTGGCACGCCACCCCAGTGAAACTGACGAGCGCATGATGGTGCGCCTGTGCGCACTGGCGCTGCAGGCGCACAAACTGCAGTCGGTCTGCGGCGGCGATGGCACGCTGGCCTTTGGCGCCGGCCTGTCCGACCCCGACGAGCCCGACGTCTGGCTGCGCGATTTCACCGGCACGACGCGTGTCTGGATCGAAGTCGGCCAGCCCGATGACAAACCATTGCTGAAAGCCTGCGGCAAGGCCGACGAGGTGGTCCTGTACTGCTTCAGCCACGCCGCCGAAATCTGGTGGAAAAGCATTGAATCGAAGTTGTCTCGTCCGCAAAACCTGCGTGTGTTCCGGCTGCCAACCGGCGCCTCGCAAGCGCTGATCCCGATGGCCCAGCGCAGCATGCAGTTGCAGGCCACCATCCAGGAAGGCGCACTGATGCTCGGGGACGGCCGGCTCAACGCGGATATCGAACCGGTGCGATGGAAATAGGCTTGCCTGACTGAGCGCGCAGAGTTGATCGCGGACCGCATCCGGTGCTATCCTTCGTCCATGAAAATTATCGTGAAGTGGCTGTTAAGCGCAGTGGCCCTGTTGGCTGTTGCCTATCTCTACAGCGGCGTGCAGGTCAACAGCTACAGCGCCGCACTGATTGCAGCAGTGGTCATTGGGCTGTTCAACATGATCTTGCGTCCGGTGTTGGTTGTGCTGACCCTGCCAGTCACCATCCTCTCGCTTGGACTCTTCTTGTTTGTCATCAACGCCCTGATGTTCTGGGCCGCCGCCGGAATGCTGGACGGTTTCTATGTGCGGGGCTTCGGCGCCGCCCTGCTGGGCTCGCTCATCTATTCCGCTTTTGGGGTGTTGATCGATTCAGCGATCGAGCGACTGTTCCTTGAAAAGTAGCTCCACCTGGCGCCGCCGGGTGTCGATGATGGACGATTCAATGTGGTCCTGCGTTGCCTTGCCCGCATCAGCCAGGTTGTCGCGCCGCATCAGATCCTGGGCCGCCCTGAACCGCTCCAGCGCCGCCGTGTAGTCCAGGCGCGCCACCTGGCTCTCGGCGTCAGCGCGTATCGCGCGCAGCCCCTGCCCCTGCACCGAATACACGCTCGAAAGCACCTGCCACGCGTGGGCGTCGCGGGGATGCTCCAGCAGCCAGACCTGAAATCCCTGGGCCGCGGGGAGCGCGTATCTGATTTCACGCGATTGCGTGGCAAGCTGCCCTCTGAGAAACAACTCTGGCCTCCGCTGCGTCGACGAGGTGCCGCCCGCGACGGCGGCAATCGGAGCAATTTCATCCAGCAGCGCGGCGGCAAGCGCAATATTTCCTTCGCCCAGTGCGACTTCAACGGCCAGCAAATGTGACAGGCGCAAGGCGCTTGCGTCGGATCTCACCACTTTGAACAATCGTCCGAGGTAATCCTGAGCGATGGAAAATTCCCGCAAACGGCTCGATGCCAGCGCCGCGCCATACAACACCTCGGCCTGACGGGACACCGGCAAACCAGGCAATCGACTGCCACGTGCCTCCTGCGCGATCGCGCGCAACGCATCCACGCCAGGATTCGACAGAACACGCGCGCGTGCCGTCATCATCGCGTGCTCGGCCACAGGCGCGCCTGAGCCCACCGTTGACAAGCCAATCGGCTGGCGCGCCTGCATGTCGGCGATCCGTTCCGTGGTCAGAGGATGGCTGCGCAAGTAGGGATAGGCCCCGTTATCGTTCAGCCGGGAAGCCTGTTGCAGCTTATCAAACATCGACACAAAGCCTTGCGCCTCGAAGCCGGCCTGGGTCATGACACCAAAGCCGACACGATCAGCCTCGCGTTCCATGTCCCTGGAGAAATTGAGCTGATTCTGCGCCGCGACAGCCTGACCACCGATGATCAGCGCGCTGCCGGCATCCGGACTCTTGCTGGCAGCCAGCGCGCCCAATATCATGGCGGCAATCGTCCAGGGAGTCTGCTGGCTTTGCTTTGCCATCATCCGAGCGATATGCCGCTGCGCGACATGACTCAGTTCATGCCCCAAGACCGAGGCCAGTTCGTCGCGGCTCGTGACGACCGCAATCAGCCCCAGGTGGACTCCAAAATAGCCACCGGGCAAGGCAAAAGCATTGACCGTGCGGTCGCGTCCGAGCATGATCTCCCAGGCAAACCGCTCGAACACTTCAGGGGAGAGATCGCCCCGGGCTCGCGCCGCAGCCAGCAAGGGCTGCCAGATACCCTGTACATATTCAGCCAGCACCGGATCGTCAATGTAGTCCGGGTCCCGGTACATTTCGCGCGCGATTCGATCGCCCAGACGTCGCTCGGCGCCGCTGCTTATCTCACTGCCATCGCCCAGTGTCGGCAACTGAATGCCGTCTGCCCTGACCGGCTGGTTTGGACCAGGCACCACCGGCTGCGCCCGCAGCGTTATCGTGCAGGCGGCCGTGACAAGCATCAAAGCAATCGAGAATCTAGCTTTGAGGACAGGGTTCACAAACCTGTTTGCGGCCATGAATTTGGTGACAATCAATTACAGCAGTGTAGGTTGCAATGCTCATATGATGCGGGACTCATATGAACGCCATGTAAATCTGCACAGCGCGGTGCAACTCTTCAACTGTAGCGAAATTCTTCATGACCTCTCTCACCCATTTTGACGCCCAGGGTCAGGCCCACATGGTGGATGTCGCCAGCAAAGCCAGCACGCACCGCATCGGCGTCGCCTCTGGCTGTATTGAAATGCAGAACGCCACACTGGCGATCATCGAGGCCGGTACCGCCAGCAAAGGCGACGTTCTGGGCATCGCCCGCATTGCCGGCATCATGGCCGCCAAAAGAACAAGCGATCTGATTCCCCTGTGTCACCCTTTGGCCTTGACCCGGGTCGCGGTCGAGTTTGAAACGGTTCGGGCCGGAACCCAAGGCACCTCAAGCATATTGTGCAGCGCAACCGTCGAAACTGTGGGGCCCACCGGGGTGGAGATGGAGGCACTGACCGCGGTTCAGGTGGCCCTGCTGACCATCTACGACATGTGCAAGGCGGTCGATCGCGGCATGACCATCACCAACGTCAGGCTGCTGGAAAAACACGGCGGCAAATCGGGGAGTTTTGTCGCCGCTCATGGCTCCGACCGGTCCCGTTGAAGCACTCCTGGCCCAGCACCGTTATCTATCTCTTCCTTCAGCCAGAGCGCGTAGCTTTGCGGGAATGCGGCCTTATAACGCTGCAGGTAGTACTGCCTCTCTTCCTCCAGCCCCATCAAAGCCGCGCTCTCTATCAATTTTTCGACAACGCGGGGTTCCGGCGAAAAGTGCAGCAAATCCGCCGCCATGTCATGGAAATGGGCTGCATTGCCGGGGTTCAGCGTGCTTGTCGTAAGTTCGGCAAAGCGGACCTGATTTCGAAACAACCAGGAATCCTGAATCTTTTCCAGCGTGTTCTCGCGGTACGCCGCGTCGCGCGCCGCCGGACTCTGGTAGATCTGGCTGATACGACGATAGTCCCAGCCGGCATAGACCACGGTCACAAGCAGGAATATCGCCATCAGTTGTAACAGTCCAGAGGGCGGGGAGCGCGGATTATCCGGATTTTCGGGACCCCGCTTCGGCGACTTCCAGAGCAGGAACACACTCAAGCCAAAGGCCATCTGGAATGGGCCGTACCAGAGCGGGTATTCAAGCATGCTGTGCAGCAGGATCAGTGCCAGCACTGACCACGCCAATTGCCGCGACGGATCGGTCTCTCTCCAGGGTCTGCAGCGCCAGACCAGCCCGATGCCGAGACCACAAATCGCAACCGACAGCGGCACCCCCAGTTCGACCGCCAGATGCAGCGGCAGGTTATGGGCATTGTCCAGAATATCGCAGAATCGCTGCCCCGGATAAAGCGTGATGAAATGGGCGAAGTCGAGTTCACCCCAACCCCAGCCCCACCACGGTTTCTGCGCGATCAGATGCAGCACATTGGACCATAGGGTCAGTCGACCGAGGCAACGCGACTCTCCATCGTGCAAGCGACCCAGAATACCGCTGGCAGCGGAATCAAGCCCCGCCAACGCCGGCAAGGCAAAGGCGCCAACGACATAGGCCAGCGCGGCCGCCAGCAGCACAACCCCATGCACGGACCATAGCCTTGCACCACCTGGTCGACTCCACACCCAGGCCATCACAAACAGCAGCAGCAACTGAAGCAAGCCGGTGCGGGAAGATGACGCCGCATTGCCCAAAGCGAGCAATACGGCCGCCAGAATCGCTGCAACGCGCCAAAGACGCGCGCCCGAGTCCGCTGACGCAAGCGACAGCGGCCGATTCGATCGATATCGGTGCATCAGCGACAGCAGGGCAGCCAAGCCGATATTGGTCAAGGTCGCAAATTGATTGCGTTGCCGAAGATTGGCAAAGGCTTCACCAAGGTCGCTTGTGTTGATCCACGGCCGAAAACCCGCGGAGGCGCCAAAATACTGAAGCAAACCCACCGCAGCACTGATCAACGCCGCATCCAGCCAGGCCGTTGTGCTGACCTCGGCCAGATATCCCCGATTTGACCAAAGCAAAATGAACGCCAGACTTCCCAGGGTCGTCAGCCACTGCACGACCGCCGGCGAGGGTCCGTAGGAAAATGGATTCAGCCATGGCAATGCGATGCAAATGAAAACGACGAAGGACGGCATAAGAATAAAACTCAATGTCTGCGCACGCGCAAAGCATTGGCTTTCGATGGTCCAATGTGCACGCGGTATTATGGGCTACGAGCGATTGACGGGCTGCAACTTCAATTGCAGCCAACAATTTCAAACCGCCGCGACGCAATTTGTTTCTGCAAAACAAATTGGGCGTTAGTCCTTTCGCACTAATCCCTTTAATACATTGTCACCGATATTTTGATGGACAATAACAACAGCTTCCCGCACTCCATTGGTGAGGGCAAGCGTTTTGTTGGTTATGATTAGCTTTTACGAAATGATTAACTTTTACGAAAGCATTTTCGATGGAAAACGACAACTTGCGGAACTATTTCAGAGGCCAGCAGGTATCTCTACAGTGGTTGCCGGTTCTGCGCGCTCTGGCGCTGGAGATGTCGGCACATGCTGACACCAAAGACCTGAGGCACCTTTTTTTCAAAATCGGCGGGCATTTTGCCGCCGATACGGTAGAGCGCTTCGACGGCGTTCAAACTCTGGCCGAGCTTGAAGAAAGCCTAAATGCCTTTTGGTCACAGATCAATTGGGGCTGGGCCGAATTCAAGGAAGTCAAAGGTCATATAGACATTACCCACAACGCGTCACCACTGGCTGAAGCGTTCGGTGACGAGGCGATGAGCTGGAGCGTCGGTTTGCTGGAAGGGTTTTACCAGAGCGTATTCAAGGTGCTCGGCGCCAGCGATACGATGATTGTGCAGGGCGTTGGTGAATCATCGGGCGGAATGGATATCCGTCTGCGCTTCGGACGCCGCGACCAATGAAACACCAAAAGGAGTGAAGGCAATGACCAAATTTGGCGAGGATCCCTCGTCATTGTTCCGGTCGCTGAGACCCGACGATGCAAGTTTTCAGGCAAGCACGGTTGCGGCTGCGCGCGAAGCCGAACTGCGCTGGCCACTTTTCAAAACGCTGTCGCCAAAGAAGGCCGAGCCCACACCCGCCCTGTCCGCCGAAGAGAGGCGCCACTGGAGCGTTCAGGAGCGACCCAGTTCGGAAGAACGAAAACCAGTCCTTTCGGTGCCCGGCGTAAGCAACAAGTTGGCAAAAAGCCTGAGCAAGATGGCGCTGCGCCCAGCGCCGGCCGTGGCCGAAAAGCCGGTCAAGCCGCCTCATAGAAGCATGCCAGCCAGTGAATCCGTACGCAGTTCCCCGAGCCTCACACAAAACACGCCCGAAAGAGATCGCTCGCCACTGTTTGCAGAGACAGTGGCTTCGAGAGCCAGCGAGGATATTGAAGAACACAGCGAGGAGCCGTTGCGTATGAGCAACGCGCAGCGAAGCACCGCCGAAACCGACATGGCAGCGCCGGTTTCTTCCGCGACTTCACTGGCAAGCCTGTTCAAACGCCTGGAGGGCGAAGAAAAAGTTGACGCCAAACCGGTCCGACGCAAGTCCTCGTTCTTGGGACGGCTGGGCAAACGATGAGCGTTATCGGCGTTGTTTCAATGAAGGGCGGCGTGGGCAAGACGTCGGTGACAGCCAATCTTGCCGCCGCATTGTCCAGCAAATTGGGGCCCGGTCGCGTTTCGGCTATTGATCTGGACCCGCAGAACGCGCTGCACTGGCACTTTGGCATAGAAGACTCCCAGAGCCCCGGACTCTGCGTCGCGGCGCTTCATGGGACAGACTGGAGCAGTTTGGGCTTGGCCACGGAATTCGACGTCGTTTGCCTGCCTTACGGCATGGCCAGCGAGTCAGATCGCGAAGCATTCGAATCTCTACTGGCAGCAAAGCCCGGTTGGATAGGTGAGCAAATCCGCAACACGGGCCTCGATGAAGATGGTGTCGTGCTGATCGACACGCCGCCTGGGTCAACCGTCTATTTGAAGCAGGTATTCTCCTGCGCTGATCTGATCGTGATCGTGTTGCTGGCGGACGCAGGATCCTACGCTACGATTCCGGCAATGGAAACCTGGCTGGATGAAATGTCGGCTCTCAATCCACGCCTTCGAAGTGTCTATGTGCTGAACCAGATTGACAGAAGCGAATCCATCAATCGCGATGTTGCCGACCTTCTTCGACAGAACCTTGGTGCCCGACTGGTACCCATCGGCATTCATTGTGACGAAGCTGTTGGCGAGGCGCTCGCTTTCCAGCAGCCGGTACTGGCATACGACCCGCATGGACAAGCCAGCCATGACCTTGCCCAACTCGCGACATGGATGATCGCCACGCTGAATCAATGAATCCCCGGTTATTGCTGGCGCTTTGGCGCGAGCGCTGGGGAAAACCCGTCGACAAGACACTGGCAACGCCCTATCTGCATGGCCAGCCCAATATATGGGGGCACAGGCTGACGCATATGTGGACGTGGTCTCTACCCGGCGTGACCCTTCTCTTTGCCGTGGTTTGCCTGGTGCTTTTTGGCTTTTTGCTGTCAGTTGAATTGGACTTGAGCGGGCAGATCATCTTTTCCATCTTCTTTGTCTTTCTGGCGATCTATGCGCAGCGCTATGCCGGCACTCTGATATCACTGGTTCTGCTCTGTCTTGCGGTGATTGTCTGCGCACGCTATCTGTACTGGCGGTTCAGTGCCACCTTGGCAAAGGACATCAGTTCAGCCTTTGCGTTTGGTTTTGGCCTTTGCGTGGCCGAGGCCCACCTTTGGCTGCTGACGTTTGTGCGCTCCACACAGACCTTGTGGCCGCTCAAGCAGAACGAAGTGCCATTGCCCGTTGAGCCCGGTGGACTGCCGACGGTGGACATCTATATTGCATGCCACGACCAACCGCTTGCGGCAGTCAAATCAACCGCGCTGGCGGCGCTTGCGCTCGATTGGCCAAAGCAAAAATCAAGAATATACCTTCTTGATATCTTGCACCGGGAAGATATCCAGGCGCTTTCCGAATCGATTGGTTGCACCTGTTTGGCGCAACCGGATGATTCACATGACAACGCGAGCAGTATCAATCATGCATTGGCGCAAACCCATGGTGATTTGGTTGCCATTATTGAGGGCGATCAGCCCCCGCCAGCTGACCTATTGAGAATGACAGTCGGATGGTTTCTACATGATGTGAAACTGGGAATGGTGCAGACGCCGCGGCATTTTCTGGCACCGCCGCCTTCGGCACGGATCATGGGAATATTTGACAAGCCAGACCTGGCCGGGTCCTGCTCTTTGATCCGGCGTTCGGTATTGCTTGAGATTGGCGGCATTGATTCCGAAACCATAAGCAGCCAACACCACACCGCACTCAAAATGCAGACGCTGGGCTATAACACGGCCTATTTCAGCGTCACGACGCGGCCAACCCGGTCCCGTCCAAGACAGACGACCCGTATTCAACAGCATGCGCCGTCCCCGGTCGAGGCTTTTCAGGTCGATCATCCGTTCGGGGACAGATCACTGCTCTGGAAGCAGCGACTGAAATACCTGAATGACATGCTGGAGTTCTATGGCCTCTTTCCACGCCTGGCATTTCTTGCCGCGCCACTGATCTATCTGCTGCTGAATATAAGCATTATCGACACTACAGCAGCGCTACTGGTGGCCTATATATTGCCACTGCTGGTGCATCGTCACATCGCCCTGCAACGATTGGAGCGCCACGACCGTTTCACATTTTGGACGGATATCCGTGAAACGGCGCTGGCCTGGTATTTGCTGATGCTGACGACGATAACCGTGATCCGCACTGAACTTTCGAGTTTCACAAATACATTCAAGATCAATCATGCGCATACGAATGCAGTTTTCAAATGGCAAGTTGCGCTTCCTTTTATCGCCATCTTTATCCTGACCGCGGCCGCACTGGTCGTCAGCATCGAACGGCTGCCGAGACTGGACTCCAATTCGCAGGCTATTGCCGTCTTGTTCTGTTTGTGGTCGCTTTACAACATGACCATCCTAGCTGCCAAGCTTGCTGTGACCGAGGAGATCCGATCCATTCAGCGCCACACAAGCCGGCAGATTCAGATACCGGCAATGATCAAATTGCTGTCTGGTCACACGGTGTCCTGCGTCACGAAAAATTTCCCGGATATCGCTTTGGCGCTGGAGCTTCCGGCACCGATAGCGATCGAAAATGGGGAAACCGTCAACATTTCCGTCTTTTACGCCAATCGCGAATACTCGTTTCCAGCAATTGTCGATCTGGAGCCAGATTTGGTTTTGCGCGTCCACATTGACGGTAGCGCTCAAAATGTTTACCGATCGCTAGGTGTTGCGGCATACTCACGCGGTCAGGACTGGCCAAAGTGGCTACCAGACCGCGAAGCGGATCGTCCTTTTCCCGTGTGGGCGTCGAACGCCTTTAGTGCCACACGTATTGCCGCTCGCGGTTTCGGCGCGGACGTCATCAGATTTGTACACTTGGGTCGCTTTGGTAGCTGGATGCAAACATGGAAAAAGAAAAAATGACCGAATTTCGAAATCTGTCGCGCCGTCCCGATTGGACCCGGGTGTTGGCGGTTCTTTTCCTGTCCCTCTCGTCGCTTTTCGTGGTAACCCCTGCGGAGTCGAAGGCGCGCAGCGCCAAAGCAGAGCAACTCGCTGCGGAGCAGGGGCGATCGGCAGAAAGCGATGCTCGAAGCAGCCCACCCAAACAGCGGGTTGTCTCGTACACCTTCAAGCAGATGGGGGCGTGGTCCGCGATCAGATTGCGGGGCGTCGATGGCTCGCAAACACTGGCCTTTCCGGTCCGCGCCAACGAAGTCGTGGTGGCCGCAAAGCTCAGAATTGCCTACGACTACTCACCCGCGCTGATTCCCGAGTTGAGCCATCTGAAGATATCCCTCAACGACCGCTTTGCAGCGGTCTTGCCACTGCCCAAGGACAAGGGAGTTGGCAACATCCGCGACATCGATATCGATCCGCGCTGGTTCTTCGACATGAACTATCTGAGATTCAAGTTCATCGGACACTACACGCGGGATTGCGAGGATTCTTTCCATTCCTCGCTGTGGCTGACCTTGAGCGATATCGGTCGACTGGAACTGACCCTGGCGCCTTTGTCATCTGTCAACGATCTGAAGACCCTGCCGGCGCCGTTTCTTGACAAGCGCGACAACTCCCCAGTGGCATTGCCCTTCGTTTTTGCCAGCAACCCTTCCTTTGGCACCTTGAAAGCGGCCGGCGTGCTGGCGTCCTGGTTTGGACTTCAGGCGGGCTACCGCGGAGCGCAATTCCCGGTGATGCTGAATGCCCTGCCCGAAGGCAATGCCATTGTCTTCCTGCAAAGTGGCCAATCGATTGAGGGATTCAAGGGCGCAGGCACTTCGACCGTCTCCATTCAGACCCATCCGAACAATCCACAGGCCAAGCTGTTGATCTTGAGCGGCGGCAACGACGAAGACCTTGCGAGCGCTGCTCGCGCCATTGCGCTGTTTACCCCGACACTCACCGGCCAGTCTGTCATCGTGTCCAAAGAGACCGAGGCCGCACCGCGCAAACCGTACGACGCGCCAGCCTGGGTCCCGATTGATCGCCCGGTTCGATTCGGCGAGTTGGCAAAACTCGAAGAACTCCAGACCCAAGGCTATTTTCCAGAGGTCATTCGGGTCAACTACCGAGTTTCACCCGATCTATTTACCTGGCGCTCGCCGGGCGTGCCCCTGAAACTCAAATACCGCGCCACACGGCTACCGGTTCACAAGAGTTCCAGCCTGAACGTTGCCATCAACTCCAACTTCATCAAGGCGCTGGCTATCAACGAGCCGCTCAAGCCGACCACCGAAGCCGAACTCGCCATCGAAAAGATGTCGGCCCGGGAGGAGTTGCTGACCATTCCTCCTTATGGCGTTGGCGGGCGGGACCAACTTCAGTTCAGTTACTATTTTGACTTCCTCAAGGAAGGTGCATGCAGGAACATGCCGCCGAACAATCTCCAGGGAGCGGTGGACGCCGAGTCCACAGTCGATTTCAGCGGGTTCCCGCATTATGTGGCCCTGCCCAATCTTGCCTATTTCGCAAATATCGGCTTTCCGTTTACGCGCATGGCCGATCTGTCGGAATCGGCTGTTGTTCTGCCGGAGACTCCTAATCTGGACGAACTGAGCCTTTACCTGACACTGATGGGTCGCATGGGAGAAGCCACCGGATACCCTGCGTTGCGCCATGTGCTGGTTCCTGGCTCCGACGTCGAGAAGGCATCGGCCAAGGACCTGATCTTGATCGGCTCCGGGAAAAGTCAAGTCTTGATGGCCAAATGGGCCGATCGTTTGCCAATGGTTCAAAGTGGCAGCGACCGTTATGTACGCGAACCGGACATGATCTGGCGACCGACCTACCGCTGGGAGCAGCAGGATGTGCAGGAATCGCTGCAGCCAAAAGGCAGTATGACTTTGACCGGCATCGGCAATCTTGCGGCCATCATGGCGTTCGAATCACCCTTGCAGTCGTCGCGCAGCGCAGTCTTTCTCTACGCGGACAAGGCCGCTGATTTGCGAAAAATTTCCGATGCACTGACCGACTCGGACAGGGTTGGGTCGATCCGGGGTGATTTCGCGGTCATCGATGACAAGAATATCAATCACGCCAAGGCCGGTCCGACCTACTATGCGGGCTCGCTGCCGCCGATGAACAAGTTGCGCTGGTTCTTTTCGGACCAGCCGCTCGTGCTGGGGCTGCTTGGGCTCTTGATCTGCATATTGACGGCTTCCATCATTTACCGCAGCTTGCGCCGCATTCGCTCCAAACGCGCCAAGAAAGTGTCCTGATCTGTCCATGCGAAGTTTCAAAAAAATGGCGTGGCTTACATTGGCATCGGCCGCGCTGGTTCAGCCAGTCGGCGCGGCCGATGATCTTCAGTCGAGTCAATTAGTGGACCAGGCACGGCACTGGCAGAAGAAGAATCGTGACGACATCGCCGCCGACTACTGGCGCAAGATACTGCTGATTGATCCAAAATACCCAGAGGCGCTGGTCAAACTGGGCATGATTGAACTTCGCGCCGGCAATCTTGGTGAGGCCGAGGCGCTTTACCTTCGCGCGTCACAATTGTCTTCCCGTCCGGGCGGGTTGAAAGAGCTCGCCGCAGCGATTGACGTTGCAAAAGGCGGGACCGCAAAATTGGCGCCTCAAACCGCGCCTCCCCCTGTGCAAAAAAAACAGCCAGAGCCTATGCTATCAGCCAGCCCCGCCAAGGCGCCTGCGCCGGCGCCGGCGCCGGCGCAGGCGCAGGTGCCGGCACCTGCAGCGGCAAAGCCGGCTGCAGTTTCACCGGTTCCCAAAGCGTCGGCTGTGCCTGCCACTCCCGCAGCGACCACGACAGACAGCAGCAAGGCCAGGCCAGAGCCCATCACAAAGGCCAACCCGGCCAAGACGCTGGCACCTGCGGCAGCAAAGCCGACCGCAGTCCCGCCTGCTCCCAAAGCGTCGGCAGTACCTGCCACTCCCGCAGCGACCGCGATAGACAGCAGCAAACCCAGTGCAAGCCCGGCAACCATCGAAGAACCAAGATTAATCTTTTCCACCTCTCTGGACCTGGTTCCTGAGAAACCCGGTCAGTGAAGTCTCCAGAAAATGTCAATGCAAGTCGTCGCGTTTATTTCCGGTAAGGGAGGGGTTGGCAAGACCACCCTGGCAGTCAACGTCGCGATGGCGCTGGCGCAGCGGAAGAAGCGCGTGCTGTTGATTGACCTGGATCCACAAAATTCGCAGCGCCTGCATCTGGGCATGAATCCCGATGAAATCGCAGGCCTGACGCGTGAGGGAATCACTCCTTCATCCATATTTGACAGCCCGTTCGGCATCAAGTTCATTCCGTTTGGACGTGTGACGGAGACCGAGTTGGAGGAGTTTGAAGCCGGGCTGAAGACGCATCCGGGATGGGTATCGGATGGAATCGACTCTACCGCGATGGGGCATTTTGATTTCGTCATACTGGACACCCCGCCAGGCCCTACGGTCTATCTTCCTCAGGCCCTGAAGGCGGCGAACAAGGCTTTGGTCGTCGTACTTGCCGATGCTGCGTCTTACGCAACCGTGCCAAAAATAAGCTCCCTGATTGAGCACTACACCGAAGGAAGAGCAGACTTTTTTGGCTACCACTTGCTGATCAACCAGATGCCTACCCATAGCAAGTTGGGCTATCAGGTTCGATCCGCCTTGTTTGAAAACTACGCCAGTCGGCTTGTTCCGGTTGCAGTGCACAAGGACCCACGCGTTGCGCAAGCGCTGGGGTTCGAACGACCGGTGCTTCAGTATGAGCCCGGCTGCGTCGCCAGTCTTGACATTCAAAGCGTGACGGATTGGCTGCTTGACAGCATCGAACAATGATCCGACGGGTCTGATGCATGGTTTTCAGCTCGAACATCTTCCTTTTCGCCTTTCTGCCGCTGTTCCTTGCCTGCTACTACCTGACCCCCTGGCGTGCGAAATCGGCGCTGATCCTGCTCTTCAGTTATGCGTTCTACGCCTGGTGGCGACCCGAATTTCTGGCTCTGCTGCTGGCCGTCACCGCCGTCAGCTACGCCATCGCGCTGGCCATCGGCGCAACGACGGATGAGGTTCGACGCCACCGTTTGCTGATTGTCGGAGTGACCCTCAATCTGATGGCACTGGGCTACTTCAAGTATGCCAACTTTGGCATTGAAAGCCTCAATGCCGCATTGAACGGCCTGGGATTCAACGCGCTTGAATTCACGCATGTGCTGCTGCCCATCGGCCTGTCGTTCTACATCTTTCATGCGATCAGCTACCTGGTCGACATCTACCGGCGCGAGGCGCCGCCGGCACGCAACTTTGTCGACTTCGCCGCTTTTATTGCCCTCTTCCCGCATCTGGTGGCGGGGCCGGTGCTGCGCTACCACCTGTTGGCCGAGCAATTCAGAAGCCGGACACACTCGCTTGAGCGTTTTTCGCGCGGTAGCGTTGTATTCATGATCGGCTTTTGCAAGAAAGTACTGATCGCAGACTCGGTCGCCCCGCTGGTGGACGCTGTTTTTTCGACGCCATCTCCTACCCTGGCCGACGCCTGGCTGGGCGCCGCCGCCTACACCATCCAGCTCTTTTTTGATTTCAGCGGCTACACCGACATGGCGATTGGCCTGGCATTGATGATCGGTTTCGTCTTCCCGGAGAACTTCAATGACCCCTACGTCTCCCGATCCATCACCGAATTCTGGAAACGCTGGCACATGTCGCTGTCCAACTGGTTGCGCGAGTACCTTTACATCTCGCTCGGCGGCAATCGCAAGGGGCCGACCCGAACCTACATCAACCTGTTCCTCACCATGCTGCTTGGCGGACTCTGGCATGGCGCCAACTGGACCTTTGTGCTTTGGGGTGCCTGGCATGGGGGCATCCTGATGCTGGAGCGATATTGGGACCAGCGTTTTGGAAAGCCCCTGTTACCGGCCTGGCTGCAAGTTTTCAAGACGATGCTGCTGGTGATCGTCGGCTGGATCCTGTTTCGCGCCGCCAATTTGACGGCTGCCGGACACATGTTCAAGGGCATGCTGGGACTCAATGGCTTCGCCTACAGTCCCCAGGTCGAATGGCAGGTCACGCCGGATCGGCTGATTTTTCTCGGGCTCGGCATCTGCCTGGTCTACGCCATGCCCTGGCTCAAACGCCATGGCGGCGGCCACGCCCGTTATCTGCTGGTGCCCCTCTTTCTGTGGGCGGTGGCAACGTTGTCGGCGCAATCGTTCACGCCTTTCCTGTACTTTCAGTTCTGAGGTCGCCATGCCGAGCCAGGATTTCCCCGACAACAAAACAGCAGGTCCGTCCCGCTACGCCGCGCTGGCCGCGCTCACCTTGTCATGTGTCATGCTTGTCGGTGCCTGGCAAATGGTCGCCGCGCTGAGCACACCGGACGGACTCCAATTTCCGCGCAGTTGGACTGATTTTGTGGAAGGCCGAAGTACCGCCACGCTGGAAAAGCAACTTGATCAAAAACTGCCGGCGCGCACTGTATTGATCACCGTTGCCAACTCGGTTCGCTACCTGCTTACCGGCAGCGGTGGCGAACAGGTTCGAGCCGGCCGGGACGGATGGTTGTTTCTGGCCGAAGAGTTGCGCTTTGAGCCTGATGGAATCGCTCACCTGAGAGCGCGCGCAGAACTGCTGGGCGCAGCAACCCGGGCGCTGGACCAGCAGGGCGTGAAACTGATCGTCGCTCTGGTTCCCGACAAGGCACGCGTCTACGCGGACAAACTGGCCGGTGGGCGCTACCCTGGCTACAACAGTTCGCGCTATCAGGATGCCCTCTATGCCTTTCATAGTCAGGGCGTTGCCACCGTTGACCTGCTCAAGCCGCTCACCGAGGCCGCAGTTCAGAGCGAGGTCTATTACCGCAGTGACACGCACTGGAATCAGGCTGGCGCTCAAATTGCAGCGCACGCTTTTGCGCGGGCCGTGCAGCAATTGGGTGTTGACCTAGACAAGACCACTTTTTCCAGCAGCAAAGTCAGTGGCCCCGTGGAGCGCTCGGGCGACCTGATCCGCCTGATGGGTCTTGAAGATGCGCCCAGGGCGATTGGCCCAAGCCCGGACCTGGAAGCACCCATGGTCACCCGACAAATCACTGCAGACAATGCGGGTGGCTTGTTTGGCGACAGCACAGTACCCGTGGTTCTAACTGGCACATCCTATTCGTCGCGCGGGAATTTTCATGGCTTCTTGCAGCAGGCACTGTCGGCACAGGTGCTCAATGCATCCAAGGATGGCGGCGGCTTCCTACAATCAATAACAGCGTATTTGAATGACGAGGCCTTCCATTCCTCCAAGCCCAAGGTGCTAGTATGGGAACTGCCAGAACGCTTTCTGCACACCAAGTTGAACATTGAGCCGAGATGGCTGCAAGCAGTGAATCTGCGCCCTTGAATCGAGTCCCAGACCCCTGTCGGGTTTCTGCACTCGTTAGTCCGAACGGACTATAGACAGAGCAAAAAGCAGCGCCTAATATCAGGCCTGATCGTTTATCTTTCGAACATGAGGGGGATCCCAATGAAATCACGTCGATTCTTTGCTGCGGTAGCTTTGACCTTAGTCGGTATGTCCAGCGCTTTTGCTGCCGGTGGAAATTTGGGAACTTTGGACAGCTTTCACTCGACAGCGTCCAACTCGTTCTTGGGGGACCTTAACACGTCGTTCTACGTCCCCGTGGTACCAGCCCTGTCATTGAATTTCTCCGATGTTTATACTTTCAGTGTCAATTCTGCAGCCAACTTCTTTGTCACTGGGGGCTTCGACGGATCTGTCGCCTCTGGTAGTTTGACTTTGACTGGAACTGGCTATGTCGGTCCTCAATCAATTTCATGGGGGGGGTCGCCAATTTCACTGACAAGTGGAGGTATCTATGCGCTAACGGTTTCTGGCACGGCTGGTGAATTCGGCGGTGGATACCATGGCTCAATTGGGAACAGCGTTGCGGCAGTCCCGGAACCAGAAACTGTCGCCATGTTGCTGGCCGGATTGGGTTTGATTGGCATGGTGACCCGCCGTCGTAACAAGGCCGTTGCCGCCTGAGTCGACATCAAGACTCCGCTTTCAGACAAGAGGGATTGCACTGCAATCCCTTTTTTATTGTTCCTTTTGCAATATCTTTTCCGCTGGCAATCACCAAAAGATCATTTCCCGCCTTGATAAATGTCAGATGCGGTGTTTAATCCTAGAATGCGTTTTTTGCCTTGCGCTGAACAACATCCATCTATCGACCGACTCGCTTAGCAATGGATTTTCTGCCCTCACTGGCCCCGGATGAACTTCGCTGTTACCACCGCGTTGTATCGCATGCGACGCAGGTTCGCAGCCATTTCGACATGCTGGTCTGGTTGCAGGGTGACATGCAACGCTATCTGCCGCACGAAATCATGCTCGCGACCTGGGGGAACTTTGATTCCGGCAACGTGCAGCACGATATCATTTCATCCATGGCAGGCATACGTTCCCAGAATCTGGATCTGAACAAGATCACGCCCATGCTGATCGGGCTGCACTCGCGCTGGAATGAATCTGGCAACAAACCCATGGTTATCAGTTCGGGAGATCATGGTTTCCTGATGGAAGGCAATAGCTTCGAGAAGTTATTCAGCCACTCGTTCCAGAAAATGCGCTGCGCGATGGTTCATGGGATTGCCGACAAACGGGCCAGCCACGACTGTCTTTATGTCGCGTTTCGGGCCAACGAGGGGTTCAGAGACATCGAGTTGAGCGCGTTGTTGGAACTGACGCCTTGCATCGACGCCGCCCTGCGCCAGGTGGAGTTGCTGCCGCAGCAGGCTCAAAGGCAGATCGACCCATCGATCGCTCGCTCCCTGACGGAAGATCTGCATCTGTCGGACCGCGAGGTCGAGGTTCTGCAATGGGTCACACTGGGCAAGACCAACCCCGAGATCGGCAGCATTCTGAAACTCAGTGAATTCACGATCAAGAACCATATGCAGCGGATCTTCAAAAAGCTAGAGGTAAGCAACCGGGCGCAGGCCGTTGGCAAACTTAGAACCCTGTGGAACCATGTCTAAGGCCCCCTCGGCATTGTCAGCTGCCGCGTTGAGGAAACGTGCCAAGCCGACTTCGCTGGGCGCAGACAATCTGCTCAGCCTGTTTGAAACCTTTGTCGGCCCGATATCGTTCATCCTTTCGTTGTGGAGCCTTGCGTTCTACTACGAAGGCACGGTGCCATCTCCTTACTTGATTCTGTCGATACTGGTTTTTGCACTCAGCTTTCCGGGTCGAATGAAACTGCAGTCTTTGTTTTTCTCCGAGGTTCTGCATATCGCTGTGAATTGGGTCTGGCTGGCTGGCATGCTGCTGATCATCGGCTTCGCATCGGGCTACATTTACGATTTTTCCAGGCCCGTCATCGCCGCCTGGCTGTGGGCTGCACCCCTGAGCAAGATCGGAGCCTGCCTGCTATTGCGCGGCGCGGCTCCGTTTCTGCTCAGGCTGCAGGGCTCCCCGCGGCGCGCCATCATTGTTGGCATGAACGACCAGGGCCTGGCCCTGGCAAACAAGATCAGCGATTCACCCTATTCCAGACTGGAGCTCGTCGGATTTGTGGACGACCGCAGCGCCAGCCGGCTCGATGCCACCGGCCCGCACAAACTGCTCGGCGATCTAGATCAGCTGCTGGCCTTGATCCATCGCGAAAACATCCAGATCATTTACCTGTCGCTGCCCATGACGTCGCAGCCACGCATCCTGCACATCCTTGACGAGCTTAAAGACACCACCACATCGATCTACTTCGTTCCCGACATGTTCGTCACCGACCTGATCCAGTCCCATCCGGATTCGGTCTGCGGCATGCCGGTGATATCGGTTTGCGAATCACCCTTCCAGGGCATGGATGGCGCTGCCAAGCGCCTTAGCGATCTGGTTTTGGGATCGCTCATCCTGCTGCTGATAATGCCATTGCTGCTGATCATTGCGATCGCCGTCAAGACCGGGTCTCCGGGACCGATCATTTTTCAGCAGCGGCGCTGCGGTGAGGATGGCAAGGAGATCGTAATCTACAAATTCCGGTCCATGACGGTCACCGAGGACGGCGACACCATAGAACAGGCTAGGCAGAACGACGCCCGCGTGACCCCGTTAGGCGCTTTTTTGCGCAGAACCTCGC
>JBMOJJ010000180.1:0-7479 GCA_049315845.1 Rhodoferax sp.
CAGCCGACATCCCGTTTCGAGTTGGGGACAGAGCTGAAGATCTGTCCCGCAAGGTATTTAGTTATTCCGCAGAACCTGCAGCAGCTTGCGGTGAATGTCGCCAAAGCCGCCGTTGCTCATGCACAGGATATGGTCGCCCGCGCGCGCTTGCGCCGCCACCTGGGCCACCAGGGCATCGATGCGGTCTGCCACCTGCGCTTTCGCGCCCATGCTGGCCAAAACTTCCCGTGCATTCCAGCCCAAAGAACCGGCGTGGCAAAACGCCAGATCCGCGTTTTCCAGGCTCCAGGGAAGCTGCGCCTTCATGGTCCCGAGCTTCATCGTGTTGGAACGCGGCTCGAAGACCGCCAGGATGCGCTGGCCCGGCCCCACTTTGCGGCGCAGTCCGTCGATGGTGGTGCGCATGGCGGTCGGATGGTGGGCGAAATCGTCATAGACCGTGATGCTGCCGGCGGGCAGAGCGACCGCGCCGCGCACCTCCATGCGGCGCTTCACATTGCCAAACGCGCCCAGCGCACTGGCCGCCAGCGCAGGCGCAACGCCCAGATGCTCGCAAGCCGCAATGGCCGCCAGCGCGTTCAACTGGTTGTGCACTCCCGTCAGCGCCCATATCACATGACCGACCGGCCGCCCCTGATACAGGACCTCGAACGAATCCGGTTCACCGACCGCAGTGAAGTCGCTCACCGCAGCGCCAAAACTGCGGACCTCGCTCCAGCAGCCCAGGTGCAGCACGCGCGCCAGACTCTCCTCCAGGCCGTTGACCAGAACACGGCCGCTGGCGGGCACCGTGCGCACCAGATAGTGAAACTGGCGCTCGATGGCGGCCAGGTTGTCAAAGATATCGGCGTGGTCAAACTCCAGGTTGTTGAGCACCGCCGTGCGCGGACGATAGTGGACAAACTTGCTGCGCTTGTCGAAAAAGGCGGTGTCGTATTCGTCGGCTTCGATGACGAAGCATTTCCCCCGTCCCAACCTCGCCGAGACGCCGAAATTCAGCGGAACGCCCCCGATCAGAAAGCCGGGTTGCAGGCCCGCTCTTTCCAGTATCCAGGCGGCCATCGCGGTCGTGGTCGTCTTGCCATGGGTGCCGGCGACGGCCAGCACGTGCCGGCCCTGCAGCACGTGCTCGGCCAGCCACTGCGGGCCACTGGTGTAGGCAAGCCCGGCGTCCAGAATCGCCTCCATCAGAGGAAACTTCGGACTGCCGTCGGCCAAGTGGACCCGACTCACCACGTTGCCGACCACAAACATGTCCGGCGCCAGCGCCAGCTGATCCACCCCAAAGCCTTCGATCAACTCGATGCCCAGAGCGCGCAACTGGTCGCTCATCGGAGGGTAGACGCCTGCGTCGCAACCGGTTACCTGGTGCCCGGCTTCGCGCGCCAGTGCGGCCAGGCCGCCCATGAAAGTGCCGCAAATGCCGAGGATGTGAATGTGCATGCTGCGATTCTAGGCCGCTGCAACCAGGGCACAATGTGAGGCGATGGAGAACCTGAAGTCGGAAATTGCCGCCATCGCGGCCCGCCTGGTGGTGGATGAGGGACTGGAATACGGTCCGGCCAAGCGTCGCGCGGTCAAGCAGCTGGGTCTGCCGGTGCGCAGCGCTTTGCCCGCCAACGAAGAGGTCGAGGACGCGGTGATGGAGCACATCGCGCTCTTTTGCGCAGACTCACAGGCGCGCGAGTTGCGCGCATTGCGGCGCCTGGCTCTGGTCTGGATGCAGCGCATGGCCACCTTCTGGCCGCATCTGTCGGGGGCGGTCTGGCACGGCAGCGCGACCCGACTGTCAGACATCCATATCCACCTCTTCTGCGATGACAGCAAATCGGCTGAACTTTCACTGATTGACCACAGCACCCGCTACCTGGCCCACACGGTCTCGGGTTTGCGCGGCGAATCGGTCGAGGCCCTGAGCGTGCATGCCTTCTGCCCGGACCTGAACGAAGAGGTTGGCGTGCACCTGCTGATCTATGACCGCGACAGCGTGCGCGGCGCGCTGCGACCTGACACCATAGGACGCAGTCCACGCGGCGATCTGGACGCCGTCCGGCGTTTGCTGCATGATCAGCGGGAATGAACCATCCCACTCAAGATCCCGCCGGCGCTGACGCCGAACGCCGTCGCCGGCGACTTTGGCTGATCGGCGCCGTTGCCGGCGCGGCTGCAGCAGCTGGCTTCGGCCTGGCCTGGCGCAGCTATCGGTCACAGGCCGGCTTGCAGGCGGTGGATGCCAGCTTCTGGCAGCGCCAGTTCAGCACGCCCGAGGGTCAGATGATCCCCATGCAGTCGCTGCGCGGCAAACCCTTGCTGCTGAATTTCTGGGCCACCTGGTGCCCTCCCTGCATTGAAGAACTTCCGTTATTGAGCAGCTTCTATCGAGAAAACGTTGTCAATGGCTGGCAAGTTCTCGGTCTGGCGATTGATGAGCCGGACCCGGTAAGGCGCTTTCTGGCTCGATCTCCCGTCTCGTTTCCGGTGGCAATGGCTGGAGCATCCGGGATTTCGATCAGTCGATATTTCGGCAATTCGGTTGGCGCGCTGCCGTTTACGGCCGTTGTCAATTCGGTCGGACAGATCGTGCAACGTAAAATGGGAAGAATCACGCCGGATGACTTGGGTGCTTGGACTGGCTTGAGCTAGTGGTCTGGCGCCGCCCTGGCCGCATCGCAGATCCGTTCAGCAACCATCGGACCGACAGTCCGACTCGGCACAGAGCGCTATTTTTTTGCAAATTAGGAAACAATGGCGGCATTTAGACTAGATTTAGGGTAAATTAGCTTATTCATACTATAAATTCGTTGGAGCCCTCATGGACCTGAGAAAACTGAAAACATTGATTGACCTGGTGTCGGACTCGAATGTCTCTGAACTGGAGATAACGGAAGCAGAGGGCAAGATCCGTATTGTCAAGGGCAGCATGCAGGCGCCGGCACAGCACGCCGTCTATTCAGCCGCAGCGATGGCAGCCAGCGCCCCGGCTCCGGGGACTCTGCCCCAGGAGCCTGCCGTGGCACCATTGCCGCCTGTCGTCAGCCATCAGGTCAAATCACCGATGGTGGGTACTTTCTATCGTTCAGCCGCTCCGGGCAGCAAGTCCTTTGTCGAGATTGGCGACTCCGTCAAGGCGGGTCAGACCGTGTGCATCATCGAGGCGATGAAGATTCTGAACGAGATCGAATCCGACAAGTCGGGGGTCGTGACACAGATTCACTGCGAAAACGGACAGGCTGTTGAATACGGCCAACCCCTGTTCACGATTGAGTGAGGCCAGCAGCGCCGTCTATGTTCAAGAAAATCCTGGTCGCCAATCGGGGCGAGATTGCCCTCAGAATCCAGCGCGCCTGCCGCGAGCTCGGCATCCGTGCCGTCATGGTCTACTCGGAAGCAGACCGCGATGCCAAATACGTCAAACTGGCCGAGGAGGCGGTGTGCATCGGCCCGGCCCAGTCGCTGCTCAGTTATCTGAACATGCCGGCCATCATTTCCGCCGCGGAAGTGACGGATGCCGAGGCGATTCATCCCGGCTATGGCTTCCTGAGCGAGAACGCCGACTTTGCCGAACGGGTTGAAAAAAGCGGCTTTCAGTTCATCGGACCGACACCCGAATCAATCCGCCTGATGGGGGACAAGGTGTCGGCCAAGCAAGCCATGATCAAGGCGGGTGTTCCATGCGTGCCAGGATCCGAGGGCGAACTGCCCGACGATCCGACGCTGATTCGCCGCATCGCCAAGGCCGTGGGCTACCCGGTCATCATCAAGGCAGCCGGCGGCGGAGGTGGCCGCGGCATGCGTGTGGTGCATACGGAGGCAGCGCTTGTCAACGCGGTGACGATGACCCGGTCCGAAGCCGGCTCGGCTTTTGGAAATCCGGCGGTGTATCTGGAGAAGTTTCTGCAAAACCCCAGACACATCGAGATCCAGGTGCTCGCTGACAAGTTCAAGAATGCGGTTTACCTTGGCGAGCGTGACTGCTCGATGCAGCGAAGACACCAGAAGATCATCGAGGAAGCGCCTGCGCCGGGAATTGCCCGCAAGCTGATCGAGCGGCTCGGCGAACGCTGCGTGGCGGCCTGCAAGAAGATCGGCTACCGGGGCGCCGGCACATTCGAGTTTCTGTACGAGAACGGCGAGTTCTACTTTATCGAAATGAACACCCGTGTCCAGGTCGAGCACCCGGTCACCGAAATGACGACCGGGGTCGATATCGTGAAAACGCAGATCATGGTCGCGGCCGGCGAAAAGCTGCCGTTCACGCAGCGCCAGATCCAGATCCGTGGACACGCGATCGAATGCCGGCTGAATGCCGAGGATCCCTACAAGTGCACGCCCTCGCCCGGCCGCATCACGATGTGGCACGCGCCGGGCGGGCCTGGCGTGCGGGTTGACTCGCACATCTACACCAATTATTTTGTCCCGCCCAACTACGACTCGATGATTGGCAAGATCATCGTGCATGGCGACACGCGCGAGCAGGCCCTGGCCCGCATGATCACCGCGCTGGGCGAAACCGTGGTCGAGGGCATCAGCTCCAACATCGCGCTGCACCGGGAACTGATGCTGGACGCAAAATTCATGGCGGGCGGCACCAATATTCATTACCTTGAAGAGTGGCTGAGCCACCACCAACGCTGAATCAGGCCGTCCATGCATGAATTGAGGTTGCTGTGCCCGCAGGAACGCGTTGAACCCCTGAGTGACGCGCTGGATGCGTTGGGCGCCCTGAGTGTCAGTATCGAGGACGCCGACGCCCAGACCGATGCCGAACAGGCCTTGTTTGGCGAGCCCGGGCTGCTGCCGCCCAAGGACGGCTGGCAGCGCTCTCGGGTATCGGCCCTGTACCCCTCCGAGACGCTGGCCGCGCAGGCACTTGCGGTTTTGCAGGCTCAGGATTTCTTTCTCGGCTGCTCCGCCCTGGCGCTGGAGGAGGTGCCCGAGCAGGACTGGGTGCGCTTGACCCAGTCCCAATTCACGCCGGTCGATATCACGCCAGACTTCTGGATCGTGCCGACTTGGCATCAGCCTCCGGCACAGGCGCGCATTGTCATCCGTCTCGATCCCGGGCTGGCCTTTGGCACCGGGACGCATCCGACGACCCGCATGTGCCTGCGCTGGGTAGCCGCGCAGGAGCACCTGGGCCGGGTGCTTGATTACGGCTGCGGATCCGGGATACTGGCCATCGGTGCGGCCAAATTTGGCGCGGTCGAAGTCGACGCCGTCGACATCGACGAGGCGGCAGTGCAATCGACGCTGCTGAACGCCCAGGCGAATCAGGTCGCACTGCGGGCCGGATCGCCCGACATCGCATCGGGCGTCTACCAAAGCGTTCTGGCCAACATTCTGGCGACGCCCTTGAAGGTGCTGGCACCGCTGCTGTGGTCCCATGTGGCGCCGGGCGGGTGGATGATACTGGCGGGCATTCTGGAGCGCCAGGCCGACGAGCTCAAGCAGGCCTATGCGCCCTACTGCCAGCTCAGCGTCACCGATTCGGAAGATGGCTGGATACGCATGACCGCCAGGCGCTGATGTGGGATGGGGGTGACCCTACAATTCGCCATCCATGAGCCTGATTACACGTTGCCCGGCATGCCAGACCCTGTTCAGGGTGGCGCCAGACCAGCTTCGAATTTCGGAAGGATGGGTTCGATGCGGACAATGTCAGCAAACGTTCGATGCGTCCATGCAGTTGCTGACGCCCTCGCAGCACAGGCCGACGCCGGAGCCGGACCGCGCGCCCGATCCCGCGCTTCCCGAGACGGTCAACGAAGCGGCAGCGGTCGAAGCGATCGAGCCGCCTGCCGCTGCCGAGTCGCCGGCCAGACCGGACGAGTTCCCGAACCCCGAGCCTGAGAGCGTCGCCGAACCCGCCCCTGCGACTTTCCTGCGCCCCACGGCGGACGCCTCACATTGGCGCAGGCCCCTGACGCAGGCCGCGCTGGGTGTTGCCAGCGGCGCGCTGCTGCTGGGACTGGCCGGGCAGATTGTGCTGCACGAGCGCGACCGGATCGCCGTCCAGCGCCCTGACCTGAAGCCCTGGCTGCTCGCAATGTGCGGCCCTTTCAAATGCGGGCTGTCGCCATTGAAGGAAAAGAATTCAATCGTCCTCGAAGGCGCGTCCTTCAACAAGATCACGGGGGATTCCTACCGCCTGAACTTCACCCTCAAGAACACCTCGACCGTCGCTCTGGCGGTGCCGGCGATCGAATTGACGCTCACCGATTCACAGGACCAACCGGTCCTGCGGCGCGTCTTCCTGCCCGCCGAGCTTGATCTCAAGTCGGACGCGCTGGCGGCCAGCTCCGACGCCACGTCATCGCTGGCGATGACTGTCAACCTGGCAAGCGCGCCGCCGATCGTCGGCTACCGCCTCTACGCTTTTTATCCCTGAACCTGGTCCCTAAATCTATGGCATCCATCATCTGCGGCTCACTGGCCTTTGACACCATCATGAACTTCGAGGGCCGGTTTGCCGAGCAAATCCTGCCCGATCAACTGCATATCCTGAATGTTTCTTTTCTGGTGCCTGCGCTGCGCCGGGACTTTGGCGGTTGCGCAGGCAACATCGCCTATGCCCTGAAGCAATTGGGTGGAACCCCGCTGCCGATGGCGACCCTCGGCAGCGATGGCGCCACCTATCTGGACCGGCTCGACAGCCAAGGCATCTCAACCGAGTTCGTGCGCACGATCGAGGACTCGTACACGGCCCAGGCCATGATCATTACCGACCGCGACAACAACCAGATCAACGGCTTTCATCCCGGTGCGATGGAGCAGGCGCACCTGACAAACATCGCCGCCCGCAGTGACATCAAGCTTGGCATCATTGCGCCAGACGGGCGCGATGCGATGTGGCAGCATGCCGGTCAATTTTCAGCCGCCGGGATTCCCTTTGTCCTTGATCCGGGCCAGCAGCTTCCAAGATTTGACGGCGCTGAGCTCAGGGCGCTGCTCAAACAGGCAAGCTGGGTCACCGTCAATGACTACGAGGGCAAGATGCTCAGTGACCGGACCGGCTGGAGCAGCGCCGAGATTTCGCGCCAGGTGCAGGGGCTGATCGTCACGCTGGGGGCCGATGGCTGTGAAGTCTGGGTCGACGGCGACAAGACCCCTGTGGCGCCGATCAAGGCTTCGGCGCTGGTCGATCCTACCGGTTGCGGCGATGCTTTTCGAGGTGCGCTGCTGTTCGGGCTCGAGCGCGGCTGGCCGCTGCAGCGTTGCGCGGCGCTCGGAAATCATCTGGGATCGCTGAAGATTGCGCAACGCGGACCGCAAAACTACAGCGTCGATCTGCCATTGCCGGGCATGTAGGAGGCCACAAAAAAGCCCGACGCTTTTCGGCATCGGGCTTAAGGCGGAACCTTGCTACAGGTTCAAGGCTTGCTGGCGGTCGGAAACGGCCAAGCTGCCTGCGGGCTCAAGGTCGTTTGAGCAGCAGGGGCGGCCGGGGCAGGCGCTGCCTTGGCAGCGGGTGCCTTCGCG
>JBMOJJ010000549.1:0-1703 GCA_049315845.1 Rhodoferax sp.
TCACTGGGCTGGTTCACGATCCCCTCGCCCACGACCTTGGCCGCTTCGTTGATGACTGGCAGCAGACAGCGCATGACGATTTCTTCTTCGCTGAAGCTGCGTTGCGCAACACCCAGTTCCGCAGCGACCCGGTCGCGCAGGGACTTCGCCTTGTCCGAGGGAATGGGCGTGCGACCATCGGCGCCGTAGTCGTAGTTGCCGGCGCCGGTCTTCTGCCCGAGGCGACCTTCGGCCGCCAGTGCCCGTGTCAGGACACCGTAACGCGGATCGTCCGGAATCAGCTTGTCCGCCTTCATGGCTTCCAGGTAGTGGCAGCGCACGTCCAGGCCCGCCATGTCACCCATGGTGCAGGGTCCCATCGGAAAGCCATAGTTGGTAAAGGCTTTGTCGATATCCTCAGGGTTGGCTCCTTCCAGAATCAGGAATTCACTTTCGCGCGCGTAACCCTCGAGCATGCGGTTGGCTGCAAAGCCGTAGCAATTGCCGACAACCACACCGGTCTTGCGAATGATGGTGGAGACGAACAGGCAGGTGCGCAGCACCTCAGGCGACGTGGCCTTGCCGCGAACAATTTCGAGCAGCGGCATGACAAAGGCCGGCGAGAAGAAGTGCAGACCAATCACATCGGCCGGTCGGCCACTGACCGAGGCGATGTGATCCACGTCCAGACCCGAGGTGTTGGTGGCAAGCACCGCACCTTTCTTGGCCACCGCGCCCAGGCGCTTGAATATGTCTTCCTTCACATCCATGCGCTCGAACGCGGCCTCGATGATGAGGTCGCAGTCCGACAGATCCTGATAGTCCACGGTCGTTGAAAGCAGGATCTGCAAGCCCTTGGCCAGCCCCTCAAAAAGGAAACCGCGCTTGACCATGGAGTTCAGTGCCGCAGCCACGCTCTTGCGGCCCTTGTTCAGAGCCTCCTCGTTCTGGTCCAGCAGCACTGTAGGAATGCCGGCGCCAAGAAAACAGACAGCGATGCCCGATCCCATCAGTCCTGCACCGATCACACCCACTTTTCTGATCTCCCGGCCTTTCATGCCGGGGCTGATTCCGGGCACACGGCCCACCTGATTTATCGCATGGGCGACATACTGCTTGGGGTTCATTTCAGTCATGGTTGATACACCTCGGTTTCTTGTTTGCAATGGAGTTGCTTGAAGTTTACGGTGTATATATTGTGACCCGCGCAAACCATGCTGTCAAGCCCGGCGTCGGGCCTGAACGTGTGAGCGCAGCGAAAGGGTACGGAGAACTTTAGCGCGGCGGCGGCTCGGGGCCGTCCAGGCCGTGGGCGAAGGTCCAGGCCATGTCGCGCACGAAATTCTGCCGCTCGGCCTTGGTGCCGGAGGCGAAGGTGAAGATCTGCATGGAGACCAGTCTTGCCATGCCGTAGACAAATGAAAAGTAGGCGTAGGCCTTGCGGCAGTGGGTGTGTGACCACACCACGTCGTCGGAGCGGTAAATGTCCTCGCCGTAGATCAGTTTCACCAGTTCGGCAAACGAGCTTTCCGTCCGGCTGTAAAAACGCTCATGCAATCCACTGTCGCTGATCTGACCGTACATGATGCGGAACAGGTCGGGATGGTCGAGACTGAATTCGACGAACTGTATCGTGATCTCGACCAGCTTTTCTTCACGGGACTTGGCGCGCTTGATGACCTTGTTGGTGGTGGCGCTCAACAGGTCAACCCCGGCGGCCGCCA
>JBMOJJ010000181.1:0-7444 GCA_049315845.1 Rhodoferax sp.
TGACAACCACACCAGACGAATCTCAAACGACATTCAGCGGAATCTTTAAGTTGCAGTCACTTAAGACACGGCTCACTATCTTCACTTTGGCCTTTTTTCTGGTCGGCATCTGGTCGTTGGCGTTCTATGCCAGCCGGATCCTGCGCCAGGACATGCAACAGATGCTGGGCGAGCAGCAGGTCTCGACCGTCTCGCTGGTGGCCAGGGAGATTGATCACGAGTTGTCCGACCGCCTGGAGGCGCTGGAGAAAGTTGCCGCCGGATATGGCCCGGCGGCGCTGGCCGATCCGGCGTGGCTGCAGAAGAACCTGGTCCAGCGCCCGGTCTTTCAGGAATTGTTCAATGGCGGCACGTTTGTCACCGGGCTTGATGGCGTGGCGAGCGCCTCCGTCCCACCTTCAGCAAAGCGGCGCGGCGTCGCCTATCTGGACCGCGACTACATCGCAGGAGCGCTCAAGCAGGGCAAGGCAGCGATAGGCAGGCCGGTCATCGGCCGCGCGCTCGGCACGCCCGTCATCGCCATGGCCGCGCCAATCCGCGACGCGCAAGGCCTGGTGATAGGCGCCGTCGCCGGCGTGATCAACCTGGGCTCACAGAACTTCCTGGACGACCTGATGGGGAGCCGCTACGGCCAGACCGGCGGCTACGTGCTTGTCGCGCCCGAATACCAGCTGATTGTGACCGCCACCGACAAAGGCCGGATCATGAAGACCTTGCCTTCCGCGGGTGTCAATCCACTGGTCGATCGCCACCTTCGCGGCGATAGGACGACAGCCATTGGCAGCAATCCCGATGGTCTGGAAGTTCTGGCGTCGATCGCGCCTGTCCCGGTCGCCGGCTGGTTTCTGGAGATCTCGCTGCCCAGCGCCGAAGCCTTTGCCCCGGTTGGCGCGATGCAGCAGCGCCTGCTGCTGGCGGCCCTGCTGCTGACCCTGCTGACGGGCGGCCTGACCTGGTGGATGCTCAAGCACCAGCTGTCGCCGATGCTTGCGGCTGCCAGGGCCTTGCACACACTGTCCGGAACCAATCAGGCATGGCAGCCGCTGCCGATTGTCAGGCACGATGAAGTCGGCGGATTGATGAGCGCCTTCAATCGCCTGTTGGCCGAGCTGGGACAAAGGGAGAGCCTGCTCAAGCAGATTCTCAACACCTCCAGCGTAGCCATCTTTCTGGTCGACCTGCAGGGACGCATCACGCAAACCAATCAGCGGATGGCCGAGATGTTCGGCTACCCGATGCAGGCGCTGATCGGACTCGAATATGTGGAACTCGTGAACCCGGCCGAGCGCGATGTCGCGCGCCAGAGAATGTTGGCGCTGCTGGCCAGTTCGCTGCCCTCGGTCGACTCGGACCGGATGTACCGGCGTGCCGATCACAGCGAGTTCTGGGGGCACCTGAGCGGCACGCGCTTCATCGACGCCCAGGGACGGGAAAAGGGGCTGATCGGCGTCATCTCCGACATCACCGAGCGCAAGAAGGCGGAAGAAAAACTGGTTCAGCATGACAAGATGCTGACCGCCCTGATCGAACACCTGCCAGGTGGCATCTCGATGATCGACGCGGACCTGCGCCTGACCGCGTACAACCGGCAGTTCAAGCAGCTGCTCGACTTGCCCGACGCACTGTTCGAAAAACCGGATCTGTCGCTGGCCGACCTTTTCCGCTTCAACGCGCAGCGCGGTGAATACGGCCCCGGGGACGTCGAGCAGCAGGTCGCCGAGCGCATCAGCCGCGCCCGCAGTTTCCAGCCACACAAGTTCGAGCGCGAGCGCCCGAACGGAAACGTGCTCGAGATTCACGGCGAGCCGGTTCCCGGCGGCGGATTTGTCACGATCTATGTCGACATCACCGAGCGCCGGCAGATGGAACAGCAGGTTCGACAACTGGCGTTCTATGACCCGCTGACCAAATTGCCGAACCGCCGCCTGCTCAACGACCGGCTGAGCCAGTCGATTGCCGCCGGCAAGCGCAGCGGCTGCTACGGCGCGCTGATGTTTCTTGACCTGGACAACTTCAAGGCGCTCAACGACAGGCACGGGCATGGGACCGGTGATTTGCTGCTGATCGAGACCGCCGCCCGGCTCAAGGGCTGCGTGCGCGAGATCGACACCGTGGCGCGACTCGGCGGCGACGAGTTTGTGGTCGTGGTGGGCGAGTTGAGCGCGGACAAGAAGGACTCCACCGCGCAAGCCGGCATCATTGCCAGCAAGATCGGCGTCGCGCTGGCCGAGCCCTACCATCTGGTGGTCAGCCAGGACCGGGGCAGCACCTCGACCGTAGAGCACCGGTGCACCGCCAGCATTGGCGTGGTCGTGTTCATCGACCATGATGGAAGCCAGGAGGACTTTCTCAAATGGACCGACGCTGCGATGTACCGGGCCAAGGCAGAAGGCCGCAATCTGATCCGGTTTGATGAACACGACAACTGATTCCGCTGACGCCGTGACGCGTTGACCGAGATTGACCATGCGCATCATCTTCCACGAGGCATTTCACGATTCCGACTATTCCGACGATGAATACGACAACGCGGCGGTGCCAGGGCGACTGGCCGGCATCATGCAGGCCTTGCGCGACGAGGGGCACTATGAGGTCCAGGCGCCCGAGCCGGCAAGCCGCTCCGATCTGCTGCGCGGCCACAGCGATGCCTACATCGCCAGTATCGAGAGCAAGCCGCGGCTTTATTCGATGGCCGCACTGGCCGCCGGCGCGGCCATGCTGGCAGCCCGGGTGGCGCAGCGTGGCGAACCTGCCTTTGCCGTTGTACGCCCTCCCGGACACCACGCCAGCACGTCATCGGCCTGGGGCCACTGCACCTTCAGCAACGTTGCGCTGGCGCTGCTGCAGTTGCGCGACGCCGGCCTGATCCGCTCGGCCCTTGTGGTGGACTTCGACCAGCACACCGGCAACGGCACCCAGGACGTACTGCGCGGCTGGCCCGAGGCCCAGATCTTCAACCCGTACGGCGACGGCTCGGCCCATTTCCTTTGGTCGCTCGAAGAAAGACTGCAGACTGCGCCACAGGTCGATATGCTGGCCGTCTCGGCGGGCTTTGACGCCTACATCCACGACCTGGGGCGCAAACTGGCGACCCCGGACTACTTCACCATCGGCCGTCTGCTGCAAGCCTACGCCATCCGCCTCGGGCACCAGCACCGCTTCGCGGTGCTCGAGGGCGGCTACTACCTGCCCGACCTGGGCAAGAATGCGCTGGCCTTTTGCCGCGGCTTCGAGTGACACCCCATGAAACAGATCCCTGAATTCACCATCACCCCGCGCAAGGCGCTGGCTGACTACGACCGCATCGACATCGACCTGCCAGAGGTGCGCATCGGCAATATCCGCTGCCGTTTCATGAATGAAAAAGTGATCGTCTATTCGATCCAGATATTTCCCGAGTTCCAGCACAAGGGCTACGGGGCGGCCGCAGTCGGCCTGCTCAAGAAGCGCTTTCGCGTGCTGGTCGCCGACCGGGTGCGCTTCACCGCGCGGGACTTCTGGGAAAAAATGGGATTCAAGGCGCTTCCCGACGGCAATTGGGAATACCGGCTTCCCACCGGCTAGCGCAGGCGCAGCGGATCGAGCCGGCGCTCGAGCGGCGGGCTGGCGGCGTCGCTGAAGGCGGGGGCGTTATCGGTCCAGCCGAAGAACCTGCAGATTTCCTCGCGCTGCCTTTGCGCATCGGCATAACCCAGCGCCATCAGTTCGCGCGTGTAGCTGGACTCGAACAGCAGGTAGCTGGCCAGCGCCGAACCTTTGATGTCGGCGCCCTTGGCCGAGACGCCGACGCCGCCCAGCATGGTGCGCACCGCGGGCGGCAAATCGCCGACATGACGCCCGGCAATCGTGTCGAGCCGCTGCGACGGTGAAATCAGCAGCAGTTCGACCGGGCGCAGCGCGCTGCCACTGCGCGACCCTGGCGGAACCAGCGACAGCGTCAGGTTGATGCGGCGCATCCGTTCCACGTCAACCGCCAGCGCATCCAGGAAAATGCTGGACAGCGCGTGTCCTGCAATTTGCGCCAGCGAGGGATAGCTGGCAACGGTGTCGGGATTGGCCCCGTTCCTGGGCTCCGCCATGCGCCCGGCGCCGACGACCAGAATCCGGCTTGCACCCAGATGGATCGCGGCCGCCACCGGCGCTGACTGGCGCATAGAGCCGTCGCCAAAATACTCGGAGTGTCCGCCGATCTGCAGCGCCGTGGCCGGAAAGACAAATGGAATGGCGGACGAGGCCAGCAGATGGTCATAGGTAATGCGGTCCCGGACCGAGCGCCTTTGCGAGCGCGTCCAGGGCACCAGGCGCGCGTCGCCCTCGAAGAAAGTGATGTGCTCGCCCGAACTGTAGCTGGAGGCGGTGACCGCCAGCGCCTGGACATAGCCCTGCGCGATCAGCCCTGGCAGCCGCTGCAGCGGCACGATGCGCCGCAGCAGGTCCAGCGCCGGCGCGTTGTTGAGCAGCGAGCGCGGCTTCATGGTGCGCCACCGGGCAATCAACCAGCCCAGCGACAGCAAGGTCATCAGCGTGGCGCCCGAGCGCAGCATGCTCAGGGAGTCGGCGCGGTAGACCTGCTCGGCATGGATGTTTCTCCAGACCTCGACGATGCCGCGCACCGCGCCGTCGAAGTCGTCGGCGCCGCAGGCCAGCGCCGAGGCATTGATCGCGCCAGCCGAGGTGCCGGTGATGATAGGAAAGGGGTTGGGCTGGTCGAGCGCGCCGCACGCCTTTCGGATGTCCGCAATCGCCTCCAGCACGCCCACCTGATAGGCTGCGCGCGCGCCGCCCCCGCTCAGCAGCAGTCCGGTGGCCGGTGTGCTGGCGCAGTAGTTGGGCATGAAACCATCCTCCTCGGTCGTTCAGCGGACCCGCAGTTTACTCACATCTGCGCCATGATCTCGCGCCCGATCGAAGTCAGCGGCACGATCCGCTCGACGCCACCGCGCTTGATCGCCTCCTTGGGCATGCCGAACACGACGCAGCTGTCCTCGTCCTGGGCCAGCGTGTGGGCGCCGGCCTTGTGCATCTCGGCCAGCCCGGCAGCGCCGTCGTCCCCCATGCCGGTCATGATCACACCGAGCGCGTTGGCGCCGGCGGACTTCGCGACCGAGCGAAACAGCACATCCACTGACGGACGATGGCGATTGACCAGCGGCCCGTCGACCACGTCGACAAAATACTGGGCGCCGTTGCGCCGCAGCATCATGTGCTTGCCGCCGGGCGCTATCAGCGCCTGGCCCTGGACGACGCGGTCGTTGTGCTGGGCTTCCTTCACGCTGATCTGGCACAGTCCGTCCAGCCGCTTGGCGAATTCGGCGGTGAATTTCTCCGGCATGTGCTGCACGATCACGATGCCCGGGCAGACGCGCGGCAACACCCGCAGCACCACCTCGAGCGCCTGCGTGCCGCCGGTGGAGGTGCCCAGCGCCACCACGCGTTCGGTCGTCACCGTCATCGCGCCATGGCTGCTGGCGGCGGACAGGATCACATCGGCATTTTGCTTCTCGACCACCAGAAGCTTCCTGACGTTGGCCGCCGCCGCCGCCTTGACGGCCAGGATCAGATCATTGGAGCTGTCGGTCAAAAACTGCTTGAGTCCGAGCTTGGGCTTGGTGATGATGGCCACCGCGCCGGCCGCCAGCGCCTCGATCGAGGTCTTGGTGCCGGATTCGGCCAGCGTCGAGCAGATCACCACCGGTGTCGGGTGTTCATGCATGATCTTTTTCAGGAAGGTGATGCCGTCCATGCGCGGCATCTCGATGTCAAGAATGATCACATCCGGCCACTGGGTTTTCATCCGCACCATGGCCAGCAGCGGGTCGGCTGCGGTGGCGATGACCTGAATAGCCGGGTCGGCGCCCAGCAGGCCGCTGACCACCTCGCGCACCACCGCGGAATCGTCGACCACCATCACTTTGATACGGCTCATTGCATTTGCTCCATTTGTTTCACCAGCGGATCGGAGGGCCTGATCTGGCGCGCCCAGACATCACCGTTGCTGATATCGAAAATGATCTGCCGGTGACCGATGCCGAACAGGCTTTCGGAAACCACCGGTATCCGGTGCGCCAGCAGCAGTTCGCGCGCCGCCTCGCCATTCTGCAGGCCGACATTGCGCGCATCGGCGCGTGTTTGTCCGGGAAACATGTTGCCGCCGCCGAAGATCTTGGCCACGCACTGGGTCGGGTTGACCTGAATCGCCTTGAGTTCCTGCGACATGATCAGCATGCTTTCCTCGCCATAGCGACCGTCCAGCGCACCGTCGCACGATGCGTTTCGACTCGGCAGCAGAAAATGGCACATGGCGCCGACACGGTAGCTTGCGTGCCAGAGCACAATCGAAACGCATGAACCCAGCAAGGTGCGGACCCGGAAGTTGGCGTCGCCCACAAAATGCTCGCCGGGTTGCAAAAAGATATCGATCAGATCATTGGCGCGGGCTTTGGGCATGACTCTGGGATTTGCGGTAGATGGAGGGGAACAGGGCCTCCACGGAATTGTTGATCCCGTTCAGGCTTTCCGAATGCCCGATGAAGAAATGCCCGCCAGGCTTGATGCCCGAGATTACTCGCGAGACCACCTGGCGTTTGGTTTCGTCGCTGAAATAGATCAGTACGTTGCGCAGGAAGACAACGTCGAACTGCCCCATTTCAGGCAAGGCCACATTCAGATTGACTTGCCGAAAGCTCACGCGGCTGCGCAGATTGCGCTCGATCAGCAAGTGGTTGGCGTACTCGCCGGCGCCCTTCAGACAAAAGCGGTGCAAGTAGGCTTGCGGGATGTGGCGGCCCCGCTCGTTGCTGTACAACGCGCGCGCCGCGCCCTCAAGCACCTTGGTGCTGATGTCGCTGCCCAGCACCTCCCAGGGTGTTGTCTCCATGCAGTCGGCCAGCACCATCGCGATGCTGTAGGCCTCCTCGCCGCTTGAACTGGCGGCGCTCCAGACCCGAAACGGCTGCACCCGGGCGCGCGCCGCCAGCGCCTGCTCGCGCAGAAAATCAAAGTGCTTCATCTCGCGGAAGAAGTAGGTCTCATTGGTGGTCAGTTGATCCACCGCAATCTGCACTTCCTCGGCTGCCTTTCCGCTCATCAGCAGCCGCAGATAGGCGCCATAGCTGTCGACCTGGCAGTGCTCCAGACGCTTGGCAAGGCGCCCGGTGACCAGCGCTTTCTTGGCTGTCGAGAGCGTGATGCCAGCCGCATCAAAAATGAAACGCTGGAACTGGGTGAATTCCTGATCGGTAATGGCACGCGGGTTCATGGCTTGGGCTCAAATCTTGAAGTAGGCAATGGTTTGCTGCAACTGCTCGGCCTGGCTGCTCATCTTCTCGGCCGTGGCCGCCAGCTCTTCGGAGCTCGAAGCGTTTTGCTGCGTGGTCTGGCTCAGCTGGTTGACCGCCGAGTTGATCTGGCCGACACCGCTCGACTGCTCGCTCGAGGCGGCCGA
>JBMOJJ010000009.1:0-30152 GCA_049315845.1 Rhodoferax sp.
CCTCGGGAATGGTGACGGCGAACAGGGCCTCGCGCTCTTCACCCACTTCGGCGCGTTCGGCCACAAAACGCAGGCGGTCGAAGTTCATGTTGGCGCCGCACAGGATGGCGGCGTAGGTTTCCCCTTTGGTCTTGTGTCGGGCCACGTACTGCTTGATCGCCGCCACTGCCAGCGCGCCAGCCGGCTCGACAATGCTGCGAGTGTCAACAAAAACGTCCTTGATCGCGGCGCAGACCGCGTCGGTATCGACAATGATGTAGTCGTCGACCAGCTTGCGCGCGCTGCGGAAGGTCTCTTCGCCCACCAGCTTGACCGCGGTGCCGTCCGAGAACAGGCCGACATCGTTCAGCGTCACACGCTTCCTGGCCGCCACCGACTGCGCGAAAGCGTCGGAGTCGTTCATCTGCACGCCGATCACCTTGATCTCCGGCCGCACCGCCTTGATGTAATTGGCCACGCCCGAGATCAGCCCGCCGCCGCCAATCGCCACAAACACCGCGTCGAGCCGGTTCGAGCCCAGGCTTTGCAACTGGCGCAGCATCTCCATCGCGATCGTGCCCTGACCGGCGATCACGTCCGGGTCGTCAAACGGATGGACAAAGGTCAGCCCCTGCTTCTTTTCCAGCACCACGGCATGGGCGTAGGCGTCCGAATAGCTGTCGCCGTGCAGCAGCACCTCGCCGCCAAAGTGGCGCACCGCATCCACTTTGACCTGCGGCGTGGTGGTCGGCATCACGATGACGGCGCGCGTGCCCAGCTTGTGCGCGCTCAGGGCCACGCCTTGCGCATGGTTGCCGGCGGAGGCGCAGATCACGCCTTTTTTCAGTTGCTCAGGCGTCAGATGTGCCATCCGGTTGTAGGCGCCACGCAACTTGAAGCTGTGCACTGCCTGCTGGTCTTCTCGCTTGAGCAGCACGCTGTTGTGCAGGCGTCGGCTCAAGGCGCGGGCCGGCTCCAGCGGCGTCTCGACCGCCACGTCATAGACGCGTGCCGTCAGGATTTTTTTCAGGTAGTCGGCGGGGGTCAGGTGGTGGGTCTTCATGGCAGTGCAATGATAAGCTGCCTGTTGCAGGCGACAATTTCGTATCGATAGCAGGAAGGCGAGCAACACAATGGAATGCACAGTAAGTTGGACCGGGGCCTTGGGCACACGCTCGGGCATGGGTTTTGTGGCCGAAACCGGCAGTGGCCATACCCTGGTGATGGACGGTGCACCGGATGCCGAGAAACCGGACAACGGTGGCCAGAACCTGGCACCGCGACCGCTGGAGACGGTGCTGGCCGGTACCGGCGGCTGCACCGCTTACGACGTGGTGCTGATTCTGCGGCGTGGTCGGCACGATGTGCGCGGCTGCAGCGTCAAGCTGACGGCGGACCGCGCCACCGAAGACCCCAAGGTGTTCACGCGCATCCACATGCATTTCAGCGTGAGTGGCAAGGCGCTGCCAGCAGCGGCGGTAGAGCGTGCCATCGCCATGAGCCACGAGAAATACTGCTCGGCCAGCATCATGCTGGGCAAGACGGCCGAGATCAGCACCAGTTTCGAACTGCTCGAGGTTTGAGCGCAATGCCGCAGCGCGCCGGCGCCGGCGCGGGTCAAATGCGGTGCGCCACCGCCGTCATCACTTTGGCGGCCGCCTTCATCAGGCTTCGCACGGCCTGCGGCAGCTGAACCGCTCCGGCCTGCTGCGCATCGAGCGCGTGGCGCACTTCATCGTCCTTCATCTGCGCCACGATCGCACGCGACGCGTGATCGTTGGCGGGCAGCAGGGTCAGGTGACTGTCCAGATGCGCCTCGACCTGGTTTTCGGTTTCCACCACAAAACCCAGGCTGACCGGGTCTCCTAGCCGTCCGGCCAGCAGTCCGATGCCGAAGGCGGCGCCGTACCAGAGCGGATTGAGCAGCGACTTGTGCTGCCCCAGTTCCTTCAGGCGCTGCTCGGTCCATGCCAGATGATCGGTCTCCTCCAGACTGGCGCGCATGAAATGGGCGCGCAGCGCGTCGTTGCGAGTGGCAAATGCCTGCGCCGTGTAAAGCGCCTGCGCGCATATCTCGCCGACATGGTTGACCCGCATCAGCGCGCCAGAGTGTGCTTTCTCGGTCTCCGACAGCGCCGTATCCTGCCCGGCCAGCGTGGGGCAGGCGCGGCTGGCGCGCGGTGTTGCAAAAAGGGTGCGCAAGGCGGCGTCGGCAGTGCTTAAGATAGTGTCCATCGGTATCAATTGTAAGACGGCGATTCGTGCTATTTGGCACGATTGTTGCTTTTGCTATTTGACGGGCTGTTCTGCGATCACGGCCGGTAACTTGTTGCAGGCTCACAACGAAAGCGCCCGCTTTGCCAAAGTTTACTAACTTTTCCTTTGCCAAGCCAGCCGTCCTCTGGTTCAATCGATACAACTTCCTAAAACAGGAGGTTGGCCCGGGGTCCGAAAGTGTCATACCGGAGCCCTATGTTTAACCTTGGAGTATTTAATATGAAAAAAACCCTCGTCGCCCTGGCTGCATTGGCAGCTACTGGCGCATTCGCACAATCCACTGTATCGATTTGGGGCGCTGTTGACGCATCTTACAACTACGCTTCTGGCGATATGGCCAACGGTACCAGCCAAAACAAGCACTCCCTTGGCAATTCGCAACTGGGTTCCAGCAAGCTGGGCTTCAGCGGTTTGGAAGATCTGGGCGGCGGTCTGAAAGCCAAGTTCTGGCTGGAAGCCGGTCTGGCCAATGACACTGGCGCTGGCAAAGGCTCCAACTCCAACAACCAGCCCTCGGGCGCTGCAGCCAGCAACGCTGGTGGTCAAGGCATCGTGTTTGCACGTCGTTCCTATGTTGGCCTGGTCGGCAACTGGGGTGAGTTGAAACTGGGTCGTGAATACGTCAACACGTTCTTGGGCGTACAAGCTTCTGTTGATCCTTTCGGCACCAACGGCCCTGCTGACTCGACACAAATGATGCTGCTGGTAGGTTCCTACCTGGGCAAGTCGTCCTCGTCGATCAATGCTTCGAACATGATCACTTACGTCACACCGACGATGAGCGGTTTCTCGGGCAATGTGCAGTATTTCATGGGTGAAAACCTGAGCGGCGCTACCCAAAGCGATGACGGCAATGGTTACTCGGTTACCGGCCAATGGGCGCAAGGTCCGTTCTTCGTGTCCCTCGGTCAGATGGGCATCAAGTACAACCAAGTGAGCAATGCCGGCCTTGCTACTGGCTTGGGCGACTTCCAACTGCAAGCATTGGCTGCTTCGTATGACTTCGGTGTTGCCAAGATCCGCTACACCTACGCTAACGAAAGCGTGACCGCAATGGCCAACACCGGCGGTGACTGGAAGAACATCTCCAACCTGTTTGCTGTGTCAGTGCCGTACGGTGCTTTCAACTTCAAGGGTTCGTACATCATGGCGACCAACAACTTCAATGCGACCAAGAAAGACACCAAGGGTAGTCTGCTCGGCCTCGGCGTTGACTATGCCCTGTCCAAGCGTTCCATTGTTTACGCAACCTGGGGCGGTATCAGCAACAGCGACGGTGGCAGCATGTACGGCGCGAACGTCGTGGGCGCGCTCAAGGCTGACGGCGGCACGAGCAACCTCGCGATTGGTATGTACCACTCGTTCTAATTTGACGCTGACGCAAGTCAGCTGAGAATTGAAAAATCAAGACCCCGTTGCGGCAACGCAGCGGGGTTTTTTTATACTCGTCCGATGCGATCCAAATCCAAGAACACTTCGACTCCAAAATCTGTAGCAATGCCGACGGCAGGACAGATACAGACTAGGTTGCAGCAAGCCTTGGCATTCCACCAGAGAGGCCAACTGGTGCAGGCGCAGGCGCTGTACGCAGACCTGCTCAAAATCCAGCCCAAGCAGGTTGACGCGCTCTACCTGCTGGGCGTGATTGCCGGTCAAACGGGTGATCACGGCAGGGCTATCGACCTGATCGGCAAGGCGATAGAGATCAAACCCGACAATCCGCTTTTCTACTACAACCTCGGTGTTGCATTCAAGGAACTCAAGCAATACGACGCTGCCGCAGAGAGTTACCGCAAAGCGATTGCAATCAAGCCAGACTATGCGCAAGCGCATTCCAACTGCGGCATTGCGCTCAAGGAACTGGGGCAGGTCGGCCCCGCGCTGGCGAGCTACGACAGAGCCATTGCGATCAAGCCAGATTACGCCGAAGCCTATTGGAACAAGGCGGTGGCACTGCTATTGAGCGGGGACTTTGACCAAGGCTGGGCGCTGCACGAGTGGCGCTGGCGACGGGACAAGGCGGCGGCGCGAAACTTCAGGCAGCCGCTCTGGCTCGGCAAAGAGGCAGTGGCCGGCAAGACAATATTGCTGCACGGCGAGCAGGGCCTGGGCGACACGATCCAGTTCT
Organism: Rhodoferax sp.; assembly: GCA_049315845.1. Lineage (GTDB taxonomy): Bacteria > Pseudomonadota > Gammaproteobacteria > Burkholderiales > Burkholderiaceae_C > Rhodoferax. Next base: position 4,385 of record JBMOJJ010000009.1, read on the forward strand.
GCCGTTACGCCAGCCTGGTCGCTGACCTGGGTGCCCGCGTCGTTCTCGAAGTCCAGCCGCCGCTGCTCGACGTTTTGAAGCAACTCACCGGTGTGTCCGAGTGGGTCGCGGCAGGCGCTGCCTTGCCGGAGTTCGATATTCATTGCCCCTTGTTGAGCCTGCCGTTGGCGTTCAACACCCGCCTGGACGCGATACCGGCTTCAGCACAATACCTGGCCGCCAATGCGGACAAGCTGACCCTGTGGGAAGGTCGGTTGGGAAGGAAGGCCGGGCCTCGCATCGGTCTGGTCTGGAGCGGTAGCAGCGCGCACAAGAAGGACCACGATCGCAGTGTTCTGCTGTCTGCCCTGCTGGCGCAACTTCCTGCCGATTTTCAGTATGTCAGCCTGCAAAAGGAAGTGCGCGAGATTGACCGGACAGCGCTCGAATCGAGCGGGAAGATCCTTCACTTTGGCGACCAGCTCAGGGACTTTAATGACACCGCAGCCTTGTGTGAATTGATGGACCTCGTCATCAGCGTGGACACCAGCGTCGCGCATCTGAGCGGCGCTCTTGGCAAGAGGACTTGGCTTCTGCTGCCGTTTGTACCCGACTGGCGCTGGCTGCTTGATCGTGAAGACAGCCCCTGGTACCCAAGCGCCAAGCTGATCAGGCAACCCGCCGCGGGCGATTGGGAGAGCGTGTTTGCCAAAGTGGGTGCCGATCTGGCGCAACTGGCTGCCGCCTTCCCTGTATCTCCTTGAAAGCTCTGCCGCTCATTCTTTACATGCAGACACACCGCTGTAACAGGTCGCCGTTACGATGAAAAAAACCAACAACACAAACAAGAGGCAACCATGTCAGCAGCAAGCTACCGCGTCGAGAGCGCCCACCCGATCATCAGCCCCTTGTGGCTGGGTCTGGGTTCCGCCAGATTTCATCTGGTCTTTGACCGCGCGCTGGCGATTGTGCTTGCAGCCAAAGGCAGAACCAGCCCGACCGGGCATGAGATCCGTGTCGTGCATGTGCCCACCGGGCAAGTTGTCTTTCGCAAGACCGCGACCAGCCCGATCCCCTTTGGCGACGGCTTCTAGCCGACCCGGCTTGTTGACCGCACCCGTCCCCGGCGTTCAGGCGCCCGGGCCTGGCACAAATGAAACCGCCGCCTGCACCGACGTGTTGACCTGCAGCGAAAACACATCCGGTCGGGCGTAGTGGCCGACAACGTCGAAATCGAGCTGTCCCATCGGAATCATGTCGAGGTCGAGTTCGGCCGTCAGCAGCGCATCTTGATCGCGCAGCGGTCCCGCCAGGATCTTGCCCAGCGGATCGATGATCACGCTGCCGCCGCGCATCAGCACCGTGTCGGGCGCCCCGGGCAAGCGGTTGTTGATCCGGTCGGCGGGAAAATCCGATTGCCTCAAGTGCTGGCATGACGAAAGCACGAAGCAGCGCCCCTCCAGCGCGATGTGCTGCATGGTGCCAATCCAGGTGTCGCGATCATCGGCGGTCGGCGCGCAGTAAAGGGCGATCCGCTGCTGGTACATCGCCATGCGCAGCGCCGGCATGTAGTTCTCCCAGCAGATCACCGCGCCCATCTTTCCATAGGGCGTATCCACCGCCTTGAGGGTGGAGCCGTCGCCGAATCCCCAGACCAGCCGTTCCAGCGCTGTCGGCATCAGTTTGCGATGCTTGCCAAGAACCTGCCCGTCGGGGCCCAGGTAAACGGCCGTGCAATAGAGCGTTCCGCCTTCGCGCTCGATGATGCCGATGCAGACATAGAGCTTGTGCTCCAGCGCGGCCTGGGCCAGGCACCGGATCTCGGGTCCATCGACCGACACCGCCGCATCAAAATAAAGCTTGAACTCGGCGCGGCCCTGCGCGGTGCGACCGCCCAGATAGATGTGGAAATCCGCTCCCTTCGGATAGCCGCCGATAAAGGCCTCAGGGAATACAACGACCTGTGCTCCCTGCGCAGCGGCCTCCTTCATCAAGCCGAGTGCGCGCTCCACCGTAGCGGGCGTGTCGAGCAGCACGGTCGAGGACTGGATCACGGCGGCGGTAAGTTTCATGGCGTTCTCGCTCGGAAAAATGTCTTGCAGGGCGGGCTGTTCCAAGGCTGGCTAGGGCGCCTTTTTCGAGTCCGGAATCACGGCACCGATCACCGCACCGGTCACCTTGACGCCGGTGCTGACGACCGTCGCTGCCACCGTCACCGCCGCATCGGCAACGGCCACCACCGCACAACCGGTGCACAGCGACACTGCGACCAGAGCCAATACTTTTGCCAATACACCAGATGCGCGCTTCATCGGGAAATCCTTTCGGGTGATGCGCAATTATCAGGCCTGAACAAGTCGCTCTTGCCGGTTGCAAGTTACGATAGCGTCTGTCATACCCCCTGATGTCCTGATCTGACCTTGCCGTATTGACATAATCATCTCCGATGCTCGAACACCTTACGCCATTGTTGCTGCACTGGGGCATCACCGCTGTCTCGCTCTGGCTCGTCAGTCACATCTTCAAGGGAATCAGGTTTGCCGGTGTCGGCTCCCTGGTCGCCTCCGCGTTGCTGCTGGGCTTCGCCAACGCGATCGTCAAGCCGCTGCTGATTGTCCTGACCCTGCCGCTGACATTCCTGACCTTCGGCCTGTTCCTGCTGGTGATCAATGCGCTGATGGTTCTGCTGGTGTCGTCGCTGGTCAAAGGGTTTACGGTGTCCAGCTTCTGGACCGCTTTTTTTGCCAGCATCTTCATTTCGGTGCTGAGCTTCGTGCTCGACGCCTTTTTGCCCAGCGGCAGTCCGTCGCACACGATCCAGATGCCGGGCAGCGGCCTGTGGCTCTAGAGAGCCGTCATGGCTGGATGCCAGTGGTCTTCAGCCTTCCTGCCGTCGTTGGACGCGGCCAGAATGGCGGCATTTTCTGGCTAGAGTCAAGGTGCGTTATCCCTCGAATCTGTGATCAAGTCTGTGGGTAACTTGTCGAACAAGTCCTGCAAGCCATGACAGCCAATGATTTGGACACCCTGCTCAACTGCGAGGCACTTGGGGTCAAATTGGTAGCAATCTACCAGGCTTGAATTCGGGGACGTCGCAGGCGCCGATGCCGGCCAACCGCAGCTACGCGCGCAGGAAGTCAAAGTCGCATCCGTCCTCGGCCTGCATCGTGCTTCTGGCGTAAAGTCGACCGTAGCCCCGTTTGGGCAGCACGGCGGTTGGCGGCGTCGTTGCTCGCCGCCTCGCAAGTTCGGCCTCGTCCACCAGCAGATCGAGTCGGCGTTCGCTGACCGACATCCGGATCAGGTCGCCATTGCGGACCAGGCTGAGCGGCCCACCGATCGCGGCTTCGGGCGACACATGCAGCACGATGGTGCCGTAGGCGGTGCCGCTCATGCGCGCGTCGGAGATGCGGACCATGTCCTTGACGCCTGCCTTGGCGAGCTTGGCAGGTATCGGCAGGTAGCCGGCCTCCGGCATGCCCGAACTGCTCCTGGGCCCTGCGTTTTGCAGCACCATGAAGTCGTCGGCCGTCACATCGAGGTCGGGAGAATCGATGCGCTCGGCCAGGTCGGCAAGCGAACTGAAAACCACCGCGCGGCCGGTGCGCTCGAACAGCTTCGGGTCGGCCGCCGAGCGCTTGATGATGGCGCCGTTGGGCGCGAGCGAGCCAAACAGCGACGCCAGCCCACCCTGCGGCGTGATCGGCTTGTCGAAACTGCGCACCACGGCACGGTCGACCCAGGTCGATTCGACAGCGAGGCGCTCTCCCAGCGTCTCGCCGCTGACCGTCATGCAGTCCAGGTGCAGCAGGGGCGCCAGTTCGCGCAGCACCGCGCCCAGTCCGCCGGCCGCATGCAGGTCCGACATGTAGTGCTGGCCGGTGGGTTTCAGATCGACCAGAACCGGGGTGCTGTCAGACAGCTCGTTCAGCCGCGCCAGTGAGACCTTGATGCCCAGACGCCCGGCGATCGCGGTCAGATGGATCAGCGCATTGGTCGAGCCGCCGATCGCCAGCAGGATGCGCAGCGCATTCTCGACCGACGCCCCGGTGATGACCTCGCTCGGACGGATCGGATGAAGCGCAAGTTCCACCGCCCGGCGACCGCTTGCCTCGGCGGCGCGCAATCGGTCCGAGTGGACGGCGGGAATCGCCGCCGTTCCTGGCAGCGACATGCCAAGCGCCTCGGCGATCGAAGCCATGGTGCTGGCGGTACCCATCACAGCGCAGGTGCCGGCGGTCGCCGCCAGCTTGCCTTCAACCTCGTTGATCTCTTCTTTGGAAATCTCGCCCGCCCTGAACTTGGCCCAGAAGCGACGGCAGTCGGTGCAGGCCCCCAGGCGCTCGCCCTGGTAGGGCATCGGCAGCATCGGGCCGCACACCAGCTGGATCGCAGGCACGTTGGCCGAGGCCGCGCCCATCAACTGCGCCGGCACGCTCTTGTCGCAACCGCCGAGAAGCACCACCGAGTCCATCGGCTGAGCCAGGATCATCTCCTCGATGTCCATTGACATCAGGTTGCGAAATTTCATCGAGGTCGGATTGAGAAAGGTCTCGCCCAGTGAAATCGTCGGGAAGTCCAGCGGCAAGCCCCCGGCAGCGAGAACACCGCGCTTGATGGCATCTATGAGCTCCGGGAAATTGCGGTGGCACGGGTTGAAGCCGCTGGCCGACTGGGCGATGCCGACCACCGGGCGGCTCGCCATCTGGTTCGAATAGCCTGCCGCCTTGGCGAAAGTTCGCCGCAAGTAGAGTGAAAAATCAGCGTCACCGTAGTTGGTGAGGCCGCGCGCCAGGCCGATTTTGCTTGTGTTATTCAAGATGCTTCCTGTCTGTCGATCCGGTCTTCATTTGCGCCGCATAAGCAGGCGAGCCGGTCCCGCGCAGCCAGAGGCAGGCCAGCGCAGCGGGCGCCGGAACTTCTCACTCGGGCTTGATATTGCCATCCTGGATGACTTTCGCCCATTTGGCGCTTTCGCCTTGCAGCGCAAGGGTCGCCTCCTCGGGACTGGTGTAGGTCGAGATCACGCCCTGTGCCAGCATCGAGTCCTTCACATCCTGCATGCCCAGAATCGATTTCAGGGCGGTGCTGATTCGGCTGATGATTGCCGGTGGCGTGCCGGCCGGAGCGGCAATGCCGAACATGGAGCTGACTTCAAACCCCTTCAAGCCGGCTTCGGTGGCTGTCGGTACATCCGGCAGCGTCGGTACCCGCTGGGCCGAGGCGGCGGCTATTGCGCGCAGTTTGCCCGCCTTGATATGCGCTTGCGCGGCCGGCGCGGTCTCAATCATGCTGTCAACCTGGCCGCCCATCAGGTCGGTCATGGCCGGGCCACTGCCCTTGTAGGGGACGTGCAACATCTGAACACCGGCCACACGCTGGAACATTTCACCGGCCAGGTGCTGCGGCGAGCCGTTGCCGGCAGAGGCAAAGCTCAGCTTTCCCGGCCTGGATTTGGCCAGCGCAATGAATTCCGCCAGGGTGGCTGCCTTGACGGACGGGTTAACGACAAAGACAAGCGGCACCGTGCCAACGATGGCGATCGGAGCAAAGCTCTTGTCCATGTCAAAGTTCACAACTTTCTTGTACAGCACGGCACTGATCGAGTGGCTGGTCATCGCCCCCATCAGCAAGGTATAGCCGTCAGGCGCAGCCGCAGCCACGGCCGCCGCGCCTATGCTGCCGGCCGCACCCGCACGGTTGTCGACGATGACCTGCTGGTTCAGCGCGACCGACAACTTCTGTGCCATGACTCGGCCAATCACGTCAGTCGCTCCCCCTGGCGGATAGGGCACGACCAGCTTGATCACCTTGCTGGGGTAATCCTGGGCCATGACCGGGCCCAGCATGCCAAGCATCGCAGCGGCTGCAAGCCCCGTCAGCAGGGAACGTCTTGCCCGCGATGTGCGGATTGGGGTCTTGCGAAGTTTCATCGGGATCTCCTTTTTTGTTTCAAATGGGAAGGGTGCAAATGTGCATTGCAAAAAACAAGTTCATGTTCTGCGGAACTGATTTCGGATCTGGTCCGCACTGGCCAGCGGTCGGTAGAGCGCCGCAGCGCCTTCAACCACCTGCTGTGCAAGAGCCGCATTGCTGGGCGCCGTGCTGCCGTCCCGCAGCAGCAGGTTGTTTTCGAAGCCGACGCGCGCATGCCCGCCGAGTGCGGCCGCAGCGATCGCGCACGAATGCTCTTGTGCGCCGAATGCGCACATGGCCCACGGATGGGCGCCGTCGTGCAGTGCTAGAAATGGCAGCAGGTCGGTCGCGCTTGAAGTCTGGCCCACGCTGTATCGACCCAGCACGAACAGCATAAACCACTTTCCCTCGGGAATGATGCCGCGCGCCCGCAAGGCATTCCAGTCCAGCACATCCGCGTCGTCGTACAAGATCACCTGGGTCATGATGTCGGCCTCCACCAGCCAGCCGAAGAACGCCGCCAGCATCTGCTCCGACACTTCTGGCCCACGAAGTTCACGCAGACCGACTGAAACAGCCTCCGGAACCACCGCGCGTACCACAGCCATCTGCGCAGGCGGCGCATAAACCCTGGCTGCCTCGGTGGTAATCTGGATCACCATCTCCGGCCCGACCGCCTTGCGAACCGCCGCCGTTGCAGCGAGGTAGTGGTGCGCGTCCAGGCTGTGAGTTCCATCGGACTTGCGCACGTGCATGTGCAGCATTGAAGCGCCAACGTCAAGGCAGGCGCGGGCTGTCGCGGCCAGCGCGTCAGGCGTCGTTGGCAGGGCTGGATGGTCGGCAGGCGTCTTGTAAGCACCATTGGGCGCGACGGTCAGGATCAGCGGAGATATCGTCATGATGGGATCGCTTTCTGGTTCTGCGGTTCGTCAATGGCTGGCAACTCCGACGCCAGCAAGCGCAGGCCCGCCAGCAGCAAGTCATCGTAGCGCTTGCGCTCGGCGGCGATGGTGTCGGGCGTCCATGGGAAAAACCCTTGCCCTGACTTCATTCCCAGCTGACCGCTGGCCACGCGATCTGACAAAGCCCTGGCCGGCACGCTATTGACGGCAAGCGACGGGTACATCGTTGCCGCGGCGGCACAGTGCACATCGATGCCGGCATGGTCGCGCTGCAGCACCGGGCCCGCGGCAAGAAAGCGAAAGCCAAAACCAAACCGCACCGCCGCATCCACATCCTCCGGCGTTGCCACGCCGGCATCGATCAGCGCAAAGGCTTCGCGCGCCATCGCATGCTGCAGCCGGTTGGCGAGAAAGCCGGGAAGGTCCTTTCGCACCAGAACCGGCACCATGCCGCAGGCGCGCATGAAGACCGACAGGGAGTCTGCCAGCGCCGGGTCAGAGTGTTCGCCCAGCACGACCTCGACCAATGGCACGAGGTGCGCGGGCATGAAGAAATGAAGACCGAGCATGCGGTGGTCCGTTGCGAGTCCCTGCGCGATCGCAGAGATCGGAAAGCTCGAGCTGTTGCTGCACAGGATCGCATCGGCACGGGTGCGTCGCGCCAGCTCGGCAAACAGCTTTTGTTTTGGCTCCAGTTTCTCGGGGATACATTCAATGACCAAATCGATCGAGGGCCAATCGACATCGTCCATCGATGCGCAGGCGCGAACCAGGCCGCGTCTGTGCTCATACCCCAGAGCGCGCAAGCCGCGCGTGAAATGCGCGTCAAGGTCCTTTCGACGCGTTTCACCTGGCTCCAGCACCGCTGTGTGGCAGCCGGCACGCGCCAGCACCAGTGCCACGTCGGAACCCATGGTGCCGCCGCCGACGACAAGCGCGCAGGCCAGCGAAGGCCGGGGCAGGCCATTGCTTCGATCGGGAGGCGATTGAGAAGTCGTATTTTCGATAGTCATGAGGCGGCGGCGAGGGAGGTGAATCCAGCTGAGTTTGCACCCCGATTGTTTATCTGTAAAACAGATTTTTTCTATAAACTTATCGACTATGGAAATAAATATGTCGGCTCGCGATCTGCGTGCATTTCTCGCCGTCGCCAGGACTTTGAGCTTCAGCCAGGCGGCGCAACAGATCCATTTGTCGCAATCGGCACTGTCGTCCCTGATCAGCAGGCTCGAACAGTCCATGGGCGCCCGCCTGTTCGACCGCACCACCCGCGCCGTCGCTTTGACGGCAGCCGGAGCCGTTTTTGCGTCGCACGCAGATCAGGTGCTGTCCGACCTGGAGCGAGCAGCCACAGCCGTCAGCGATGTTGCCAAGGTGCGCAAAGGCAGTGTGGCCATTGCCGCCCTGCCATCGCTTGCGGCGCGCATCATTCCGGCCCTGTTCCAGGCCTTCAACGAGAAACACCCTGAAATCAAGCTCACCTTGATCGATACCTTGTCCGAGGCAGCATTCGACCTCGTTCGGGAAGGTCGAGTCGATTTCGCGCTCACGGCCGCCAACCCGGCCCACGCCGATCTGGACTATGTGCCGCTGACGACCGATGTCTTTGTGCTTCTGGCGGCAGACAGTCATCCGCTTGGACTTGAAAGGACCAGTGTCTCTTTCGTCGACACGCTGGTCTGGCCCCATATTTCGATGCCGCGTCCCACAAGTGTGCGCCAGTATGTAGATGCCGCCGCACTCAGAAGCGGCATCCAATTTCATCCCAGCTATGAAGTGAGTCATCTGGCCACCATCGGCGCCATGGTGCTGGCGCAGCTGGGGGTCGCGGCGCTGCCCGCAATGGCCGCCGATGTGATCAGCGGCAGTGGTATTGTCTGGAGACCGCTGGTCAGTCCGGTGATTCATCGTTCGATCGGCTTGATTCGGCGCCGGCAGGGAGCATTGTCGCCCGCAGCACAAGCGATGCTCGCCTTGTTGAAGCAGAAGATTCGCAGCACGGCAGGAAGTGCCCAGAGATCCAAGAGCGTGCAGCCGGTCAGCGGTTAACGATGTCATGGAAAACATCGAGCTCATCGACCTGCGTTCAAGCTGTCAATATCGGTGTCCGCGAGCGTCGAACTGTAGGTAATCTGGCCAGTGCGAGGTAGGGTGATTGTGGCAAGTCGGTCATATCGTGCAGGACTACTTTTCGGTTTTGTGGGCCGCTTTGCGCGGCTCACAATCTTGAAAGTCGCCGACGGCCTTTCATATTTTTCGTGGTGGCGCAGAGGTGTCGCGACGGACAAGCTGTACTGGCATGACGTCACGAGTCGGTGGAGTCAGGACACCGTTGCGAATTCGATCAAGCATTCGGCGACAAGCAACTCTAGCCAGTTCCTTTGCCGACGAATTGATGGTGGTCAGACTGATAAGCCTTGAACCTGACAAAGGAATGTCGTCGAAGCCGACAACAGACAACTGCGAAGGAACATCTATGTTCTTGTTGCGGGCCGCATCCAGCACGCCCAATGCAATTGAGTCGCCCGCAGCCATAATAGCGGTGACAGGCACTTCGAGTTCGAGCATCTGGGTAGAGCAAGAGTACCCGGACTCGTAACTGAAAGTATTCCACATTACGGGAGTATTTTGGATTGGCACTCCCTTTTCGCGAAGGTAACTGAGTGCTCCCTTGGCCCGATCGCGGCTCGTGGAAGAGTTCTCAGGTCCCATGACCAAACCAATACGGCGATGACCAAGCTCGTACAAATGCCGCATGATTTCAGCGCCACCATACATATTGTCGGACTCAACGATATCCACTCTTGAGTCGTCCACCGATCTCACAGCAAGTACCAGAGGGACGCCCAGCCGCTTGAGTTCGCGGACCATGAAGGAGTCTGTGGTGGCTGATAGCAATATCATGCCCTCCAAGTACTCGTCGATGATTGGACGGAAGGTCGACAGATGTCCAGCATCATTGGCAGAGTTCATCGGGTCAATAAGCACGACCACGTGATATCGAAACTCAAGCATGTCATGGTGAATGTTCTCCAACACCATGGTCATGAAGCGGTTGTGCAGTTGATCCACACTCAGCAAGACACCGATGGTTCGTGTTGGAACATTTCTTTTTCTCTTGCCTGGTCGCTTGGATGCATAGCCCATCACCACCGCGGCGCGCTGTACTGCTTCTCGAGTTTCTTCGCTAATTGTCTGATGGCCGGCAAGGGCTCGCGAAACCGTGGAGATCGAGAGCTTCAGCGAAGCGGCAATATCCTGGAGGAGGACATTTTTTCTTGGAACTGGACTGACCATGGGTGCCTCAGTTGTTATGCATCTTGACGGACGGTGACGCTGCGCCAATTGCGGAGGAAGGGGGACTGCATTTGCTGACAGAAGTGGGGACTATTTAGTGCAATTTGCATGCTATTTTGCATTGAATTTGCACTGATGTCCAAGTCTTTTGGTTCAATGATGAAATTAAACTTTTTGGCATCAAGGGGAATTTCTATCCATTTTCACTGTGAATCATCAAAACCATCGATGTTTTTATCGGCATAGGGAATTTCCTTACCATTTGCATGACGATTGCACAATATTCACCATTACATTCGGACTTGGTTGGTAGGTTTTGCTGCAAACCATGGTGACGATGCGATGTCCGCGGTCACAGAACTAGGAGACTTGATGAAACTGAGCCTAAAGCGAATCGCGGCGTTTTGCGCCGCCTCTGCACTCATGGCCGTTGGCGTTTCACACGCTGCCGGACTGGATGAAATCCCCCCTGATGTGGCCAAGCGCCTCTATTCCAAGGAACTGCTCGATCCGGCGCAGCCGATCGGTCCCAGCGCCTACCGGGATTGGAAGCCGAAGAAGGGTCCGCCCTGGACCATTGGCTACGCCAGTTCCTATGCCGGCAACACCTGGCGTGCTGCGGCGATGGATAGACTGCAAAACGAGATCATTCCCAAGTGGAAGAAACTTGGCCTGATCAAGGAAGTCATCATCACGCAGTCAAACCTGAAGGATGCCACGCAAATACAGCAGATGCGCCAACTGGTCGATCAGGGCGTAGACGCCATCATCGTTTGCTGCTCCAACCCTACCGCCCTCAATCAGACCATCAAGTATGCGTACGACAAAGGGGTTCCAACCTTCTCCTTCACGGGTTATCTGACGTCGCCGTATGCCATCAACTCGTCCGTCAACTACCAGGTGGGTGGGCGCGAACTGGGCTTGTGGATGGGCGAGCAGATCGGCAAGAAGGGTAACGTGCTGGTGGTCCAGGGCATTCCTGGCACGTCCGGCTCCGACTCGCAGGACCGTGGCATCAAGTCTGGTCTGGCCGCCTTCCCCGACATCAAGGTCGTGGGTGACGTCGCCGGCATGTGGACTGACCAGGTCGCACAGGCTGAAGTGCAAAAATGGCTGGCCACCAACCCGGGACAGCTTGACGGCGTTGTGGTGCAGTCCGCGGCTGAACTCGGCGTGTTGCGTGCCTTGAAACAATCAGGTCGCAAGATGGTTCCGGTTGCCATCGGCGGCGAGGTCGGTGCCCTGTGCTACTGGCGCAAGAATCCTGGATTCATCAGCAGCGCGATCCAGCTGTGGCCTCCAGGTGACGACATCGAACTGGCCTGGAACATCATGATGCGCACGCTCGAAGGCCAGGGCCCGAAGATGCAATCGGTGCTGGTTGATGCGGTCAAGTTCTCGATCGACGATGTCAAGAAGCTCGTTCCTGAAAACTGCAGTGAAGATTCCGACAAATGGGTCAACGTCGGAACGGACAAGTGGGGCAGCAGCCTGGCCTACCTGAACAACTTCTTCCTGCGCCCGGCCGATCCGGAAAAGTTCAAGCACTAGGACGCTATCTACCCTTGCATCGAGACTCATCAATCGTCATGGTCTCGATGCAAGCTTGAAGCAATGTCCGTCAGTATTCATTGCAATGTGCCGCGGTGACTGCCGGGCAACCCGTCTCTAACTTTCTTCCCGCTAATTATTGTGCCCCACTCAGTGATCGACGAGAGTCGCGCGCATGCCGCAGCGGCACCCCCCACTGCTACACGTGGGATTGCTATCGTCGGTGTGCGCAAGTCTTTTGGCATGACCAAGGCGCTCAATGGCTGCAACTTCAGCGCCAATCTGGGCGAGATTCACGCCATCGTGGGCGGCAATGGCTGCGGCAAAAGCACGCTGGCAAAAGTAATATCGGGAGTCATACCCATAGACGCTGGTCAGGTCTCGGTTCTTGGCCGTAGTCCCGCTGCGCCGCACGAGGCCCGGGATGCGGGCATTGCCACCGTTTTTCAGGAAGTCCTGGTGGCGGACGACTGTTCGGTGGTCGAAAATTTGTACCTGGGTGCCGACAGTTTGTGGTCGCGCGCGCTGGGTGCCACTGAGAAATATGAGACCGCCAAGTCCCTGATGAAGGAACTGACCGGTTTACCGATTGATCCCGATACCCTGGTCGGGATGCTTCCCTTGAATATCAAGCAGTGGATCACCATCGGACGTGCCCTGCTTTGCAAACCACGGGTTCTGATACTCGATGAGTCGTCGGCAGCGCTAGACCTGGACTCCACTGAGCGCTTGTTCGCCAAGATGCGCTCAATGCGCGACGCCGGCGCTGCGGTCATCATCGTCACCCATCGCATTGCGGAATTGATCCGCGTCTGCGACCGCGCTACCGTCCTGCGCGATGGCAAGGATGTCGGTGTCCTGGAAAAAGGCGAGATCACCGAGAAGAATTTGCTGCGTCTGATGACCGGCAAGAGCGAGGCCTCGGCTGAAACCAGCGCAAGCAAAGCGCCAATGCAACTCGGCGCCGTGGTCATGCAGGCCCATCAAATGCAGGTGTGGCCCCAGGCGGTGCCGGTGAACTGTCAACTGCGCCAAGGCGAGATCCTCGGCGTTGCCGGCTTGGACGGACAGGGACAAAGTGAATTTGTGCGCATGTTGGCCGGGGTCGATCCGGCTGGGCCATCGGCACCACGCGTGCGCAACGAACAAGGCGAATTTGTCGATCTTGCAGACTTGAAATCAGCAGTGAAACTCGGCGTTTCCTATGTCTCGGGCGACCGCAAGCGCGAGGGCATCTTTGCCAATCTCAGTATCTTCGAGAATCTGCTGATGCCGCTATACCGGCGCAAGACCCGGGGCGGAAGACTGGCGCTTATCGACTGGCCGGGACTCGATGGCATATTCGACTGGGAGGTGGAACGGCTGGCCATTCGCATGGGTGAACGCAGCAACAAGATCACCTCGCTCAGCGGTGGCAATCAGCAAAAGGTCTTGATCGGGCGCGCCTTCGCGCTCAACCCAAGTATCCTGGTTCTGAATGATCCGGCGCGGGGCATCGATGTGGGCGCCAAGGCAGAGTTGTACCGGCACTTGCTTGACTTTGCGGCGATTGGCAAATCGGTGGTCTACCTCTCCAGCGAAATCGAGGAATTCGTGGGATTCTGCTCACGCGTCCTGGTGTTTCGCAACGGCAGCATCTTCGATGAGTTCACGGGCAGCGACATCCACCCCACGCCCATTTTGGAAGCAATGTTTGGACAGACGCGCGCCAAACAAGTTGCCGCCCACCCGGGCGACCCAGAAACACAGGAGAGCGACAGCATGAAGATCGTTGAATTTGATAAAGACGAGAAAACCGATTCACCGCGCGCACCCGACAGCTGGAAAGAACGAACCAGCCCTTACCCAAATTTCGATCACAAATCGGAGCTAAGTCCTGCACCGCACAGCACCGATGCGCTGCGAAGCTCGCCCTATCCTCACCTTGGCGCAGTCGATCTAAAACCAGTTGGATTGCCTGGCCAGGTGCCGATCAAAGCCAAGGAGTTCGGGATGGAACCGCCCCCGTCGAACCAGCGTTGGCTAGGCGAACGCACCGTCAAAGCCGACACGACCGCCTCAACGGTCACGACGCGATCACCGATCAAGATCGTCGAGTTTGGGCAGGACTCGTCGACGCGGCCCGGTCGATGACAAGCATCCGATATTGCCCGGAGCAGTCAGCATGAGCGACAGCAGCACAGAAACAAGCGGCGCATCCGCTTCCAACACCTATCTGTTGGTGCCAATTCTGCTGTTGTTTCTTCTGCTCATCATCGCGGTTTTGCGAAGCCCCAACCTGGTGTCACCCGCCGGCATTGGCAGCGCAGTGATCGTGATGACGCCTCTGGTGCTGGCCACCTATTCCCTGATGGCCCTGGCCATGGCAGGACGCGGAACCGTGGACCTTTCCGTGGGTCCGCTGATGGGGTTTGTCAATGTGACGCTGGTCGTTCTCAATGGCTTGGGTGCACTCGAATCACCGCTGCTGTTCTTCCTGTATGCGATTGCCGTGGGGGTTGCTTACCAGTTGTTGATGGGCCTGATTATTGTCTACGTGCGGGTGCAACCCATCATCGTGGCCTTGAGCGGCTACCTCGCCTTGTCGGGCATCAATCTGGTGATTCTGCCGCGCCCGGGCGGCACGGCCCCGGAATGGATGTCGGCATGGGGCTTGGGCACAACGATAGACTCGCCCATCCTGGTCATCCTGGTGCTTTGCACTGTTGCCTGGCTGATCTTTACCCGCACTGCTTTTTATGGGCACATGCGCCTCATGGGTTCGGACGAGCGAGCAGCCTATACGAGTGGCGTGCGCATCACCATCGTGCGCCTGGGCGCGCACTGCATTGCCGGCGTCTTCAGCGCCCTGGCCGCACTGACCTACACCGCCCTCATCGGATCCGGTGACCCGACCCAGGGAACAACCTACACCCTGATCGCAGTGACCGCGCTGGTGCTGGGCGGCACCAGCCTGGCCGGCGGACGCGGAGGCGTCATCGGCTCCTTGCTGGGTGCTGTCAACCTCTTCCTGATTGGCTACGTGCTGGCCACCTTCAATTTCGGCGCAGTCCAGGGCTTTGTCACCGACCTTGCCTACGGGGTGATTCTGGTGCTCTCGCTGTTGCTGACCATCGCCATTCCCTGGCTGCAACGACGTATCCGCCATGTCTCGCCGGCGCTCATCTTCATTGTCCTGTCCATTCTGTTTGTGGGCGTCATACTGCATGCCAAATACGACTACTCGGCATCCGCAAAACAGACAGCGGAACCAGCGGCAACAGCGGCGCCGGCTGCAACAACGGCCAGGCCAACCGGACGAGCCGACCGTTCAGTGGATTTTGTTTTCGAGCGCTGGGAAGACGGAAGCCCTGAGAGCGGCGGCACCCTGGCCAGGCCGATTGCCCTTTTCAGCCTGTTGGCCTTGTCCCTGCTGGTGATCGCACGCGCGCTTGTGCTGCAGAGCCAGCAACGTCGCTGGTCGCCGCGCATGGTCATCATCGTGCTGGTCTTGCTGGCTTTCAGCGCCTACCTTGTGGCCACTTACGTGGATGCCGCTCAAGTTCGGCCGGCAGTGGTCAAATCAGTGAAGGTAGCCCCATGAGCCCGGTCGCCAGCAAATTGAGCACCGTACAGGCCCGCCTGTCCAACCTTCAATGGGCCGGCCTTATCGTGGCTGCCCTGATCGTTGGTTTGGGCGTCATTCTGGGCCTGTACCAGAAGACGCCCTGGCAGCAACTGATCTTCTATGCGGCGGCAACCTTTGCCCTGGTGATCTGGGTCTGGAATGCCTACCTGGCTCCGGGGGCGCAACACGCTGATGACGCACCCAGTGACAGACCCAACGGCATGTCGGTGTTTCGTGCCTTCATTCGCCAACACCTGTCTTTGGTGATTGCCTTGCTACTATTGCTGGGCATCTTCCTAATCGCCTCGGCAACCGTGACCGGTTTCTTCAACTGGCTGAACGTCCTGACTTTCCTGGCGCTGGTGGCGCTGCTGATCTTTACCGTTCAGGTGAGCCAGCTGTTTGTTGACAACCGCAGCGCCTTCATTGGCCTGATGGTCCTGGTAACCATGTTTGCCGTTGGCTCGATCTTTATTGATGGCTTTTCTTCCGGGCAAAACATCAAGTCAATGTTGCTGTTTGCGTCGTTCCTGGGCCTGGCCTGCGTCGGACAAACCATGGTCGCGTTGTTGGGAGGTCTGGACTTGTCCATTCCGTTCCTGATCGGCGCCTCCAATGTGTTCCTTCTGTATCTCATCGGACTGGGTGTTTATTCATGGATCGCCGTCATCATCGTTCTGTTGCTGGGTGCTCTGGTCGGCTGGATCAACGGCATTCTGAGCTTTCGCTTGCAGGGTCAGGCGCTGATCCTTTCACTCGGCGTCGGCTTTGCCATTTCGGGTCTGACTCAGATCATCACCAGCATTGGTACTGCGTTTGCTGGCAACGTATTTGGAACGGTGCCGCCCTGGCTCAAGAACCTTGCCGCCATGAACGGAACCACCTTGGGCCTGGATGTTCCACCCGTCATCTTTATCTGGGCTGTGGTCGCCGTACTGCTGATTTATGGCATGAAGAACACGGTATACGGGCGCTTTCTTTACGCACTGGGCGGCAACCGCACTTCTGCCTCACGACTTTCGATCAGCGAGCGGCGCTACTGGGTTGGCGCCTACATGATCAGCGGAACGGTGTCTGCCCTCACCGGCACTTTGCTGCTGGGCTGGAGCGGTGGCGGCTTCATTGGCGTCGGCCAACCCTACCTGTTCATGACGCTGGCTGCCGTCGTGATGGGTGGCACATCCTTGCTGGGTGGCCAGGGGGGCTATGGCTTTACCGTGATCGGCGTGCTGGTGCTACAGGTATTGACGTCGTTCCTGGTCGGTATCGGTCTGAAATTTGAGTGGCAGCAATTTATCTTCGGTCTGCTGATTCTGCCCATGGTCGCCCTCTATGCCCGCTCACCCCACATCCGAACCCAAATTTGAAAACCATCATGGAAAGACACCCCGTGCCTGTATTGTTACTGACCCCTCTGGAGATCATCTATGAACATCAAGTTGCTTGAGGCGACAGACGTTGCCAGCGGCACTTTCTCTTTACTGCTGCTGACCACCGTGGCTGCGACGGTTCTGCTGTTGATGGGCACGGCCTGGGTGGCGCGAAAATGGAAGCTGCCGCTGGCCATGGCCGCCATGGTCACGCTGGTCAGCGCAGTGCACTACTTTGAGGCCAGCCAGGTCTGGCAGGCCAGCAATCAAATGCCTGCGATATACCGCTATATCGTCTGGTTTGTCACCATGCCGCTGCAGGTCATGGTGATGTACTTTTTTGTGAATGCCATGGCGCCCTTGTCCACTTGGCTTTTCTGGCGTCTGATGGTGGCCTCGGTCGTCATGGTCCTAGCGCGTTACCTGGGCGAGGCGAACCTGATGTACCCGACGCTGGGATTCCTGATTGGCCTGGCATGCTGGCTCTACGTGCTGGGCGAAGTGTTCTTTGGTCGCATGGCCGAGGTCAGCGCCAAGAGTTCCAACTTCAGCGTGCACAGGGGTTACTTCTGGATGAGACTGATCCTATCGATCGGTTGGGCGGTCTACCCGCTCTGCTACTTCATCGTCGGCTTTGCCGGCGGCGTGTCCCCGGGCAAGCTGAACATTGTCTACAACCTGTCCGACCTGGTGAATCAGGTGGCGTTCTGCCTCACGGTTTTGTCGGCCTCCATTCGCGACTCAGGAAACAACCGATGAATGCACCTCAAATGGCCCTCCCGCCGGGATGGGCTGCATATTTCTTGTCAGAAAACGCGCAAGCCCGCGCTGCATTTGTTAACTGGTTTGGAGGGATTGAATCATGAACGGCGCCGATATCATTGCCATCGTCATCCTGGCCGCAATCGTCATTGCGATCATTGTCTATTTGCTGCACTGGCTGTACCGACACTCGTCCAAAGACCTGTCCTTCGTCCGCACCGGCTTCGGAGGCGAGCGCGTGGTGATGGGTGGCGGTGCGCTGGTGTTACCCATCGTGCACGACATCACCGAGGTCAGCATGAACACGCTGCGCATTGATGTGCGCCGCGCCGGTGAAAAGTCTCTCATCACACGAAATCGCATGCGAATCGAAGTCAACGTGGAGTTCTTTGTGCGCGTGATCCCATCGGCTGAAGCGGTGGCGGCCGCAGCCAGGACCCTAGGCAACCGAACGCTCAACCCCGACAGCCTGAAAGACTTGGTGCAAGGCCGTTTTGTTGACGCGATGGGCTCGGTGGCGGCACGCATGACGATGGAAGAGATTCATGAAAACCGCAGTGATTACATCAAGAGTGTCAAGGGCCTGGTCGCCGATTCGCTCACTGCTAACGGGCTGGAACTCGAAGCGGTATCGCTGACCGGTCTGGATCAGACTGACATGAAGCTGTTCAACCCGTCCAACGCGTTCGACGCCGAGGGCTTGACGCGCCTGACGGAAGAAATCGAAACCCGCAAGAAGAAGCGCAACGACATCGAGCAGGACACGATGATTGCGATTCGCAAGAAGAATCTGGAGTCCGAAAAGCTCGCCCTCAGTATCGACCAGGAGAGCGAATTCGCTCGCCTGAGCCAGGAGAGCGAGGTGGCTATGCGTCGCGCACAACAAAAGACCCAGATCGCGCTGGAGAAGACTGAACGCGAGCGAGACATTGAGGAGGCACAGATTCGATCGGCAGAAATTGTTCAGAAGAGCCGTATCAATCAAACCCGTGCTGTCGACAGCGAGCGCATACTGCAGGAGCAAAAGACCTCTCAACTAGACATCCAGCGGCGCCGCGCCCTGGAACTCGAAGAGCAGGAACGCGTGATTGCGGTGGCCGCCAAATCCAAGGATGAGTCCGAGGCACAAGCGCAGGCCGAATCGGCACGCGCCCTGATGATTGCGGCGCAAGAAAAGGTGATCACTGTGCGCGAGACGGAAATTGCCGAACGCCGCAAGTCGATCGACCTGATCGAAGCCACTCAAGAGGCCGAGCGCGACGCCATCAAGCAGACCAAGCAGGCCGAGGCGGCCTTGACGGCCGCCGTCGACCAAGCAAAGGCCGAGCGCGCCAGTGCCGAGGCGGCAGCTTATCGCTACCAGGTAGACGCCGACGGCAAGCGAAAGCTCAACGAGTCAGAGAATTTGCGCTCCGATGCATCGCGTCGCAGCAGCTTCAATCAAAAACTGATCGATACCCTGCCGAGCATCATCCGCGAGAGCGTCAAGCCGATGGAAAACATCGAGTCGATCCGCATCCTGCAGGTCGACGGGGTGCCCGGTCTGAGCAGCGCTGCTGGCGGTGGAAATTCAGGTGCAAGCTCCGGCGAAGGTGGACCGCGAGCTGGCAGCTTGAGCGACAACGTGGTGAATTCGGCTTTGCGCTACCGTGCTCAGGCGCCGTTCATCGACACCTTGCTGCAGGAGATTGGCGTATCGCCAAGTTCCATCACCAGCCTGGGACATCTGGGCAGCGTGATGGCCTTGCCGGTGAGCGACAACAAGGACAGCGGCGCTGCGGGAGACAACACCAGCAGCAAGCACTGAGCCATCATTGCGTCCATACCCTAGACAGAGCCAAAGTCCATGCCGATGCCCCCTCACGACGCAGCCATTGCCACCGTTGAAAAGCGCCTGGCCGTGGTGACAAACTGGAGCCTGTTTGCTTCTTTTGGTATGTGCTTCGTCCTGTCGGGCTTCAGCGCGCCAAGCTGGGGCCTGGGTTTGCTCGGATACGCTCTGCTGGTGCTGGGATTTGTCGGTCATCTGATCATCAACCATGTCTTCGAGTCCAGCTTCAGCCCGGGCGAAGTGGCCCTGGGTCTGGTTCTCTTTGGGATATCAGCCTTGAGCTTCATCGCCAGTGCCCTGTTCAGCGCACACTTCGGCCCGGAGAACCTGGGCCTGGGCCTGGCCGGCTTTGGTGCCATGGCTGCCTGTCTGATGCTCTATCTGGTGATCCGCTACGGTATGCGTGGCACCTGGGTGTTAGTCCACACCCTGCGCCACCGCTCAAAGGACATACAGCCATGACGGAATCCATGGTTTGGTTGTTTGCCTTTGTGGCACTCTATTGGGCCTATTGCATGCAGTGGGGCGTCAGCAGCGCGCGCCTAGGGCAGGGACCCGGCGATTTCTTTTTGGCCAGTCGCCGCTTGCCGGCCTGGGTATTTGTGCTGTCTGCCACCGGGGCTTCGTTTGCCGGCTGGGGCATGTTGGGCTACCCCTCGCTGGTGATGCGCGACGGGCTGGCGTTTGCTCAATTGGCACTGGCAGGCGTGACGATTCCTCTGACCGGGGTATTGTTCATGAAACGCCAGTGGCTGTTGAGCCAGCGCTTGGGTTACATCACGCCAGGCGAGATGCTGAGTGACTACTTTGGTGGCGATGCCTTGCGTATTCTGGTGGTCGGGATTGCGCTGGTGTGCGCCGTGCCCTATGTTGGCATGCACCTCAGCGCCACCGGCTACCTGATTCAATGGCTGAGCGAAGGCGCTGTGCCTGCGAGATTGGCCATGTGGGTGCTGACAGCAGCGGTCTTCCTTTACGTCTGCATTGGTGGACTGCGGGCCGTGGCTTACGTCGGCAGCCTGCAAGGTCTGCTATTGGGCGCTGGCATGCTGGCACTGGGTTGGGTTGCCATGTGGCACTTGGGTGGCGTGGAAGGTTTCAGCGCTTTCATGCAAGGTTTGGCCAAATTGGGGGCCAGCACGCTGGGCTCGTGGGGCAGTTCAGCCGAAGGCTATAACGCTTACCTGCACATCCCGGGTGTTGTGCAGTTCACCGCCGGTCTGGGTAAGGAAGAACCGGTGGCCGGCCTATGGACAACGGCCATGATCCTGTCAACCTGCTTTGCCCTGATGGGCATCCAGGCTTCTCCTGCATTTTCTATGCTGGCGTTCAGCTGCCGCGACCCCAAGGGGTTCGGTCCGCAACAGGTCTGGGTGTCGGCTGCTGGCGTGGGTCTGTTGCTGGTCTTTTTTGCGCTGGTGCAAGGCATGGGCGCAAACTTCCTGGGGGCGTCCAGGGCCCTGCGCGAGGCTGGCTTGACGCTGGGCAACGCCTTGCCGGACCTTGCTCAAGGCAAGGAGACCCAGTTGTACGCGCGTTATCTGCTGACCCTGGCTGAGTCGACGCCATGGTTCATGGCTTTGTTGGCTGTCTGTGCACTGGCAGCGATTCATGCCATGGTGTCGCTGTTTACCGCCACTACAGGCACCATCATCGTGCGCGACGTGTTCCTGAGGTACCTGACTCCGCGCGCCGATCTGACGCAGCAGAAGTTCTATGCCCGTTGCAGCATCGCCGCCGTCATCTTGGCCGCGTTGTTGCTGGCCACCTTTGCGCCGCGCGCGCAGGCGCAAATGGGCGCCTTGGCACTGGGCTTTGCGCTGCAGCTTTGGCCGGCGCTGGCGGGCCTGTGCTGGTTTCCATGGATCACGCGCCAGGGTGCCAGCGTCGGCTTGGTGGCAGGCCTGCTGGGCGTGCTGTTCACTGAGACGCTGGGTGCGACGATCTGTAGCTTCCTTGGTTTTGATCTACCTTGGGGTCGCTGGCCCTGGACCATCCATTCGGCTGGGTGGGGCATTTTTCTGAACGTGGTTTGCTGCACAGTTGTGTCCTGGATATCTGCCGAAAAACATGAGCGTGCCCATCGCATGGGATTCCACACCCTGTTTGCACGGACCTTGGCTATTGCGCCCAAGCAGCGCTTCCTGCGCCCGGTGGCATGGTCACTGACGCTGATCTGGTTTTTCTTTGCCCTCGGCCCGGGAGCGATCTTGGGCAACGACTTGCTGGGTGCGCCTAACGCTGGAGCCAAAGGCTGGATCATGGGCGTGCCTTCGCTGTGGGCCTGGCAAATGATGTGGTGGGCGCTTGGTGTCTTGGTCCTCTGGTTCCTGGCCTATCGGCTGCAAATGTCGACTCCGGTTCCAGGTGCCAACTTTCTTTCTGAACCCGTTCCAACCGATTCCGTTTCAAATGCGAAGGAGACCCTATGACGACAGACATCAAAAGCTGGGCGCTCAAGTTCAAAAACCTGTCCGACAGTGACAAGACGATTGCCGCCATGGCGAAATATTTCACTTGCACTTACATGTGGGACATGGGTGAGAAGAAAATCATTGTGGAGATGCACGATGGCAAGGTCAAGCACATCAATACCGATCCGGCGCCGCTGGACGCCTATGACTTTGCACTGCGCGCCAGTGCCCAGACCTGGCGCGAGTTTGGCAAGCCCGTACCCAGACCCATGTTCCACGGCATCTGGGCAGCGAGCTTCAGGCAGGACCTGAAGCTCGAAGGCAACATCCTGGTGCTGATGCAGCACCTGCGCAATTTCACTGTGCAGTTCGAGTTGTTGCGCAAGTGCGGCGTGCCTGTCTAAACACGACTTTCAAGGTCGGTCAATTTCAATACGAAGGAGCTCAATCCATGGCACGCCATTCACCTGTAACCGGACGCTACGTCACTATCGACGTCGACGGCATGGAATACAAGGTCTTCTACCTGCAAAACGGCAGCGGCCAACCGCTGATTTGCCAGCACACCGCCGGTTGCCACAACCATCAATGGCGCGGCTTGCTCGAAGATGAAGAGATCACAAAGCACTATAGCGTCATCGCTTACGATCTACCGCGCCACGGCAAATCGGACCCGCCGCTGAATGTGAAGTGGTGGGAATCCGAATACAAACTCACGGCGGACCACTACGTCAACTTCATCGTCAAGCTGTGCGACGCGCTGGAACTGCGCGACCCGATCTTCATGGGCTCTTCGTTTGGCGGCAATGTGGCACTGCAACTTGCTCTGCGGCATCCAGAGCGATTCAAGGCCGTCATACCGGTGGAAGCCGGCGACTACGCACCGGGCTTCTACCTCGACTGGTGGCGTCACCCGCAAGCCAATGCGGCGCAGGTCTGCGCCAGTGGCGTATGGGATCTGATGGCGCCGCAATCGCCCGACAAGGATCGCTGGCTGACCTGGTTTTACTACACCCAGGGTTCAGAGTCTTTCAAGGGCGACCTGTACTTCTATTCGGTCGACCATGACCTGCGCGAAGAACTCGGACGCATCGACGGCCGAAAGTGCCCCGTGATCATGATGACGGGAACCTACGACTACCTGACCACGCCCGAGATGACCGAGAACACGGCCCGACAAATCAGGGGAGGCGTGTACATCGAGATGGAAGACATTGGTCACTTCCCCATGAGCGAAAACTACCCGGTCTTCAAGATCTACTTGAAGGAAGCCTTGCGCATCATTCGTGAGCGCAAGGGCTGAAGCTGCACGATTGTTGTGCCCCACGGAGGAATGTATGAAGCTCGCGCAAGTCAATGAACTCGCTGACCGAATTCCCGCGCTGCATGATCTCGAATGCGAGTTGTCAGAGTTGCCCTGCGCCCCGGCCGACTGGCTGGCCGACATGGATACCGACCATGACGACTTGATCCGTTACGCAGAAAAATTGCGCCCTTGCTATGACCGGCTTGGCCGCATTATTGGGCAACTGGCAGGGCTTTTCATCCTGGCGCGCTTCAGTGGCCGGTTCGAGACCGACTGGACGGCGGTAACCCGGGTGATGGAACAGACCAGGCAGACTGAAGCCGACATGCACGCCGTGTGGGTGCCCAAAGTTGCACGGCAGCACTTTGCCTACCTTCTGCTGGCCTTTCACAAGACGGCAGCCGTCACCTGCGGCTTTGATGCAAATCTGCGCCGGTCGGACCTATTGCGCGAGCAACTCGATGGCTGGACCCGGGAGCTCAAAGTGGCGGGCGCCATGTTGAGCCGAGCCGCCGCCGAGAAGCTCGGACTCTTGCCTGTCGATTTCAGCCAGGCCTGCTGCAGCTGTGGTGCCGGCAAGCCCCAACCCTTTTCACTAAAACTCTGAACCGCTGTTATGTCTCAATACTCAATCTGGGTGATGGAATACGCCTACGTCAGTCAATGCGCTGTCAGCAGCGTGATCTACGGTGCGCACAACCAGGGCACACGAAAGCTGCCCTACTGCTACGTCGTGATCAAAAGCCGTGATCGCGTTGCGATGGTCGACGTCGGCTACAACGACAAGGAATATGGCCACTACATCTCGAGCAAGTTCGGCGTTGAAAACTGGCACTCTCCGGACAGCGTGCTGGCACCCTGTGGCATCCGGCCGGAAGATGTTGACGACATCTTCATTACGCATGCGCATTTTGACCACATGGGAAATATTGAATCCTTCCCCAATGCAGTCTTCCATGTTCAGCAGCGCGAGCTGACCAAGTGGATCTGGGCCATGTCGCTGCCGGACCGGCTACGCTACATGATGGTGGCAACCGACCCATCCGATGTGCTGCGGGTGGCTGATCTGGCGCGCCAAGGTCGACTGCGACTTATCGAGGGTGACAAACAGAACGTGATTCCAGGCATCGATCTGCATGGCGCGCCAGATACCCATACCTATGGCAGCCAATGGGTGCATGTGCGCAACGACATGCAGGCCCAGTCGAGTGACAGTTGGGTATTGGCTGGCGACCTGGTCTATGTCTACGAAAACATTGAAGGCATGGGCCCCGACAAGATGTACATACCCGTTGGCCTAGCGTTGGGCAGCACGACCAACCTGGTGTTGACAACGGACGAGATGATGAAGGCAGTGGACTACGAGATGAAACGCCTGATACCCGTGCACGAAGAAAGACTGAAGGAGGTGTTTCCGTCGCGCATCACGCCTTCTGGTCTGAGAATCAGTGAAATTTGTCTGGCCAGCGGACAGAAATCCATTGTTAGTTGAAAACCATTGCAAAACCATTAGAAAGGGTTCGTCATGTCAGCATTCAGTTTCGAGACCGCTCCCAAGATCATCTGTGAACAGGGTGGCGCCAGCCGTCTGGGCGACATCGCCAAAGGCCTGGGCATCACGCGATTGTTCCTGGTCACCGACGCCGGCCTGATCAAGGTCAGGCTGCTCGATGCTGCGCTGGCCTCGCTGGCCGCCGCCGGCGTGACTGCCACGGTCTTTTCGGAGGTGCTGGCCGACCCGCCCGAACTCAGCGTGCAAGCGGCCGTCGACGCGGCCCGCGCAGTGGGCGCCGACGGTGTGGTCGGTTTTGGGGGGGGCAGTTCGCTCGACACCGCCAAGCTTGTCGCGCTGCTGGCGCGCACGCCGCAGGCGCTGCCCGACATCTACGGCATTGGCCTGGCGCGCGGACCGCGACTGCCGCTGATCCAGGTGCCGACCACGGCCGGCACCGGTTCTGAGGTCACCCCGATTTCCATCCTGACCACACCCAGTCATGAGAAGAAAGGCGTGGTCTCGCCCTTGCTGTATCCCGACATCGCGCTGCTCGACAGCCTGCTGACGCTCGGCCTGCCACCTGCCGTCACGGCCATGACAGGTGTCGACGCCATGGTGCACGCGATTGAAGCCTACACCACGCGCCTGAAAAAGAATCCGCTGTCTGACGCGCTGGCAGTCAAGGCGCTGCAACTGCTGTACCCCAATTTGCTGGCCGCCGTGAACGAGGGTCAGGACGCCTCGGTGCGGGAGGCCATGTTGCTGGGGTCCTTGTTTGCCGGAATGGCTTTTGCCAATGCGCCCGTCGGCGCGGTGCATGCGCTGGCCTACCCGCTGGGCGGCCACTATGGCTTGCCACACGGGCTGACGAATTCCCTGCTGCTGCTGCCTGTTCTGGAATTCAACCTGGGTGTGGCGCAAAGCCGGTACGCCGAACTGGGGCGTGCCATTCTGCCCGAGCTTGCCGGCGCCGACGATGCAGCCGCAGCCAAAGCCTTTGTGGCAGCCATGCGAGAGCGCGTCGCAGCCATGCCCTACGCGCAAACGCTGCGCGCCGCCGGCGTCAAGCCAGACGATCTGGCCATGCTTGCCGAAGATGCGATGAAGGTGCAACGCCTGCTCGTGAACAACCCGCGCGATGTCGCCTATGAAGACGCGCTGGCGCTGTACCAGGCGGCCTTTTGAAACGGACCTGATCCACGTCCTTCCCTAATCGAAAACCAACCTGGAGAAATCTGATGATGCAACTCAAAGACCCTTCCCTGCTGCGCCAGCAAGCCTATATCAACGGCCAGTGGTGCGATGCCGACAGCGGCGAAACCTGTGCTGTGACCAACC
>JBMOJJ010000182.1:0-7422 GCA_049315845.1 Rhodoferax sp.
GGAGGCGCCGGCTACATAGGCAGCCACACCTGCGTTGAACTGCTCAATGCGGGTCATCAGGTGACCGTCTATGACAATTTCTGCAACAGCCAGCCACAAGCACTGGCGCGGGTCGAAAGCATCACCGGAAAAAAAATCACCTTGGTGCAGGGCGACGTGCGTGATTTGACCGCGCTGAAGGCGGCGCTGGGCGCGAGCGCCGCGACCGCAGTGATTCATTTCGCTGGCCTCAAGGCGGTGGGCGAGTCGGTGCAAGACCCGCTGGCCTATTACGACAACAATGTCGCCGGTACGCTGCGCCTGCTCGAGGCGATGCGCGAATGCGGCGTCAAGACTTTGGTTTTTAGCTCGTCGGCCACGGTCTATGGTGAGCCGCAGTGCTTGCCGCTGACCGAGCAGCATCCTTTGTCGGCCACCAACCCCTATGGCCGGACCAAGCTGGTGATAGAGGAAATGCTGCGCGACCTCCACCGCAGCGACCCGGGCTGGCGCCTGAGCATCCTGCGCTACTTCAACCCGGTCGGCGCCCATCGCAGCGGCATGATTGGCGAGGATCCGCTGGGCGTGCCCAACAACCTGTTGCCCTTTGTCGCCCAGGTGGCGGTCGGGCGGCGCGAATGCCTGAATGTGTGGGGCAGCGACTACCCGACACCCGACGGCACGGGCGTTCGCGACTACATTCATGTGGTGGACTTGGCACTGGGGCATCTGAAGGCGCTCGAACGACTGCTGACACAGGCCGAGTGCCTGGCGATCAACCTCGGAACCGGCATTGGCTACAGCGTGCTGGACATGGTGCAGGCGTTCGAGAAGGCCAGCGGAAAGCCGGTACCCTACAAGGTCGGGCCGCGCCGGGCCGGCGATATCGCCTCGTGCTACGCCGACCCGGGCCAGGCTCTGGCGCTGCTGGGCTGGCGGGCCGAACGCGGACTGGAGGCCATGTGTGCGGACACCTGGCGCTGGCAAAGCAGCAACCCGAACGGATATGCCGGGATCTGATCTGAATCAACAAAGGGAACGAAAAATGAAGATAAGAGACGAGGTGATGGATGGCTAAGGGAATGATTCTGGCTGCAGGGCAGGGCACGCGGGTGCGCCCGCTCACCAGGGACCTGCCCAAGCCGATGGTGCCGATTCTTGGTAAGCCGGTGATGGAGTACCTGATCGAGCATCTGGCGCGCCACGGCATCACCGAGATCATGGTGAACGTCGCCTGGCACCATCAGAAAATCGAGGAATACTTTGGTGACGGCCACCGCTGGGGCGTGCAGATTGGCTACTCCTACGAGGGCATTCGTGATCATGGCGACATCCTGCCGCGGCCGATGGGGTCTGCCGGCGGCATGCGGCGCATTCAGGATTTCAGCGGATTTTTTGACGAGTCGACGCTGGTGCTGTGCGGCGACGCGCTGATCGACCTTGACATCACGGCCGCGCTGGCCGAGCACAAGGACAAGAATGCCATCGCCAGCGTGGTGGCACTGGACGTGCCGCTGGCCGATGTGCAGAGCTACGGTATTGTGGTGGCCGCGCCGGACGGGCACATCGAGTCGTTTCAGGAAAAGCCCAAACCGTCCGAGACCAAGTCCACGCTGGCCAGCACCGGCATTTATATCTTTGAGCCCGCGGCGCTGGGATTGATCCCGCCCGGCACCGTCTATGACATTGGCTCGCAGCTGTTTCCCGATCTGGTCGAGCATGGCCTGCCTTTCTTTGTTCAAAACCGGCCGTTCAACTGGATCGACATCGGCCGCGTGAGCGACTACTGGTCGGTCTTGCAGCGCGTGCTGCGGGGCGAGGTCGCGCAGATGTACATGCCCGGCAAAGAGATCAAGCCGGGCATCTGGGTCGGACTCAACACCTCGATTCCCTGGGACAAGGTCAGCATCGAAGGACCGGTCTATATTGGTTCGAGCGTTCGCATCGAGCCCGGTGCCACCATCACCGGCCCGGCCTGGATCGGGCACGGTAGCCACATCCGCCCGGGGGCCAAGGTCGTTCGCAGCATCCTGTTTGAATACACGCGCATCGCTGCCGACATGCGCTTTTTTGAAATGATCGTCTCGCCTGACTACTGTGTGGACCGTTACGGCGAAACACTGTACCGCGGCGACGACACCTCGCAGCTGCGCTGGGGGGATGCCAGAGCATGAATCAAATGAATTCCCCCTTGTTGATACAGCCGGTTGTTCTGTCGGGCGGCTCGGGCACGCGCCTGTGGCCGCTGTCGCGGGAGAAATATCCCAAGCAACTGCTGCCGCTGATCGGGTCCGACTCGCTGCTGCAAGCCACCGTGCGACGGGTCGATGGCATCGCTGGCGCCGAGTTGGCGGCACCGATGGTCGTGTGCAACGAGGAATACCGCTTCGTCATCGCCGAGCAACTGCGTCTGATCGGCAAGCCAGGCACCATCGTGCTGGAGCCGACCGGCCGCAATACCGCGCCGGCGCTGACGCTGGCAGCACTGTCGGCGATCCGAAGCGGCGCCGACCCGGTGCTGCTTGTGATGCCGTCCGATCACGTCATCGTTGATCTCCAGGCGTTTCAGCGCACTGTGGGAGAAGGCGCTGCGCTTGCCGGCCAGGGGGCCGTTGTCACCTTTGGCATCACGCCCAACGCCCCGGAGACCGGTTACGGCTATATCCAGGCGGGGACGGCATACAGCCAGGCATCCAGAGCAAGCGAAGCAGGCAACGCCAGGCTGATCGCGCGTTTTGTCGAGAAACCGGACCTGGCGACGGCCCAGGCTTATCTTCAGGACGGCTCCTATCTGTGGAACAGCGGCCTGTTCATGATGCGCGCTTCGGTCTGGCTGGCAGCCATGCAGGTGTGCCGACCCGACATCTTGCTCGCGTGCCAGACCGCCTGGGACGCCGGTTCAACCGATGGCGAGTTTGTCCGGGTTGAGAAAGAGGTTTTTGCCAAGTGTCCCAGCGATTCGATCGATTACGCGGTGATGGAACGCATTGCCGCCCAGGGAGTCGGCACAGGCGCCGCTTCGAACCCGCTGCCTGCCGGGGTGGTGCTGCCGCTCGCCGCAGGCTGGTCAGACGTAGGCGCCTGGGACGCGCTGTGGCAGGTGCTGCCCAAGGACGACAGCGGCAACGTGATCCAGGGCGATGTGCTGCTGCAGGACTGCCGGGACACACTGGCGCTTTCCGACGGGCGACTGATCGCCTGCGTCGGCGTCAGCGATCTGGTCATCGTGGAAACAGCCGATGCGATCCTGGTCGCACACAAGGACAAGACGCAGGACGTGAAGAAAATTGTCGACAGCCTCAAGAAGCAGGGGCGCGCGGAGGGCTCGACTCATCGCAAGGTGTTCCGGCCCTGGGGCTGGTATGACAGCATCGACACCGGCGAGCGATTTCAGGTCAAGCGCATCGTGGTCAAGCCCGGCGGCACGCTGTCGCTGCAGATGCACCACCATCGCGCCGAGCACTGGATTGTGGTCAGCGGCACGGCCAAGGTCACGCGCGGCGACGAAACCGTGCTGCTGTCGGAAAACCAGTCGACCTTCATTCCACTGGGCACCACGCACCGCCTGGAGAATCCCGGCCGCGTGCCGCTCGAGATGATCGAGGTTCAGTCCGGCTCCTATCTGGGTGAAGACGACATTGTGCGATTCGAGGATGTGTACGGACGATAGCGCAAAGCAAGCGCAGGTCAAGTTTAGCCAGGGGTTGGCGCTGCACCAACAGGGGCAACTTGAGCGGGCGAAGACGCTTTACCAGCAGGCGATACAGCTGCAGGGTGACTATTTTGAAGCATTGCACTTGCTCGGAGTAGCGACGGCGCAGTCAGGCGACCCCATCCAGGCGTTGGATTTGATCAGCCAATCCATTGCCATCCATCCAGACAACGCTGCCGCCTACGCCAACCTTGGCAACGTTCTCGCGGGGTTGGGTCGAAGTCAGGCCGCTGTTGAAAGCTACAACCAAGCGTTGCGACTCAAGCCAGACTATGTCCAGGTTCACCTCGGTCTTTGCAAGAGCTTGTATGCGCTGCGCCAGCACGAGGCAGTCGTGCAGAGTTGCAACCACGCCATTGCCCTGATGCCCGGAGCCATTGAGGCTTATTTTTACCGGGGCCTGGCCCTGTTTGATCTGAGGCGGCATAAGGAAGCACTGGCGAGCTATGACCAACTTCTGGCTTTCAAAGCCGATTCCGCAGAAGCCTATTACAACCGCGGAAATGCCCTGCATCAGCTCGAGCAGTACGAGGCGGCCATCAAGAGTTTTGACCGGGTTATTTCCATGATGCCCGGAGCTGCGGACGCCTACTACAACCGTGGTCTGGCTTCGCGTGAAATCGGACAGCACGATGCAGCCATTGACGATTTTGAAAAAGTGTCCGCAATCAACCCTGACCATGTGTACTTGATTGGGTGGTTGCTGTACGCCAAGCGCTGCATTTGCGATTGGCGCGATACGAAAGCTCAAGCTGGGCAGTTGGTGCAAAAAGCCCGCCTCAACCAGAAGGCCGTCAACCCTTTCGCCTTCCTGGCGATGAGTCCGTCCTTGGCTACACAACGCCAAGTTGCCCAGACCTGGGTGATGGACAAACACCCCGCCAACGAAGGAGTGGATTCCATTCCCAGACGGGTCCGGGGCAAGAAAATCCGCCTGGGTTACTACTCGGCCGACTTTCACAACCATGCCACCGCCTACCTGATGGCAGAACTCTTCGAACTGCACGACAAAGAGCGCTTTGACCTTGTTGCGTTTTCTTTCGGACCAGATAAACACGATGAAATGCGAATGAGGATTTCATCCGCTTTTGACCAGTTCCTTGATGTGCGTAACCAAGCCGACAAGGAAGTGGCACTTCTGTCGAGAAAACTGGGTATCGATATCGCCATTGATTTGAAGGGATTCACGCAAGGCGAGCGATTTGGCATCTTTTCGTTCAGGGCGGCGCCCGTGCAGGTCAGCTACCTGGGCTACCCCGGCACCTTGGGCGCGCCCTACATGGATTACCTGATAGCCGACAAAACCCTCATTCCGAGCGAGTACCAACAGCATTACACCGAAAAGATCGCCTACCTGCCTCACAGCTACCAGGTCAATGGCAGAAACCGCAAGATTTCATCCAAAGCATTCAGCCGGGAAGAACTGGGACTGCCAGAGACGGGCTTTGTCTTTTGCTGCTTCAACAACAACTACAAGATCACGCCCGAGACCTTTGATGGCTGGATGCGCATCCTCAAACAAGTCGATGCCAGTGTCCTGTGGCTTCTCGAGGACAACGCCACTGCAGCGGACAATCTGCGCCGCGAGGCCCAGCACCGAGGAGTGAATCCACAACGTCTGGTATTTGCCAAACGCATGCCCCTGCCAGAACACCTGGCACGCCATCGCGCAGCAGACCTGTTCATTGACACGCTTCCCTACAACGCCCACACCACGGCCAGTGACGCGCTGTGGGCAGGATTGCCGGTTCTGACCTGCACTGGCGAAGCCTTTGCCAGCCGGGTCGCTGCGAGTCTGCTTGGTGCGATTGATTTACCGGAACTTGTCACGTCGACCCAAGCGGATTACGAGGCACTGGCAATCGAGTTGGCTACCCATCCCGATGAACTCAGCGCAATCAGGACCAAGCTTGATCGCAATCGACTCACAACACCACTCTTCGACACTGTGCAATTTGCCCGGCACATCGAAGACGCTTACACCCAGATGTATGAACGCCATCAATCGGGCTTGACGCCAGATCACATCTACGTGTTGCAGCAGGACGCAGCGATCAGTTCCGAGCAGTTTCAGGCCAGGGCGCGCTGAATGATGATTTTCTGCACATCGCTGGTGCCTTCGTAGATCTGGCAGACCCGCACATCGCGGTAGATCCGCTCGACCGGAAAATCGCTGACAACGCCATAGCCGCCCAGCGTCTGGATGGCGGCGCTGCACACCTGTTCAGCCATCTCGCTGGCGAACAGCTTGGCCATCGCAGCCTCTTTCAGGCAGGGTCGGCCCGCGTCCCTGAGTGAAGCGGCGTGCCAGATCAGCTGGCGCGCGGCCTCGATCTGGGTCGCGCAGTGCGCCAGCCTGAAACCTACCGCCTGATGGTTGAAGATCGCGGTCCCAAAGCTTTCGCGCTCTTTGGAATAAGTCAGCGCACACTCAAAAGCGCTGCGCGCCATGCCGACGCTTTGCGCCGCGATGCCGATGCGTCCGCCTTCAAGCCCGCCCAGCGCGATCCGGTAGCCCTCGCCCTCCAAGCCGATCAGGTTCTCGGCCGGGATGCGGCAGTTGTCAAAATTGATCTGCGCGGTGTCGCTGGAATGCTGGCCTAGCTTGTCCTCGATCCGCGCCACCAGATAACCGGGCGCATCGGTGGGAACCAGAAAGGCGCTCATGCCTTTCTTGCCGGCGCCCTTGTCGGTGACCGCGATGACGACCGCCACCTGACCGTTCTTGCCGCTGGTGATGAACTGCTTGACGCCATTGATCAGGTAGCCATCACCGTCCTTCACCGCGGTGGTGCGCAGCGCAGACGCGTCGGAGCCGACGTGCGGCTCGGTCAGGCAAAAGGCGCCGAGCATCTGCCCCTGCGCCAGAGGCGTCAGCCATTGCTTCTTCTGCTGCGCGCTGCCATAGCGCAGCAAGATGGCGTTGACCGGGCAGTTGGTCACGCTGATCGCGGTGCTTGTTCCCCCGTCACCGGCGGCAATCTCTTCCAGCACCAGCGCCAGCGTGACATAGTCCAGATCGGCACCGCCCCATTCCTCCGGCACGCAGATGCCATAGGCTCCCAGAGCGGCCAGCCCCTGATGGGCTTGCTTAGGAAAGTGGTGTTCCTTGTCCCAGCGTGCGGCGTGCGGCCACAGCTCGGCTTGAGCAAAGTCGCGCACCGCATCGCGGATCATTTCCTGGTCTTGGGTCAGCAGCATGGTCTATTCCGTTGGGGACAGGGGTGGCGCACTTCGTGTCGCTACGGTCTTTTTCACAAGTTCTAACATAGTTCCAGCGCAACAGCCGTTCCTTCGCCGCCGCCTATGCACAGCGTGGCAACGCCTTTCTTGAGCCCGCGCGCCTGCATCGCGTAGAGCAGCGTAACCATGATGCGCGCACCGCTGGCGCCAATCGGGTGGCCCAGCGCGCAGGCGCCTCCATTCACATTGACGATGTCGTGGCTCAGCCCCAGATCGTGCATCAGCGCCATCGGCACCACGGCAAACGCTTCATTGACTTCCCACAGGCTGACATCCTTCACGTCCCAGCCGGCCCTGGCCAGCACTTTCTTCACCGCGCCCACGGGCGCCGTCGCAAACCAGTTCGGCTCCTGCGCGTGCACCGCATGGGCGACGATGCGCGCCATCGGCTTGAGGCCAAGCCTGGCGGCGGTCGAGGCGCGCATCAGCACCATGGCCGCTGCGCCGTCATTGATCGACGAACTCGATGCGGCGGTAATCGTGCCGTC
>JBMOJJ010000550.1:0-1696 GCA_049315845.1 Rhodoferax sp.
AGTAGTCGTAGTGCGCAATGCGGCGCAGCGAGCCTTCGATGCCGCCCAGCACGATCGGTACATCCTTGAAGGCTTCACGGCAACGCTGGCTGTAGACGATGGCGGCGCGATCCGGCCGCTTGCCGGCCACATCGCCGGGCGTGTAGGCGTCGTCGCTGCGAATCTTGCGGTCGGCCGTGTAACGGTTGATCATCGAATCCATGTTGCCGGCGGTCACGCCCCAGAACAGGTTCGGTTTGCCCAGCACCTTGAACGGCTCGGCGCTCTGCCAGTCCGGCTGCGCGATGATGCCGACCCGAAAGCCCTGCGCTTCGAGCATGCGGCCGATCACCGCCATGCCAAAGCTCGGGTGATCGACATAGGCGTCACCGGTCACCAGCACGATGTCGCAGCTGTCCCAGCCCAGCATGTCCATCTCGGAGCGGCTCATCGGCAGGAATTTGGCCGTGCCGAAACGCTCCGCCCAGTACTTGCGGTGGCTGGTCAGGGGTTTGGCGGTGCGCGGAAAGAAGGAAACGTCAACAAAGGCAGTCATGCGGCAGAAACGGTGAGGAGTCCGGGAGTGTACGTTTTTGCGCTATCGTTGGCACTTCTGCCTACGCTAAAGCACACAAATGCTCAATTTCCTGCCATCTCCGCTGGTCGGCCTTGTCGCCACGCTGCTGCTCGTTCTCAATGTTTTTCTATGGGTGCCGATACTGCTGTTCTTTTCGATCCTGAAACTGATCATCCCGCTGAAGAAGATGCGTTTGCTGATCGACCCGCTGCTGCTGCGCATCGCCGAAGCCTGGATTGCGGGCAACAGCGGCTGGATGCGCCTGACCCAGCGCGTGCAGTGGGACGTGCAGGGGATCGAAGGCTTGAACTACCGGAGCTGGTACCTGGTCAACTCGAATCACCAGTCATGGGTCGACATTCTCGTGCTGCAGCACCTGTTCAACCGGCGCATCCCCTTGCTGAAGTTCTTTCTGAAGCAGCAGCTGATCTGGGTGCCCATCATGGGCCTGGCCTGGTGGGCGCTCGAGTTTCCATTCATGCGCCGGCACAGCGAGGAGTATCTGAAAACACATCCCGAGATGCGCGGCAAAGACCAGGCCACGACACGCAAGGCATGCGAAAAATTTGCGCTGATTCCGACCAGCGTGATGAATTTTCTGGAAGGCACGCGCTTCACGCCGGCCAAACACCAGCGCCAGAAATCACCGTACAAACACCTGCTCAAACCCAAGGCCGGCGGCATGGCGCTGGCACTCAACGCGATGGGCGACAAGTTCCAGGCGATTCTCGATGTCACCATTGTCTACCCCGACGGAGCGCCAAAATTCACGCAATTCCTGACCGGCAAGGTCAGGCGCATCATCGTGCGGGTCCGCTCGTTGCCGATCCCGCAGCAGCTCGCGCAAGCCGACTACGCCGGTGACCCGGCCGTGCGTGAGGCCTACCAGAAATGGGTGCATCAGCTCTGGCTGGACAAGGATGCGCAGATCGATAGCCTGAAGCAACTCGGAATGAAATAGGTGGAGGTCGTATTCGATTAACCCGTCGCAAACAAGGCCAAACCCGTTTCAGCATGGTGGGTGGATCAGGTTGGCGGGGCACTCAGCTCCGCGGCTGTCCCCCGCCCTTTGGGCTCCTCCTTTCTACAGGGACTTCCTACAAAGTCAAGCAACGGTTTTCAGTTTGTCTGGTTTTGGTT
>JBMOJJ010000183.1:0-7401 GCA_049315845.1 Rhodoferax sp.
CGAGCAGGGCCTTGGCCTTGGCCTGCAGGGGCTTGTTCTTGCTCATCCAGATCGGACCGATGCCCAGCACCGAGACCTGGTAGGTGTACCAGTAGCACAGGCCGAAGAAGCCCAGCACTTCGGCAAAGCCGCAGACCCGCCAGCTGTCCCAGACCGCGTTCTCTGCGTCCCCGCCATGCTGTGCCGGCGTCATCATCGAGGACAGGATGCCTTCGGCCTTGCAGAACTCCAGGAAGTCCGCGTACCAGACCGCGCCGTTGTAGTCTTCCTTCAGCTTGTCCAGGCCCTTTTTTTCGAAGAAGGCGATCGTCTTTTGCATGATCTCGCGCGAGCGCGGGTCGGGGTAGTGGCGATCGTCGCGGCGGGGGTTGAGCAGAAACATGGGTGACTCTCCGTGGTGGGCTGAAAAACAGGCCTGCCATCCGCATCGCTGCGCGGCAGTTTCGGCTGCAAGTTTGCCATGAAGGGCGAGCCGTGAATGGAGGACTGCGCCTAAAGAGAGGGCCCCGCAGAACCGAGCGGGCGCCAGGCCCGATGCTGTTCTCTCA
Organism: Rhodoferax sp.; assembly: GCA_049315845.1. Classification (GTDB taxonomy): domain Bacteria; phylum Pseudomonadota; class Gammaproteobacteria; order Burkholderiales; family Burkholderiaceae_C; genus Rhodoferax. The sequence goes on from JBMOJJ010000183.1 coordinate 549, forward strand.
GTTGCCGGAACCGCGACTGTCAGGCGGGTCGATCGCGATGCGCTTTTGAGCGAGCTGGTACAGCGTCAGCACGCCGCCGGCAATCATGTCCATGGCCGGGCGCACATTGCCCGCCTTGTCGGTCCATACCTTGGGCGCAACTGAGCCGGCGACAGAAACGGCGTCGCCGTCGTCGAGCGCCATCAGCGCTTCGCCGGGCTGCGCCGCAAAGGCAATCACCTTGACGATGATGCCATCTCCGTCGGCGCTGCTGGCTTTGACTTTGGCCAGCACATAGGAGCTGCCATTCTTGCCCTGGCGGGTCTCGGCGAGGCCGACAAGCGTGCCGGAGATAAGGCCTTCGATCATGTTTGCTCCTGCCTGGCGATTTCAACAACGAGCCACAGCCCGGAACCAACCCCGGCGCCAACCCTTTCCATGCTGCGACTGCCTGCACGGTTGCGCAAGCCGCCCCGGCCCATGCCGAAAATCATCAAGCGAGCGCCGGGTAGTCGGTATAGCCTTTTTCACCCGGCGTGTAGAACGTGGCCATGTCAGGCGCAGTCAAGGGTGCGTTCCCTCGCATCCGCTCAAGCAGATCCGGGTTGGAGATGAACGGCCGGCCGAATGCGATCAGGTCGGCCTGCCCGTCGGCCAGCGCGCTTTCGGCGCTGGTCCGGTCAAAGCCACCGGCGAGGATGAAAGGGCCGCTGAAGGCAGCGCGCAGGCGGGCTTTCAACTCCGAGGGAACAGCCGGAGCCCCCATCGCGGAGTGGTCCAGCAGGTGCACATAAAGCAGCCCCAGCGACGAAAGTTCCGTGACCAGCGCAAGATACTGTTCTTCCAGGCCTGCAAAGGCGCCGGTTCCGTTGAAGACGCCATGCGGCGACAACCGGATGCCAACCCGGTCGGCTCCGATGGCCGAACAGACGGCCCGGACGACCTCCAGCGCAAACCGGTTGCGTCCTTGGGCGCCCGCGCCGTAGGCGTCGGCGCGCTGATTGACGTTCGCATTGAGAAACTGCTCGATCAGGTAGCCATTGGCTGCGTGCAGTTCGACGCCGTCAAAGCCGGCTTGCACTGCCAGCTTTGCGGCGCTGGCATATTGCGCAACGGTGGCAGCGATATCCTGCGCGCTCATCGGGCGCGGAGTGCTGTGAGGCTGCATGCCTTTGGCGTCGGTGTGGATCTCGCCAGGCAGGGCCGTGCCCGTGGGACCGATGACCTCGGCCCCGGCTGGCAAGTTAGCGACATGCGTCACGCGCCCCGTGTGCATCAGCTGAACAACGATCTTTGCGCCTTTGGCGTGCGCCGCGTCGGTGACAAGCCTCCAACCCCGCACCTGTTCTGCATTGAACAGGCCGGGGATGCGCGCATACCCAAGCCCGTCCGGCGACGGAGAGGTGCCCTCGGTGACGATCAAGCCCGCCGATGCGCGTTGGCCGTAATACTCGGCCATCAGGGCATTGGGCGTATTGTTTTCGACTGCGCGGCTACGGGTCATCGGCGCCATGACGGCGCGGTTGCCGAGTTGCAGCTTGCGGGCCGTGAATGATTCAAAAAGCATCGTGATTCCTTTGTCAAGCGAAAGTGTCTGTTGCTGACCTGCACCGGCAGGTCGCAGCATGGAAAAGGCGGAATTCAGAACTGAATTCCAGAGCGCTATATGCGGCCGGCGGCAGGGTTCTTCAAGCTCCCGTTGCCGAAGATTCATCAGGTCCTGGAACAAACGCGTCCGGCTCGGTCGTTGACCGCGTGCGGTCAGCGGCAGCAGCCCGGCAGAAAGTCCGCATAATGGACGGCTTCAGGAGTTCGAACGAAAGTGAAAAATCAGTGACTAGACCGTTCCATGTTGCCAGCCGGCGGCAGCCCTCCCCGGTGTCGGGCATCCACTGGCCGCTGATGGCGGCGGTGGCCGCTGCCCTGGTACCCAATCAGGGAGTTCCCAGCAGCCGATGAGACTGAATCTGATCTTCGCGCGCGCCCTCAATGGCGTGATTGGCAACAAGAACGCCCTGCCCTGGCACCTGCCGGAAGACATGGCGCACTTCAAACGGACAACGCTGGGCTGCCCGGTCATCATGGGGCGCAAGACATGGGACTCGCTGCCACCCCGGTTCAGACCGCTGCCGGGACGGCTCAATGTGGTGCTGACGCGCCAGCCTGGCTGGACGGCACAGGGTGCGCTGTGCGCCCATTCGCTGTCGCAGGCCTGTGCGCTGTGCCCCGACAACAGCGACATCTGGGTGATCGGCGGGGCGGAACTGTATGCCCAGGCCCTCCCGCTGGCCGACTGCGCGGTGATCACCGAAATCAACGCGTCTTATGAAGGCGACGCTTTTGCGCCACAATTCGGGCCGCAGTGGACGGAAACCGAACGCGAAAGACTGGTTTCCACCACCGGTGTTGAATTCAGTTTTGTCACTTACCGAAGAAATACAGGAGTCTGAAATGTCTGAACATGGCTTTCATGTGCATGGCCCGCACGACCACGAACTCGAGCACGCGCAGCAGGGCGGTCATGGCGGCGAGCATGGCGGGCACAGCGGCATGATCAACCAGATCGCGATGTTCACCGCGATCATCGCCACGGTGGGCGCCATCTTTGGCTACATGGGCGGCGCCACCCAGGCCAACGCCGGCCTATACAAGAACAATGCCGCGATCAAGAAGACCGAGGCCTCCAACCAGTGGAATTACTTCCAGTCCAAGAGCACCAAACAGTCGCTGGCTGAACTGGCGCGTGACCTGGCGACCGACGACAAGAAGGCCAAATACCAGGACAAGATAGACCGGTACGAGAAAGAGAAGAACGAGATCAAGCTGGTGGCGGACAAACTCGAGGCCGAAGCGACCCAGTGGGATCAGCGAAGCGACGAACAGATGCACCAGCACCATCGCTGGGCGCAGTCCACCACGGTGCTGCAGGTCTGCATTGCGCTGGCCGCGATTTCGCTGTTGACCAAGAAAAAATGGCTGGAATACGCGATGTTTGGCGTCGGCGCGCTGGGCGTCGTCGTTGGCGCGCTGGCGGCGATGCACATCTGACCTGTAGCGCAAATGCAGAACCAGACTTGAAAAACCTGCACCGCAGCTCGCACTTCTCCGGACTGCTGTACGGCGCGCTGCTGTTGCTGCTGATCCATCTTATCGGGACGCTGGGCTATATGTACATCGGCCGCCCCGACGCGACCTGGATTGACAGCTTCTACATGACCTTCATCACCGTGGCCACGATCGGCTTTGGTGAAACGGTGGACCTGAGCCAGCATCCGATGGGTCGCCTGTTCACGGTGTTCATTGCGGTGATTGGCATTGTGACGATGAGCTACCTGTTTTCCACTTTTGTCGCCCTGCTGCTTGAATCCGATCTGAACGCCACGCTGAGGAAAAAACGCATGAAAAAGGAAATCACAAGACTGACCGGGCACTACATCGTCTGCGGCATCGGCCGGGTGGGCAGCAACGTGGCTAATGAACTGATCCAGACCCAACGACCGCTGGTTGTGGTCGAAAAAGACCGCGAGGCGCTGAACCAGTGGATGGAACAGCATCCCAGCACGCTGCACCTGCATGCCGATGCGGCCGACGATGAAGCGTTGCGCAGCGCCGGCGTGATGTCTGCCGCCGGCGTCTTTGCCGTGACGGGTGACGACAGCCACAACCTGATGGTGGCCCTGTCGGTCAAGTTGCTCAACTCGCGTGCGCGCGTGGTCGCCCGCCTGCACGACATCCGCAACGCCGACAAGGCACGCCGCGCCGGCGCCGATGAGATTGTCTCGCCCGACTTTACCGGCGGCATGCGCATTGCGTCGGCCATGGTGCGCCCGCATGTGGTGAATTTCATGGACCAGATGTTGCGCTCGGATGATCAGCTTCGGGTCGAGGAGGTGATGGTGCCGGCCGACTTCCAGCAGACGCCGCTCGGCGAACTGATCCCAAAATCAAGGGAGTACATCCTTGTGGCGACCCATGAGCAGGGCAAGTGGGTTTTCAATCCGGCCGACGATCACCTGATACGGGCGGGCGTCGCGCTGGTTCTGATGACCAGTCCGGTTGGCCGGGCCCAGATCGAGAAACTGATGGCCAGCTGAGAAACTGGCGGGCGCAGGAAACGCTTTTGATGGCATCATCAGGTCATGCGCCGCTTTTTCGTGATCTTTGTCCTGCTTCAACTGCTGCTGTTTGGCATCGAGCTGACGCAGCCGGTCCAGCAGTTCGTCGTCCTGCCCTGGACCACGCTGCTGGCCCGGGCCTGTGTGGCGCTGGTGACCCTGTTTGACTCGCATGCGGCGGCAGTCGGCAAGGTGCTCTGGAACCCGTCCACCGGTTTCGGCGTATCGATCGAGCCCGGCTGCAATGGCGTCGAGGCCTGCATCATCCTGTTCGCCGCCATCGTGGCCTTTCCTTCCACCTGGCGGCACCGGCTGTGGGGTCTCGGGCTGGGCTTCATCGCGGTGCAGGCGCTCAATGTGATCCGGGTCATCAGCCTGTTCTACCTGGGTCAGTGGGACGCCAGCGCGTTCCGGATCGCGCACGAGTTTCTGTGGCAGGGCCTGATCATGCTCGACGTGCTCGTCGTCTGGCTGCTGTGGGTGCGGGCCAGCCCGCTGCCGGCCCCCTCTCATCCATGAAGCATCGACTGACCTGGAAGCCGCCGACCTCGCTGTGGGCATTCTTTGCCAGCGCGATCGGCCTGTTTCTGCTTGCAACGCCGCTCTGGATGCAGGTCTCGGGCTGGACCTCCTACCCGAGCGCTACGCTGGCAGCCATCGTGCTGGACAGCAGTGCGCCCTATTGGGTCCGATCGGTTCACACCAGTCGCGCCAGCATCGAGGTCGAGACCCGGATCGAGGTGGCCGTTCCTGCCAATCTCCGACAGGGACAGGGCACGGCCGAACTGGTGGCGCAGGCCGATCCGGCTCATTACGCCTACGGCTTGCCCCTGCTTCTGGCGCTGCTGCTGGCCTCGCGCAGCCCGCATTTTTTCAGGCGCGCGCTGGCCGGTTACCTGATGCTGCTGGTACCGCAGGCCTTCAGCCTGATCTTCGAAATTCTGCGGCAGATCACGGTGGCCGGCGGCCGGGCCGGCGCCCTTCACATCGACCAGTGGCAGATGGAAGGGATCGCGCTGGGCTATCAGGTCGGCTCGCTGCTGCTGCCGACGCTGGCGCCGGTGGCCCTGTGGCTGCACTTCGAGCGAGACTTTCTGGTGGCCGTGACTGCCCATGGGTGGCCGCGCCGCAAACCGGACCTGAACTGAGGCAGTGCCATGTTTTTAGCCACCTGGAACGTCAACTCGCTGACCGTGCGTCTGCCTCAGGTCATCGACTGGCTGAACGCCAATCCGGTGGCGGTGCTGGCGCTGCAGGAGCTCAAGATGACGGATGACAAGTTTCCGTTTGAAGCGTTCCGCCAGATCGGGTACCACGCGCAGTGCTTCGGCCAGAAGACCTACAACGGCGTGGCTTTGCTGTCGCGCTCGCCAGCCAGCGCAGTGATCCGAAACATCCCCGGCTTCGCCGACGACATGGCGCGCGTGATCAGCGCCGACGTGGACGGCCTGCGCGTCATCGGCGGCTACTTCCCGAACGGCCAGGAACCCGGCAGCGACAAGTTCGAATACAAGATGAGCTGGCTCAAGGGCTTGCGCCATTGGGTTCGCGAGGAGCTTGCCAAACACCCGAAGCTGGTGCTGATGGGTGACTTCAACATCACTTTTGACGACTCCGATGTATGGGATCCGGTCGGACTGAAAGACACGATCCACTGCACCGAAGAGGAGCGCTATCAATTGCGCGCCCTGATCTCACTCGGTCTGCACGACGCCTTCCGCCTTTTCCCGCAACCCGAAAAGAGCTACTCGTGGTGGGACTACCGCGACTTTGCGTTCCGCCGCAACCGCGGTCTGCGCATTGACCACATCCTGGTCAGCAACACCTTGAAACCCCTGGTCAAGAGCTGTTCGATCGACCGGACACCGCGCAAGAACGAGCGTCCAAGCGATCACGCGCCGGTCGTGGTGGAGCTACTCTAGCCCCAGTTCCTGGATCTTGCGCGTGATGGTGTTGCGGCCAATGCCGAGTTTTTGCGCCGCCTCGATGCGCCGACCGCGCGTTGCCGCCAACGCGGCCAGAATCAGCCTCGATTCAAAGCGGCGCGTCAACTCCTCCCAGATATCGGTGCGTCCGCTGGCCAGCAGCGTCGCCGCATCGGCCTCCAGACCAAGCTCCCAGCTTTCAGCAATGGTGCGCGCAACCGAAACCGGCGCACCCACAACCGGCACCGGCCCCGGCGGGTGCGGCGGAGCCGGCTCCAGCGCCAGCGCGTCGCCCGCCGCCGCCACCCCGACTTCCGGCGGCAAATCCTTCGGTTCGATCAACTGCGCTGCCGTCATCACGGTCAGCCAGTGACAGATGTTTTCCAGCTGACGCACATTGCCCGGAAAGGCAAAATTGCCAAGCCAGGCCAGCGCGGCATCGGAAATTCGCTTTGGCTCCACGCCGAGTTGCAGTGCGCTCTGGTGCAGGAAGTGACGAACCAGCACCGGAATATCTTCCTTGCGCTCACGCAGGGCCGGCAAGCGCAGGCGGATCACGTTGAGACGGTGAAACAGGTCTTCGCGGAAGGCGCCGTCCTTGACGCGCTGCTCAAGGTTCTGGTGCGTGGCGGCGATCACGCGGACGTTTGTCTTGACGGCGTTGTGACCTCCGACGCGGTAGAAATGGCCGTCGCTGAGCACCCGCAGCAGCCGGGTCTGCAGGTCGAACGGCATGTCGCCGATTTCGTCCAGAAACAGCGTGCCGCCGTCAGCCTGCTCAAAGCGGCCGCGGCGCAGGGTCTGTGCGCCGGTGAAGGCGCCGCGCTCGTGACC
>JBMOJJ010000551.1:0-1692 GCA_049315845.1 Rhodoferax sp.
AAATGCTCCTGAAAGTCATATTTATGCCTCAAACACAAAATTCAGGACAGGTTCCCGACTGACCTTGGGCGCATTACTGTCCCGCTACCTCCACTCGCTTTGCAAGAAAAATTCGCACGCCTAATTCACGAAATCGAGGCGCTGCGAGTAGAAATGGTAAGCAAGCTCTCGACATTTGACGAACTCCAGAGTTTCGTCACCCAGCAATGCTTGCTGGGCGAGATTACAGAGACTTGGCGCGAGCATCATTCGGCAGAAATTGCAGCGGCTGCTGCCATCCGCGACGCCCTCCTGCGTGAGCGCGGTGCCAAGATTTCCCTTCGTCCATCCGAACCTGTAATCGTGGCTCCGGCAATCAAGGACAGCCAACGCACCGCCCGCCAGTGGTTGCTAGCCGAGCTAAGCGAGTTCCAGCACCAAGTGCTCGCCGCCTTTAGCGCTTACCCCGAGCAACCGCTGTTGGCTGAAGATGCCGATGTCTTCGCGCGTTTCTGCGATGACGAAAACGTGCTTGAATTGCTCAAGGATTTTGGCCCCTCGCTTAATAACCGTATCCGCCGCACCCTCAGCCAACTGTCGGCATTGGGTCTGATCGCCAAGCTGACGCTGCCCAAACAAAACCCGCAGACCGGCGAGCGCGATTACCTCAAAACCTTCCGTCCGTTACGTGAGGACGAATACACAAAAATGGCCGATGTGGAAACGCTGCGGCGAGCGCTTTCTTCCGGCGATGCAGCGGTCAGGCATTACTTCACAGTGGTATTGGACTATGAAACTTCAGAACACGCGGGCGCAGGCGGCATGTTCCAAGTTGCTGCCCTGAGCGGCGAAGATGACAAGGACCGAATCGATCTTGTGGATCAAGGCAAGCACTACGCAACGCTCGATGAGTTGGCCAACGACATCGCTCGCCGACTGGGCGTTCCTGCTAATCAGATAGCTCTGGAGGAATAAGGATGCGCCTGCGCTACCTGCATCTTCAGAGCTACCCGCCGATCAACGACATCCGCGTCTGCTTTGCTAGCGGCTCACCACTGGCGCGAGATTGCGCCATTCGTTTTGTCGTGGGCGTAAATGGCAGTGGCAAATCCAACCTGCTGCGCGCGGTGGCTGAAATATTTCTGGCATTGGATGATCTTCGACGGCCGGCTTTTCCTGTGACCTTGATTTACGAGTTGGGTCTGCGAGACACACCCAACCATAGAACTTTGCTTTTCGATTGCCCACAAGACAGAGGCCAAGCCAGTCTATGGATTCACGAAAAGTATAAGTTCCCAGACGATACAGACCAACACATGTTTGACTTGGTTATCGATCACCTCCGGCAACGCAATACGCCTATGGTGCCAGGTTTTAGTGCGTTGATTCGACCCGGAGAGTGGCCTGCTCGGTCAGCCACGCCGCCACAGATTGCGCTACCTACAGCAGTGCTGGCCTACACCACCGGCGATTTGCGCCCCTGGCGTTCGGTGTGGAACCGAAACCAAGATGCACAAGGCTTGTTGGAAAGCAACGAAGGTGAAGCCGATATCAACGACGAACGCCCTGCCGGTTGGACCGTCGCCCAAGAGGCCGCGCTGCAAGCTGCAAGGCAAGTTGAGCCAAGCGACGCGACAAACCTTAACGCCACAAGCAAGGCGGTGACCTCTACGTATCGTCGTCCGATATTGTTGGATGCCACCTTGCTCAAGT
>JBMOJJ010000184.1:0-7395 GCA_049315845.1 Rhodoferax sp.
CGCGATGTGGACATTCTGGCGGTGAAGGTGTAGGGCGGTCGGGCCTGCGTGAATCTGGCAATGGTTCGTGGCGGGCGACCTCTGGGCGACCGCCCCTATTTCCCGGTGCACGTCGACGAGGCCGCCGGCGTTTACTGCGACGACTGGGAGCAGCCGGCTGGGACGGCGCCGTCGGTCGAGGCTCAGGTGCTGCACGCCTTTGTTGCGCAGCACTACCTGCAGGTTCCGGTGCCGCCTTCTCTGGTGGTGAGCGAGCCCGTGAGCAGCAGTCTGATCAAGGCCTTGTCGATCCAGTCGGGCGTCAAGGTCAGCGCCGTGCACCAACCGCGCGAGCAGCGCCGGTTGTGGCTGGAGATGGCGCAAACCAATGCTGCCCTGCAATTGGCGCGCTTGCTGTCCGAGGAGGGATCGCAGCAGGCCCGCACGCGGGCGCTGGCCGATGCGCTGGACCTGGCCATCGACGATCTGGACTCTCTTCGGATCGAGTGCTTTGATATTTCCCATACGGCCGGCGAGGCGACGCAGGCGTCCTGCGTGGTGTTTCAGCAGAACAGGATGCAAAACGCCGAGTACAGGCGCTACTCGATCGACAACATCGCGCCGGGCGACGATTACGCCGCGATGCGTCAGGTGCTGTTGCGGCGCTATGGCAGGTTGGCGGAGGCGCTGCGCGACGCGCAGTCCAGCGTCGGCGCGCCAGGCGCAAGTGGTCGAATGCCGGATCTGGTGCTGGTCGATGGCGGGCAGGGTCAGGTGTCGGTGGCGCGCGAGGTGTTCGAGCAGTTGGGCTTGTCGACCTCCCTGATCATCGGCGTTGAGAAGGGCGAAGGGCGAAAGGTGGGCCTGGAGGAACTGGTTTTTGCCGACGGTCGCGACAAGGTCTACCTGGGCAAGGACTCTGCCGCACTGATGCTGGTGGCGCAGATCAGGGACGAGGCGCACCGGTTCGCGATCACCGGCATGCGCGCCAAGAGGGCCAGGGTGCGGGTCGATGGCGGCAAGTTGGAGGAAATACCCAACATCGGCCCGAAGCGGCGGGCAAAACTGCTGCAGCGCTTTGGCGGTGTGCGAGGCGTCGCGATGGCCGGTGTGGAAGATCTGGCGACGGTCGAGGGCATATCGCACCAACTGGCGGAGGAAATATACCGGGCGCTGCACTGACGTCAGCCGGGGAAGACCGGCCGGGCCGTGCCACAATCGAGCCCATGTTTTTCACCATTCCGACCATCATGACCTGGGCTCGCATTGCGGCGATCCCGCTGATCGTCGGGGTGTTCTACCTGCCGATCGATCCGGCCAGCCGCAATCTGATCGCCACCAGCATGTTTGTGCTGTCGGCGGTAACCGACTGGCTCGACGGCTATCTGGCGCGCAAGCTCAACCAGGTCTCGTCTTTCGGCGCCTTCCTGGATCCGGTGGCGGACAAGATTCTGGTCTGCGCCAGCGTGCTGGTGCTGGTGCATCTGGGGCGCACCGATGTCTTTGTTGCGCTGATCATCATCGGGCGTGAAATCGCAATCTCCGCGCTGCGGGAATGGATGGCACAGATCGGCGCCGCCAAGAGCGTGGCGGTCCATATGGTGGGCAAGCTCAAGACCGTGGTGCAGATGGTCGCGATCCCGTTCCTGCTGTTCAATGGAACGCTGTTTGGCCTGATCGATACCCATTTGTGGGGTGTCTGGCTGATCTGGTTTGCCGCCGTGATGACAGTCTGGTCGATGGTCTACTACCTGCGCAAGGCCCTGCCGGAGATTCGGGCCCGGGTGAAGTGACGGCGCGTCGCAATCGCGTGCTGGTCCAGGCCATGCCGGTCCTGTTCGTGCTGATCTGGAGCACCGGCTTTATCGTGGCCCGATACGGCATGCCGCACGCGCCGCCGATGAAATTCCTGCTGCTGCGCTATCTGCTGTCAATCGCCTGTTTTCTCCCCTGGATCGTGCTGGCGCGAGTCAGGTGGCCGGTCGGCGAGGCGCAATGGGCGCACCTGGCTTTGACAGGCGTGCTGATGCATGCCTGTTACCTGGGCGGCGTCTGGGCGGCGGTGAAGGCCGGCATGGGTTCCGGGCTGTCGGCGCTGATCGTCGGCTTGCAGCCGGTGTTGACGGCCCTGTGGCTGTCAAGCACGGGCGGACGAATCAGCACGCGCCAGTGGAGCGGGCTGTTGTTGGGTCTGATCGGCCTGTGGATGGTGGTGTGGCGCAAGTTCGGGCAGGGTGGCGAGGCCGACTGGCTGAACGTTTCATTGGCCGGTGCAGCCTTGCTGAGCATCACGCTGGGAACTCTGTACCAGAAGAAGTTTGTGAGGCCCTGCGATGTGCGCACGGCCAACGTGGTTCAGCTCGGAGCGGCCTTTTTGGTGACGCTGCCGCTGGCACTGCTGGAGGCCGGGACCATGCAGTGGAATACCGAATTGGTGGGTGCGATGGCCTGGTCGGTGCTGGTCTTGACGCTGGGCGGCAGTTCGCTGCTGTATCTGCTGATACAGCGCGGCGCTGCGGCCTCGGTGACCAGCCTGATGTACCTGGTGCCACCAACGACCGCCGTCATTGCCTGGCTGTTGTTTGACGAGTCCGTCAGCGCGCTGACCATCGGCGGCACGGTGCTGACGGTGTTCGGTGTCGCGCTGGTGGTGCGCCAACCGCTCGCGGCCTTGCCCGTTAGCCGATAATTTTGATCTTTGACTTCAGAGGACCCGCCATGAGCAGAAAGAGAATCGCAGTCATCGCCGGAGACGGCATTGGCAAGGAGGTGATGCCTGAGGGCCTGCGCGTGATGGAGCAGGCGGCGACCCGATACGGCATCGACCTGCAGTTTGATCACTTCGATTTCTCCAGCTGGGACTATTTCGAGAAACACGGCAAGATGTTGCCCGACAACTGGAAGGACCTGATCGGCGGCCACGACGCGATCTATTTTGGCGCGGTCGGTTGGCCCGAGAAGATCCTGGACCATGTCTCGCTGTGGGGTTCGCTGCTGCTGTTTCGCCGCGAGTTTGACCAGTATGTGAACCTCAGGCCTGCGCGGCTGATGCCGGGCATCATTGCGCCGGTGGTCCGGCGCGATGGCAGCCGACGCGAGCCGGGTGAGATCGATATGTTCATTGTCCGGGAAAACACCGAGGGCGAGTACTCCAGCATTGGCGGGCGCATGTACCCCGGCACCGAGCGGGAGATCGTGATGCAGGAGACTGTGATGTCCCGCATTGGCGTCGATCGGGTCCTGAAGTTTGCGTTCGAACTGGCGCAGTCGCGTCCGAAAAAGCATTTGACGAGCGCCACCAAATCGAACGGAATCGCCATCACCATGCCTTTTTGGGATGAGCGTGTGCTTGAAATGGCGCGCCACTATCCGGACGTCACGGTCGACAAGTTTCACATCGACATCCTGACCGCGCACTTTGTGCAGCGGCCCGATTTTTTTGATGTGGTGGTGGCCAGCAATTTGTTCGGCGACATCCTCAGCGACCTGGGGCCGGCCTGCACCGGCACGATCGGCATTGCGCCCAGCGCCAACCTCAACCCGGAACGCCGATTTCCATCACTTTTCGAGCCGGTGCACGGCTCGGCGCCGGACATTGCGGGCAAAGGCGTGGCGAACCCGATCGGGCAGATTTGGTGCGGCGCGTTGATGCTTGATTTTTTGGGCTACAGGAATGCGCATGACGGCGTTCTGGCAGCGATTGAAAGGGTGCTGGAGCCAAAAAGCGGCGCGCCGCGAACCCCCGATATTGGCGGCAAGGCCGGTACCCGCGAGGTCGGGCAGGCGATTGCCGATGCGCTTTGATGGTTGTCGAATTTGTATCGAAAAGATTGGTCCGCAGCGCGTTGAAAAGCGACTAGAATTCGCGTCCGCACTGCTGTAAAGCCGTGGTTCCAGCGACTCAGCACAGCGACCATCCGATTATTCAAGAGACAATCTAATCAACTCCGTATCTATAAGAAGGGCGTATTGTGAACAAGACAGAATTGATCGAGCACATCGCAACACATTCAGAGATTTCCAAGGCGGCGGCGAACCGCGCGCTTGAGTCGGTCATCGGCGCGGTGAAGACCACTTTGAAGAAAGGCGGCTCGGTGTCGCTGGTCGGTTTTGGCACTTTTGCCGTCGCCAAACGAGCGTCCCGCGTGGGCCGCAATCCCCGTACCGGCGCTGCGATTAAAATCAAGGCTGCCAAGGTCCCAAAGTTTCGTCCCGGCAAGGCCTTGAAAGATGCATTGAATTGATAGCCGGTTAAGGTGGGGTGCTTAGCTCAGTTGGTAGAGCGGCGCCCTTACAAGGCGTAGGTCGGCGGTTCGAGCCCGTCAGCACCCACCACTCTGGCAAAGGCGAACACGGATGTTCGCCTTTTTTGTTTTCTATTGGAGAAGTTGCGCATGTTTGATTTTGTCCGCAAGCACACGAAGATCATCAATATCCTGATGTTCCTACTGATCATTCCTTCGTTTGTGCTGTTTGGCATTGACGGCTACAACCGCATGAGGGACATGGGGGAAGCGGTCGCGCGGGTTGGCGGCGATGACATCACGCAGGGCGAATGGGATGCTGCTCACAAGTCGGAAGCCGAACGACTGCGGGCGCAGATGCCCAACCTGGATGCCAAATTGCTCGATTCTCCGGAGGCCCGCTTCTCCACGCTCGAAAAACTGGTGCGAGACCGGGTGCTGGCGCAGGCGGCCGACAAGTTCCGGCTGACCACCAGCGACGCGCGGCTTGCGCGCAATTTGCAGGAGGATCAGACCATCGCATCGCTGCGCCTTCCGGACGGCAAACTGGACATGGAGCGCTATCGCCAACTGGCTGCCAGCCAGGGCCTGACGCCCGAAGGATTTGAGGCGCGTGTGCGTCATGACCTGTCGGTCCGGCAAGTCGACGCCGGCTTGACCAACACCGGCTTTGCCGCCTCGGGCGTCGCTGACGTGGCGTTGAATGCCTTCTTTGAAAGACGCGAAGTCCAGGTTGCCAATTTTCTGAGCGCGGACTTCGCGGCCAGGGTCAATCCGACCGATGCGGAACTGGAGGCGTTTTACAAGTCCAATCCGGCGCTGTTCCAGGCCCCGGAGCAGGCCAGCATCGAATACGTCGTGCTCGACCTGGAGTCGGTCAAGAAAAGCATCGCAATCAATGAAGCCGATCTGAAATCCTATTACGAACAGAACGCCGCGCGTCTGAGCGGCACCGAGGAGCGTCGCGCCAGCCACATTCTGATCAACGCGGCCAAGGACGCTCCGTCGGCCGACCGCCAAAAGGCCAAGGCGCGCGCGCAGGAACTGTTGCAGGAAGCGCGCAAGGCGCCGGACAGTTTTGCCGATCTGGCCAAGAAGAATTCGCAGGATACCGGGTCGGCCGAAAAGGGCGGCGATCTTGATTTTTTCGCGCGTGGCGCGATGGTGAAACCGTTTGAAAACGCGGTCTTTGCGATGAAGAAGGGTGATATCAGCGATCTGGTGGAGTCTGATTTTGGATACCACATCATCAAGCTCACGGATGTCAAAACGCCCAAGCAGCGCAGCTTCGAGGAATTGCGGGCAGGCATGGAGTCCGACCTGAAGACACAGCAGGCGCAGCGCAAATTTGCTGAAACGGCGGAGATTTTTACCAACGGCGTTTATGAGCAGTCCGACAGTCTCAAGCCGGTGGCTGACAAGCTCAAACTGGAGATCAAGACGGCGACCAATGTGGCGCGCAAACCAGCGGCCGGGACGACCGGTCTACTGGCCAACGCAAAATTCCTTGGGGCGATCTTTGCAACGGATGCGATCGAGAAGAAGCGCAACACCGAAGCGATCGAGACGGCGCCGAATCAATTGACGGCTGGACGCATCACGCAGTACGTGACGGCCAGAACGATTCCGTTTGCCGAGGTTCGCGCCATGGTGCGCGAGCGCGTGGTTGCGGCCAAGGCTTCCGAACTGGCCAACAAGGAGGGCGCTCAGAAGCTGGCTGCCTGGAAGGCCGCCCCGGACTCGGCGGTGCTGCAGCCGGCGGTAGTGCTGTCGCGTGACCAGGCGCAAAATGTTGCGCCGCAGATCCTGACCGCGGTGCTGCGCGCCGATGCGGCCAAACTGCCTGATTTCATCGGTGTCAACCTTGGAGCCCAGGGCTACGCCGTGGTGAGGATCAACAAGATCGTGTCGCGCCCGGCGCCGTCCGATGTGGCGGCCAAGCAGGATCGGGCGCAGTACGCCAGGTGGTGGACCGCCGCCGAAAGCCAGGCCTACTACGGCCTGCTCAAAGAGCGCTTCAAGGCCGAAATCTTGGCGTCGCGTCCGGTGCGCAACGCCGCTGAAGTATCCGTCGCCGCAGCCAAGTAGGAAGGCGGCCGCTATAATGTGACGCTGCGGTGGCTGTAGCTCAGTTGGTAGAGTCCAGGATTGTGATTCCTGTTGTCGTGGGTTCGAGCCCCATCAGCCACCCCATATGAAATAAGGAAAGCCTGCTATTCAAAAGATAGCAGGCTTTTTTCTTTGGCGCTCGATGTAAGGGCGGATGTAAGACGATTTACCGAATTTGGCGGCATCTCCACAATGCCATCAGAGTGCCGGAAGACATCTCAACCGTCAGCATTCCACCGAATGAAGCTATCAGCGCCTGATTCAGTCTTGCTGCTGCCCCGCTTTGCCAGGCCACAACGCCGCAGCGACCGTCCCCCAAGGAATGATGGCCCGGATCGCGCCAGCCGCTTGCATAAGCGAGGTCCGTTTTTCAAAAGCTAGATTGGCCGCTGCCACCAGTTGGCTGTCAACGCCGGATGCCTTGGCAAGATACAAAAGCAATTCCGGCTGCACAACGTGGTTGTAAGCGTATTCCGCATCACGTTCCACGCCCGTTTGACGCCCGTAGGCTCCTGGCCCGCCGTACTCGCCCAGCCAGCCAATCCAATGCTCTTTTTGGGTCAGATACCACTTCTTTGGATTTTTCACGGGCGCGTCTGGTGGCAGACGGCGAATGGTGGAGAGCAACAATTTGACGCTTATTGAATTTGCCATGCGAATGATCTTATGACACCCAGCGCAGCAATGCCGTCGCGCCTGACTGCTGCGACGATTGCCAGTACGTCAAGTCATTCCGGGTCAAGAAACCAGCGGTCACGCTGGTTTACAGGCCATTTCGGCCTGTAGCCCCCGTATTCCGTGCGTGAGCAGCTACTAAACTTGTAGCAAAACCAACTACCCAGGCGCTGGGCTGAGGGAGCCCCTTGGGGGCGGACGGGCAGACCAGCGCAGGGCCAAAGCCGCGCAGCGGCGAGGCCACAGGGTGGGCGGGGCACACACAAGATAACTGGCCGCAGGCCACTGACCAACCACACAGCGCGCAGCGCCTGACTAATGCCCAGGTGCCACGACAGCCACAAGGGCGCGCAGACGGCGGCGCGTAGGGCGTGCCAACGACCGGGAA
>JBMOJJ010000552.1:0-1691 GCA_049315845.1 Rhodoferax sp.
GTTGATGGTGAACTCATGATTTTGGATAGGCGACCGAGAACCGGCCATGAACAACCAAGCAACGACCTCTACCTTCACGATAGCGGCACGACACTGAACATTTCGCGTGAGCATTTTCAGATCGACAGCACACCGGACGGCTTTGTGCTGCTGGATCGGGGCAGCGCATGCGGCACTTCTTTGAACGGCGTACTCGTCGGAGGAAACGACGCTGGTGGATCAGCATCTCTTCATGATGGAGACACCATCGGCATCGGCGGTGAGTCAACCCCCTACCTTTTCACCTTTGTCGCGAACCTGACCCCGCAATAGCTTGTCAACTCATCTTTGTTGATCCGATTGCCCGTGTCTTGATTGTTACCGCGGGATGACGTCGCACAGAGTCTGACAGCGCAATCTGGCGGCTGGCGCCATTGGGCTTGGCCTGCTATTGCTGCTTCGTCTTCAGACACGCGGGCATTCAACCAATTGGATTTCAGACCCTGGAGCCTCGGCACTTCGGGACTCAGGACAACACGGTTGCTTGCCGATGGCACAGGGGTGGATGGTGCAACGAAGTCAGGATGAGCAGAGGGCGCAGCCCTCGGCGGGGGACATCAGCGGAAACATCTGCCCCGGTGTCGTCGGCACACCCAACCCACCAAGCATCGAGGACGGCTAACTTACTGGCCCGGAAGCGGAGCCGGCAACGGCAGCCTGCGAGCTGCCATCACCGTACGCAGGCGCTCAGGATAGTCGCTGATGATGCCGTCCACACCCCAGCCGATCAGCTTGTCCATCTCCGGCGGGTTGTTGATGGTCCAGGGCAAGACCTGCAGGCCCATGGCGTGCGCCTTCTTTACCAGGTCTTGCGTCACTGCCCCACCGTTGGGCGACCAGATGGCGCCGCCTGCCGCCTTGACCATGGCGGGAAGGTCCGGATAGTCGGCGATTTTGTAGCCGGCCGTCCATACAGCGCTGGTGATGGTGTCGTTGCCGGCGTTCTGGAAGCTCAAATAAGCAGTCGGCATCTCGGGCGCGATGGCCTGCGCGATCCTCAGCGTGCGCCAGTCAAAGCTCTGGATGGTCACGCGGTCGGCCATGCCGGCATCACGCACGACCTTGACCAGGGCTTGGGTCATGACCTCCGGACTCACTGTGTCGTTCGCTTGCGTTGGGTCTATCTTGGTTTCGATGTTGAACCGCACCTTGCTTCCCAAGGCCTTGACGCGCTCAAACAGCGACGCCAGCGTCGGCATGCGCGTGCCGTCGACCGCTTCCTGTGTGGAGAACTGCGTGGCATAGGGTGTGCCCGGTTTGATACGGCCCAGTTCGTAGGACTGGAGCTGCGCGCAGGTCAACGAGCGGATCAGCGGGCCCTTGGTGCCGGTCAGCCATTCGCCCTTGGCATCGCGCACGATCAGCGGATTCAGGTAGGGGTCATGCGAGATGACCAGCACATTGTCGGCCGTCATGCCCACGTCCAGCTCCAACGTGTCCACTCCCAGGCGCATGGCTTTCTCAAAAGCCGGCAGCGTGTTCTCGGGTGCCAGACCGCGCGTACCACGGTGACCTTGCAGGTCGAAACCGAATGCCGGTGCGGCCAGGGCCAGACTCAGAACCAGGGGGGCGATATGGCGTGTTTTCATGGTCACTATGTGCAGAACAAATGTCATCGGTTCGTGCTATTTGGATCGTTCTGCAGGGGTAAC
>JBMOJJ010000185.1:0-7371 GCA_049315845.1 Rhodoferax sp.
AAACTGTTGGGAGGGATGATGCAGACCTCCTCCTGGAAATCGACAAAGCTCTTTTCATCGAAGTTCTTCGGGTCGACCACGGTGCTGTGGATGTTGGTAAAGACCTTGAACTCGGGCGCGCAGCGGATGTCATAGCCGTAGCTGCTGGTGCCATAGCTGATGATCTTGGCGCCATCACGTTCGCGGATCTGGCCGGGCTCAAAAGGCTCGATCATGCCGGTGCTCTCGGCCATGCGGCGAATCCACTTGTCACTCTTGATGCTCATGGGGACACAACTCCTAGGGTTGCCGGATTGTAAGCAGTGCCCCGGCAAAGCCCATGCATGCGCTGAGCAACAAGCGTTGTTGGACGCTGGCGCTGCAGCAGCTTCACAGCGCCTGCGAGATCACCGTTTTTTCAATTAGCCGGTCATCGCCAAGCACGATCATCGCAAACAGAAGCTCGTCCAGGCTGTTGGCCGCGGCGGTCCGCCGCGACAGCAAGGGCGTCGCCCGGGGGTTCAGAACGACAAAGTCGGCTTCGCAGCCGGGCCAAAGATTCCCGACCACGCCGGCCAATCCCAAGGCCCGCGCCGCACCCGCCGTATGCTGCCACCAGAGATGCTGCGGTGACAATGACAGACCCCGCTTGGTCTGCCCCTCACGCGCTACGCAATAAGCCCCCAGCATCGTGCGAAACGGACTGAAACTGGTGCCGCCGCCAACATCGCTGGCCAGTCCGTAATGAAATCCGGCCCGATCTGCCGCCGCGTAGTCAAAGAAACCACTGCCCAGAAAAAGGTTGCTGGTCGGACAGACCGCCGCCGCCGCGCCGGTATCACGCATCAGTGCACGATCTTCCGCGTCAAGATGAATGCAGTGCGCGTAGACCGCCTTGTTGCGCAGCAGTCCGACGTCGGCGTAGGTCGCCAGGTAGCTTCGGGAGTCGGGAAACAGGCTGCGCGCCCAGACGATCTCATCTCGGTTCTCGGCTACATGGGATTGAATCCACGCATCGGGGCAGCCGGCGGCCAACTCGGCCGCGCCACGCAACTGGTCGATGCTGCTGGTGGGCGCAAAGCGCGGCGTGATCGCGTAGCCAAGACGATCGACCCCATGCCACTTCTGCAGCAGGGCCTCGGATTCAATCAGGCTCTGCTCAGTGGCATCGTGTGAACCGTCTGGCGCAGCGCGATTGAGCACGCCCGCAGGGGCATTGCGATCCATCAGGCACAGACCGGTGATCAGGCGCATGCGCCTTCGCCGCGCCTCCTGGAACAGCGCATCGACCGACTCGGTGCTGCAGGTGGCAAAGGTCAATGCCGTGGTGACGCCGTTGCGCAGCAGCTCCGCCAGAAAATACCTGGCCGCGTCGGCGCTGTACTCGGTTGAGGAAAAACGCTGTTCTTCGGGAAACGTGTAGTTTTCAAGCCAGGGCAGCAGCCCCTCGGCGGGCGAACCGATCACGTTGACCTGCGCATAATGGTTGTGCATATCGACAAAACCGGGCGCGATGATGCGCCCGGGCAGGTGCTCCAACGCGATGCCATAGAACCGGTCTTTCAGTCCGTGGTAGGGGCCCACCGCCCGCACCCGCTGTTTGCCTGCGTCATCGGGTCCAACCACCAGCAAACCGTCTTCTTCGTAGACAGCCGCGGCGGGCGAATCCCCGTCCTGGGAGAACCGGAGAAGGGCGGCGCGATAGGCTTTCATGGCAGCAAGCTTAACCGCTGCGCTGATCAGGGCAGCCGACCGGCGACCCCCTGCGCCAGCCAGTTCATCTTCAGGATCTGTTCGTCGCTCAGCGTGCTGCCTTTGGCGATGACCTCCCTGCCCTCGTTGTCGAAGATCGTCTTCCGGGCGTAGAACGGATGCAGTTTTCCCGCTGCAATATCATTTTGACGCGCCAGCACTTCCTGACGCACCGCCTTCGGGACTTTGGATCCAAAACCGTCCACCCGGATCATTCCCTCTTTGACGCCGCCCCATACAGTGGCGCTGTTCCAGTTGCCGTCGAGCACCGCTTGCGCGCGTTGCGTGTAGTACTTGCCCCACTCATGGACAACGGCCACGATCTGTGCATCAGGCGCGACCTTTCGCATGTCCGAGTGGTAAGCAACAGCCAGTTTGCCGCGCTCCTGGGCCGCTGTCATGACCGCCGACGAAGCAGTATGGAACGCAATCACATCGACGCCTTGGTTGAACAGCGTCATCGCCGCGTCCCGCTCGCGCGACGGGTCAAACCAGGCATTGACCCAGACGACCTTGACCTCGGCCCCGGGGTTGGCCGAGCGCATGCCGAGGGCAAAGGCGTTGATGCCCTGCAGCACTTCGGGAATGGGAAAGCCCGCCACATAGCCAGCCACGTTCGTCCTCGTCATGCGTGCGGCGGCGATCCCCGCCAGATAGCGCCCTTCGTAATAGCGCGCATTCGCCACAGCGACGTTGGGCGCAGTCTTGTAGCCTGTGATGGATTCGAATTTGACATCCGGAAACTCCCGGGCGACCTTCAGTGTCGCCTCCATATAGCCAAAACTGGGTGTGAAGATCAGTTGATGCCCGGTCGCGGCCAGATCGCGGATCACGCGCTCAGCGTCGGATCCTTCAGCCACGTTTTCGACATAACTGGTCTTCGCCCTGCCAGCCAGCGACGACTCGACCGCCCTGCGCCCCTCGTCGTGCTGGTGAACCCAACCCACCTCTGTCAGGGGCGCCACGTACACAAAGCCGATCTTGAGCGGCTCTTTGATGGCACCGGCAGGCGTTCCAGTCAGCGGAAAAACGGAAGAAGAAAAACAGGCGGCCGCCAGCGCGGCTACGAGGTTTTTGTACATGGTGGTCCTCTACATGGCTCCGAACAGGGAAAGAAGACCCGCCGGAGCAGCGGGCCAACAGTCGGATTTTAAGCGGTTGCCCGCCACTGAGCGTGCCTGCGACTTCTCAGGGTCAAATCTCTCCCGTCTGACAGTCTGCGCGACCGCCGTTGAAATTTTCTAGCCGGCGCGTTTGACTACAAAGCCCCGGTCTTTCAGAAAGGCCATGACGCGCTCACAGTGCTCGCCCTGGACCTCGATTACACCGTCCTTGACGGTCCCGCCGGCGCCACAGGCGGTCTTGAGCTGCTTGCCCAGCGTCCTGATTTCGGACTCATCGAGCGCCAGCCCGCGCACCAGGGTCACACCCTTGCCCGCCCGACCCTTGGTCTCGCTCGATACCCGCAGCACGCCATCCGGGGCCGGCCGGGGCGCATTGCTCGTGCAGCGACAGCTGGCAACCGGTTGGCGACAGCGCGGACACATGCGACCGGCCTCGGTGGAATAGACCAGACCGCCGATTGTTGGCTTCGACTTCATGCCTTGCCTGCAGGTGCCGGTGCCGCTACTTGCCGCCTTGCTCACGGTCCCTGGCCGGTCTATGGTCGCCCTTGGGTCCGCGCGGCCGTGGCGCGGACTGTGGTTCGCCCTGTGCGGCCTGTCCCTGCGGTGGCAAATGCGGGCCATCGTGGCGGGCATCGGAATGCTGCGCAGGCTGGCGCGGCGCTGGCGGTCGGTGTTGAGGCCCGGGGGGATTGTGTGAGTACGGTGGCGGCGGCCGATTTATCCACAGCTGGCGCTGCGGGTACCAGGGTCGTCCGACATAGTGCCTGTCCCAGTAATTGCCGACGCTGAATGCAACAATGCCGACACCGATCGCAGTGCCGTAGCTGATGAGCGGAACATTTCCGCCCTGGTAGGGATAGCTGATGTTGCCGCCATAAACCCAGCCACGGTTCGGACCGGTGACGACATCACACCAATGGTAGTCCGTCAGACAGCCCTGCACTTCGACCATCACCCCGGGCATCAGTATGGCGACGGCCTGGTACTCGGTTCCCGGCCCGGCGAGCATATTGGCCTGCCTGGCGACATAGGCTGTCTGCGCAAGGACCGCATTCGACGCAGCAGTCAGCCCGAGCAACAGGGACAGTGATAGCTTCAGATATTTCATTGATTCCTCGCCAAGTCAGAATGGGTCCGGGTTCACCCCGGTCGTTGAATATCAGGGCACCAGACTCAGTGCGTGCATATAGTCGCGCTGCAGCATCAGATCGTCCCAGCGGCTGGCCGGCGTGCGCGGCAACAGCGCCAGGCGGCGCTCCTCGCTGGACTCGCGCGGCTGCCACAGGCCTTTGAGCAGCGCTTCGGTCAGGCCGTCAATCAGTGCGTCCACGGCGGTGCCGGCGCCCTCGCTGCCGGGCAGCGTCTGGTTGCACAGCAACACCATGTCACAACCTGCGCTCAGGGCCTGCATGGCCGCCTGCGTGTAGCTGACCGGCTGGCCGTCGATCCGGCGCGCACCGGCCATCGACAGGTCATCGCTGAAGATTGCGCCGTCAAACTGCAGCTGGCCGCGCAGGATGCCGTCGAGCCAGCGCGACGAGAAGCCGGCCGGGCGCGCATCCACCCTGGGATAGACCACGTGCGCCGGCATGACGCTGCAAAGCGCAGTGTTAAGCCAGCCGTACGGCGCGGCGTCCTGCCTCAGGATGGCCTTCAGGCTGCGTCTGTCGACCGGAGTATCTGTGTGTGAATCGGCGGCGACAAAGCCGTGCCCCGGAAAATGCTTGCCGCAATTGGCCATGCCGCTTTGCAGCAGACCATGCATCAGGCTCTTGGCCAGCAAACTGACAACCCGGGCGTCGCGCGCGAAAGCGCGGTCACCGATGACGCTGCTCTCCCCATGATCGAGATCGAGCACCGGTGTAAAGCTCAGATCGACACCGCAGGCCCGCAACTCGGCGCCCAGCACAAAGCCGCAGGCGGTCGCGGCGTTGCAGGCCAGCAGCGCACCGGCGCCCTCAGTTTCCCCGCCGTCACGCAACCACATGTCGCCCAGCGCCCGCATCGGCGGCAGGTGCGTGAAACCATCGGTCTTGAAGCGCTGCACGCGACCGCCTTCGTGATCCACGCAAATCAGCAGATCGCGCCGCACGCTCTTGATGTCGCGGCAAAGGCGCGTTAGCTGCCGGCGGTCCTGCCAATTGCGGCCAAACAGGATCACACCGCCCACCAGCGGGTGTTTGAGGCGCAGCCGGTCAAGCTTGCTCAGGCTCAGGGCCGCAATGTCGATGATCAGAGGTGCGTGTTGGGTCATGGGCCATATCTCAGCAATGTGTTTCCATCTGCTCGACCACGCAGAAGCTTGCGGCATAGTCGGTTTCGTCGGTCAGACTGACATGCGCGGTCAGCCTGCGGGCTTCAAACCAGTCCTTGAGCGCTCCATGCAACAGGATGGCCGGCTTGCCGCCGGCCAGATTGCCGACCTCGCACAGACGCCAGTGCATCGGCATGACCATGCCCAGGCCGATCGCCTTGCTGAAGGCTTCCTTGGCACTGAAACGGGTTGCCAGGTAGCGCACGCCACGCTCTGGAGAGCGCGCGCTGCGGGCCCTCCAGGTGCTGAATTCGGCATCGCTCAGGATCTTCTTGCCAAAGCGGTCGCCATGACGTTCCAGACTCGTCCGGATGCGGCGCACGTCGCAGATGTCGGTGCCAATGCCGAAAATCACGACCGCCCTTCGGCAAGGCAACGCAGGTAATCGGCGACCGTGGCCGCATAGCCCAGTTCCAGCGCGTCGGCGATCAGCGCATGGCCGATCGAGACCTCCGCCACCTCAGGCACGTGCCGGATGAACGCGCCGAGATTGTCGCGGTTCAGATCGTGGCCGGCGTTGACCCCGAGCCCGTGCTCCGCCGCTGACTGCGCGGCAGCCGCAAAGCGCGTCAGTTGCGCCTGCTGCTGCGAGGTGCCCCACGCCGCAGCATAGGGCTCGGTGTAGAGTTCCACACGGTCCGCACCGACGGCTTTCGCCGCCGCCATCGCTGTCGCGTCGGCATCCATGAACAGGCTCACCCGCACACCCCAGGCGTGGGCCTGCTCGATCAGCGGGCGCAGGCGATCGGCATCGGCGGCAGGATTCCAGCCATGGTCGCTGGTGAACTGCCCCGCGCTGTCAGGCACAAAAGTGAGTTGATGCAGCGGCAGCCGGCGCGCCACCAGCTCGCGCGCGCAATCCATCAGGTTGTGCAAGGGGTTGCCCTCGACATTGAATTCGCGCTGCGGCCAGGCCCGCAGCAGTTCTGCCAGATCGCGCACGTCAGCGGCGCGGATATGGCGCTCATCCGGGCGCGGATGCACCGTGATGCCGCCGGCTCCGGCCTGCAGGCACAAGGTGGCGGCACGGGTGACGCTGGGAATGCCCAGGTGGCGCGTGTTTCGCACCAGCGCCACCTTGTTGAGATTGACAGAAAGAGAGGTTTGCTTGCTGGATGTCATGGCTATAGATTTTGCAGGTCGATCATCATTTGCCGCGTGCGCAAATTGCTCACCCCGCAATGGTAATTCAGCAGCACGCGCAACTGCGGCTTGAGTTCAGCCATGACTTCGGAGCAGGCGCGCAGCGTGGCGGTGAATGGCGCGTCGCTGCACAGCGTCTGCTGTAGCATCTGCCACTGCGCGCCACTGAGGCTGGAGCGGTCCGCCGCGCTGCTCTGTCGCAAGCCGCCCTCGGGCACCAGGCTGTAGCGGGCCTGCTGTTCAAGCGTCAGCAATGTCAGGGTCTGCGCGTCCAGCAGCGGCAACAGGCCGATCTCGCGCAGCAGCAGCAACTCGAAGGCGCGCAAGGCCGATTGCAGTGCTTCCGCATGGCCGGAGCCGATCACCTGCACGACGTTGGCGTAGACGTCGAACAAGCCCGGATGCGGATCATCCCGCGCCAGCAGCAACAGCAGCAGCTCATTGAGGTAGTAGCCCGACAGCAATGCCTCGCCACTGGGCATGACATGACCGCCCTGCCACTCGGCGCCCTTGAGTGAGCGGATTTCTCCATCGCCGCCAAACGACACATGCAGCGGTTGCAGCGGCAGCAGGATTGGACGAAAGCTGGAACTGGGCCGCTTGGCGCCCTTGGCAACCAGCGCAATGCGTCCGTGGTGCCGCGTGAACACTTCCAGAATCAGGCTCGACTCGCTCCAGTCGTAGCGATGCAGCACATACGCAGGTTCGTCGGAGATGCGTTTACTGGTAGCCAAAGCTGCGCACCCGCGCTTCGTCGTCGGCCCAACCGGAGCGAACTTTGACCCACAGTTCTATGAAGACCTTGGCATCCAGCGCCTTTTCGAGTTCAACGCGGGTCTCCGTGCCGATGCGCTTGATGCGCTCGCCCTTGTCGCCGATCACCATCGCCTTGTGCGTGTCGCGCTCGACCACGATCGTGGCGGCAATCCTGAGCAGGCGCTTTTGCTTGCCGCGACCGGCTTCTTCCTCGAACTTGTCGATCACCACCGTGGAGGTATAGGGCAACTCGTCGCCGGTGAGGCGAAACAGCTTTTCGCGAACCGTCTCGCTGGCCAG
>JBMOJJ010000186.1:0-7339 GCA_049315845.1 Rhodoferax sp.
GGTCGAAAATCCGGACCTGATGGCCTTCGGCGAGCAAGCCCTGCGCCAGGTGCGAACCGATGAAACCGGCGCCACCCAAGATCAGACACTTCATTGTTCCTGACTCCTGAGCGCGCCAAGCTCAGCATAAACCGCAAGCAGTTCGTCGGTATAGGAGGCGATGGTCTTAGGCATGCGTGCTCTTTCTGAAAGACGGGCCAGTTGCCCGCGGTCTTGTGCCAATGGACCGATTATCTCTGCCAGGTGATCAACATCACCGGGGGGGAACAGGTAGCCGTTGTCGTCGTGCGTGATCAGTTCGGAGACGCCGGCGACGTTGGAGCCGATCACCGGCAGACGCGCGGCCTGCGCTGAATAGATGACCAGGGGGGCGTTTTCGAACCAGATGGAGGGGACCACCAGAACATCGAGCTCTGACAGAACGTTGCCAATCTGGTCATTCGGAAAGCTGCCGCAGAACTCGATGCGATGGTCATCGCCCGCCAGCGCTTTGAGTCTGTCCACATAGTCGGGAAAGTCGGAGTGGCGGCCGTAGATCCTCACCACCAGATCAGCCTTGGGGAGTTTGCGCACGGCCTGAATCAGTACGTGGGGGCCTTTGTGCTCGCCAATGCCGATGACACCCAGCACCAGTGACCCGGAGGTGCGCGGCTCCGGCGCGGCGCGCTCCGGCAATCTGATGCCGTAGGAGCAGTAGCTGGCGCGAGCCGGCTCAAGACCGTGCTGCAGCAGCGTCTGCTGCATGACCCGGGTGGGCACCAGCACCCGGTTGATCTGATTGAGCCGCTCTGTCAGGAACTTTTCGCGGCGCGACAAGGCCGACACCAGCCGTGCCGGCCCCCAGTGCTTGATGGGTGGCAACAAGGCGACGCGAACCACACCACGAACCAGTGATTCCGGCAACTGGTTGAGAAAATCGGCGGTGCGCCCGGGCATTTTCAGGGCAGAGAGATGGCGCACACAGTTGGCGCCAATCGAATCCGGCCCGGCGCACATGCTGCCGTCTTCCAGACGCAGTTGCGCGGCGGGGCAAACAAACCAGAAATCGGTCGGCGTCAGTACGGTGGGTATGCCGCGTTGCACACAGACGTCGATGACGGAGGCGGACAGGCGCATCAGATGGAAGAAGTGCACGACATCAGGCTGGAATTTGTCAAGCAGCCTTGTGAAATGTTCCGCCACCAGTTGGTTGTTGTACTCCTGCTCGGCGACGTTGTTCTGACGCCCCATCACCCTGTGGGCGTGTTTGAAGCGGCTAACGCTTATGCCTTCAAATTCGTAGCTGTCAAAACGCTGGTCGTCGGGAATGTCGGCGGCGCCCGGGAAACCGGTAAACACCTGCACCTCGTGCCCGCGGGATTGGAGCTCCTGGGCAGTGTGCAGGGTGAGGATCTCGGTGCCAGAAAAGTAATCGGGCAGGAATAAATGCACCAGCAGGAGTATCTTCATTGGCCCCGGCCAGCAGACCGATGGCGCGCCTCAAGCTTGTCCAGCAACCAGCGAGCCAGGGCGCGCAAGCGTGCGCTGCGCAGCATGGCCGAACCCAGGCGGCTGGAGCTCACCACGGTCCACAGACGCACCAGACCGTTGATAGGTATCGGAGCCGGGCTGGCGCCGGGGGCAGCGTTGACGTCCTTGCTGCGCCACAGCCAATCTACCGCTTCGCCCAGACGCTTGTATTCGAGCGCCAGCGTGGCGAGCTCGCGCCCGAGAGCCAGGCCGATGGCCGGCCGGGGATTTGACAGCCGCAGCTGATGGGCTTCGTCAAAAATGGCCTGCAGATTGCGGATGGTGCCTTCCCATGAAAGCTCGGACGAGGAAACTGCCCTGCTCTGTATTGACATGGCGCGCAGGTGGTCGGGGTCTGACAGGAGTTGCGTCAGTGCGGCCACGTAGGCCTGAAGTTCATCGCTGCCATGGGGAATCAGGAACCCGGCATCACTGCCCACAATTTCGTCCTGCCCACCCACCCGTGACACCACCGGCACAACACCGGCGGCCAGGGACTCCAGCAGCGCGATGGAGATGCCCTCATATTGCGAGGGCATCAAGAAGATGTCGGCAGCGCTCAGGACCTCAAGCCACCTCTGGTGAGAAACCGTGCCAAGCATCTGAACACGGTCGTCGAGTCTGTAATCCGAAAGCAGTGATTCGAACGACGCTTTGAGCTCGCCGTCGCCAATCACCAGCGCGCGAAACTCAAGCCCCTGGTCGCGCGCTGCCGCGAGAATTTTTGCCAGCAGCGCCGGACGCTTTTGCTCGCAGATGCGCCCAGCAAACACGATCACGGGGAGCTCTGCCGGAAGTTGGAGCTCTTCTCGCACGCTGCTTCTTGACTTGGCGGCATCTCCTGACGGGCGCGACTGCAGCCCTGTGTAGAGCACGCGGATGCGCTCGCGGTTGGCGCCACGGCCCTGCATCCAGTCCGCCAGATGGCTGGTGGTGACGATGTTGAGATCGAGCGCGTCCTGGTAGCCGACACCGAACCTGGGATGACCGCCATTGAGCCAATGCGGCTCTTCGACGTGGCACATATCGAGAAATGCCACTTCAGGGAAAACCGATCGCAGAAAGGGAAGCAACTGGTAGCCAATGGTGCTGCCGGTAACAAGCACCGAATCGATCTTGCGTGAGCGGATCAGGTAGGCGAGAAACCTGGGGTAATCCGACGGATGGAGAAAGCTGGGCAGCACAAAAACATCGGGCGTCAGGCGCGTGAATTGATGCTCCCAGACGTGGCTGGCCGACAAGGTGGCGCATACGGTCACTTGGTGACCCTGGCCGGCCAAGCCTTCGATCAGTTCCAGGTTCACCCGGTCGGCGCCGCCTGTGACCATCCACGGGACGATGAACATGACGCGCCGCCCGTTCGGGTTGGCGGCCAGCGGATTGACGACCAAGGCTTCGGTGTTGATCGCCTCAAAAGGCGATGGGTGGCGTCGGGTCGGTTGCGGGAAATGCTTATCGAGCCCGTCGTATTTGCGGCGCATCAGTTCTTCAAACTGGTTGTTGACATCGCCCGAGCGCATGATCTGCTCGAAGCGGCCATCGCCGCGCTTGCGGTACCACTGCAGGAACTCTGGCAGGGTGTAGCCCCAGTGCCCGGCCTTGGCCATGGCGAGCCAGAAGTCCCAGTCTTCATGGCCAAACCGGATGGATTCATCAAAGCCGCCGCAATCTGCATAAGCGCTGCGCCGGATCACCGAAATGGGCGGCCCGCTGTTGGCCTGCAGATGCGCTTGGCCGCGCTCAAAGCCGGTAGTCCAGAGGTACTCCTGATCACCAAAAACAACGGACTGGGAATTGCAAAAAGCAAATTCCGGGTTCGAATCGAGAAACCAGACGCACTTTTCAAGGTAGGTGGGCTCCACCATATCGTCGCTGTCGAGAAGGCAAAGATAGCGACCCGTGGTGTTGCGAAAAGAGGTGTTGCGCGCAGCCCCCGGGCCTGCGTTGATCTGGCGCAGCACTTTGATGCGCGGATCTTTTTCCGCCACGCTGGCCAAGCGGCTGACAGACTCCTGGTCGGTGGAGCCATCGTCAACAATCACCCATTCCCAGTTCTGCAGAGACTGCGCCTGCAGCGAGACAAATGTCTCGAAGAAAATTTCTTCGGTGTTGTAGTAGGGGGTGATGATGGATACGTCAACACCCGCGCTGAACACGCCGTCTTTCTTGTAATTTTGAGGAACGACTCTGCGACCGGGAAGGTCGGAATAATCGGGTTCCAGATAGTTCACCATATTGTGCAAACGTAGTTTTCGGACTTATTCATCGGGAAGGGGTTCCTGGCTTCCTGTCTCTCATGGCCAGCACCGGCTTTTCAATAGCGAAATAGGTGCAGGACGACAGGATGTAGACCAGAGCATAAAACAGGGGATACGCCAGCCACGGATTGGGGTAAACCGTATCAAACAGCCGTGCCTTCTGGAGCACGATCATGCCGAGCATGAAAGCAAAAATGTGCGCCAGATACATCGAGTACGAAATCTGGCTGGTGTACTTGACGAATCTGTTGAGCAGCGTCAACTTGCTCGGCACCAGGCTGCTGAAAAATGGAATCAGCCCGGCAAAGGCGATGGCTGAAACCGAGAAGTAGAGTGAGGCGACGATTCGCGATTCAGCCCACCCGAAATAGTGAAATTTGGTACAGATCAGGCAAGCGACCACCAGGGTCAAAAACCAGGGCCACCATGTGATCAGGCGCTGGAACAGTTGGCGGTGCCATTGACTCAGGTAGGCAAGCAGCACGCCATAGCCAATGCTGTCGAGCCGGAAGACCATGACATGTCTGAGCCCTTCATCGAGGCTGCCAAAGTCGTGGGAATCCCCTGCCAACGCAAGACGCAGCAGCGGCGGAAGCAGTACGAAACAGCTGATGGCAATCACCGCGGCCTGCCGCGGACTTCTGCCCAGCCCGATGAAAAGCAGTAGCAAGAGAGGGAAGGAAAAATAAAACCATTCTTCTACTGCCAGACTCCAGGTCAAACCATAGAAGTCGGGCATGCTCCACAGCAGGTTTTGCGCGAAAACCAGATACGAAAGCTTTGAAGCAAGCGTGGCGGCACCGGTCCAGTCGAACTGGAGTGAGACGAAAAAAAAGAAGAAATACAGGGGCAAAGTGCGCATCCAGCGGCGGTACCAGAATCGCAGCAAACCAGTCTCTTGCTCCTGCGGCCAGTGTGCCGACTCCTGCAACACGATGCGACCAATCAGGAAGCCGCTCAGGCAAAAAAACAGATCCACACCAAACAGACCAATGAACCCAAATGAGGCGAGCAATGGATGGGGGCCGGAGTGTTGCAGCATGTGGCCAGTCACAACCATAAGGACAGCGATCGTTCTGCATACGTCCAGTCCAAACATTCGGTCACTGGACTGAAGGCCGCTGTGCACGGGCTCAACTGCACCGAGCGTTGTCATCTTTTTTGCAGACTTGCATCAAGCAGGAAGGAGCGTGACCAGCTTATGTCGCAGCACCGGCCGGCCGGCATCGTGAATTGCCCGATGCTTATCTGCTTTACCGGGACATCGGGAAACGTCTTCTCAAGCACGCAGTACCTGCTGCCGCCCAGATGCAGCTCGCGACCTTTTTCCTGCGTCAGATCAAAGTCCATATTGATGTACTTTGTCGGTGTTTTTTCGTTGCCGACTTCTGGATAAACGTGCAGAAAGAACTTGTCCTGGTAGGGCTTCGCATCACACTGGGGCCAAGCCAGGAAGAGCCCTTTTGCACCAACCTGCAACATGAGCCCTGCCGACAATTGCTCAGCCGTTGCAGCACCTTGCGGAGGGATTCTCTCCACCATGAAAGACGCCTGCCCTCTTTCTGCAAATCGAGCAAGTACCACGGCCGAGGCAGCAACGACCGTGCAGCCAGCGACGATGGCCAGTATTCTCAAGTCGATCTTCAAGAGTTTCTCCCCATCATTTCGGGGCTGCAGCATCGTGCCCCGGTGGAACGTAAGTCAACTCAAGCAATTTCGTACGCACCAGCAACCGGAACAGCGGCTTGTTCAAAAGTTCCTCCAATGCAGCGCGGCATCTGGCCAGTTCTTCGCCGGAGCTGGCAGCGACCTGTTGCCAGGCATCGCGCTGTTCGAGTAACCAGGCGTTGCCAGCGCGCATCTCTTCGAGAGCCCGCGTCAGCGACTTTGCATTCTCTTCTTGCCCCCTCGCCATCTGCTCCCACGCATTGCGCTGTTCATGCAGCCAGGTCTTGGCAGCACCCATTTCCTGCAACGCCTTAGTCAACAACCTTGCCTGTTCTTCCTGAACTCGCGCCGCCTGCTCCCAGGCATTGCGCTGTTCGAGCAACCATGTGTTGCCAGCCCGCATCTCATCGAGCGCCTGCGTCAGCGAATTTGTTTGCCCTTCTTGCGCGATAGCGGTTTGCTCCCATGCATTTCGCTGTTCGAGCAACCAGTCGTTACCGGCACGCATTTCCTGCAGCGCTTGCTCCCACGCGTCTCGCTGTTCAAGCCACCAGTCGTTGCCTGCACGCATTTCCTGAAATCCCTGCGTCAAGGACTTGACCTGCTCCTCCCGCGCTTGTGCCGTCTGCTCCCAGGCATTGCGTTGTTCGACCAGCCACTCAATGTCTGCCTTCAGTCGCACCTCGTCCGCAGACCCTTGTTCTCGCCGCAAAAAAACCTCGCGCGCCGCAGCAAAACGCTCCAGCAAAGGCTCGGCGCTGCCATGGGCAATCCAATCGACACCGAGCCGCACCAAAAAGTCCTTGAACTCATTCGACAAGGCCCCTGCCACCGGCGGGTCTTCTTGCGTTGGCCTGTCCTCAAGCAATACCAGGAATTCTTCAACCATTTCCAGAAGATCCTGCTGGCCCAGAATCTCTGCATAGCGCGTCAGTGCGCTGCGCCAGGGCCCGGCTGCAGCCTCGCCGCGCCACTTCCGGTAAAGAAAGTAGGCGAAGACGGCAGAGCGCTCGATGTCTTCCCTGGCTTTGTTCTCGGAGATCGTATTTTTTTCGTGCAGGCGGTAGGACACCAGCGGCTGATCCAGAAAAGCAATGTTCTTCTTTCCCAAGACCAGGCGAAGGATGAATTCCAGATCGTGGGTATACCGCAAGGGCGCGAAGGTGCCGACTGACTCAAAGACGGATCGCCTGACAAACAGGTTCGAAGTCGTTACCAGAAAGTTCGCTCGGAACAGCGCAAACGCCATGTCCTGCTCTGTCCTGTAGAAAGCCAGGGCGTCGTCGTACCAAGGGTTGGATACCGCACTGCCCTCATCGTCCAGAAACGAGGCCCTGGTTGCCACCACAGCGATCGAAGGTTCAGATTGAACCAAGGCCAGACAGGCCGACAGGCGGTCTGGCGCAAAGCAGTCGTCCGAGTTGAGGAAGGCTACAAAGTCGCCAGTGGCGCGCAAAATTCCGGCGTTCAAGGTGTGGTGGGCGCCTTGATTGGGCCAGGACCAGAAAATGATTTCGGGGTGATCCTTGCACAAGTGGCGCACCAGTTCAGCGGAACCGTCGGTTGAGCCATCGTCAATGACAATGATCTCGGCCGGCTTCACCGTTTGCAGCAGCACGCTTTGTATCGCGGCCTCGATGTACTTTTCGTGGTTATAGAGGGGGATCACCACCGACACGCGCGGCACGGGCACGCCAACTTCTGGCAATGTCGCACTGGAGGATGCTGGTGCTTTTGGGCTCAGCGGCATGGGTTGGGCTTTACTATGAAAGAGCGGCACATGATACCCGGTCGCGCGCGCGGCCTCGCTCACAATTTCTTCAGAATGACCGCCGCTACAAGACCCAGGTTACCAAACCAGGTCTGACGATAGACACCTGATCGTCCAAAGGCGGCCAGCCTGG
>JBMOJJ010000553.1:0-1680 GCA_049315845.1 Rhodoferax sp.
GAAGTGGACACTGTGGCCCGCTTTGGTGGAGATGAGTTTGTGGTGATGCTCGGTGACCTGGACGTGGATGAAGACCGCTCGACGGCCCTGGCCGAAGTGGTGGCCGACAAGATCCGGGTAGCCCTGTCCAGCCCCTATGTGCTGACCGTTTCAGACGAGGGCACGACATCGACCGTGGAACACCGTTGCTCCGCCAGCATCGGTGTAGTGGTGTTCGCCAGCACCATGGCGACCCAGGATGACGCCCTGAAATGGGCTGACCGTGCGATGTATCTCGCCAAGAAAGCCGGGCGCAACACCGTGCGGTTTTACACGGCACCCTCACCCAGTTCAGCCCAGGTTCACTGAGCCGTTTGAAGGTTCATGGCGCAATTCTGCCGACTTACAGGGCAGTTCCGGGTTTGGCAGAGGCGGTGCACAGGGTACACACGCGCAGCGCCAACCGATGCAGGGCAGCCCACCCGGACGCCGGCCAGTCGGGTTGCTTGAGTCCCTTGACGATGCCATCGACCTGATGGGCGGAGTGCAGCAGTTGCACCAGCGCCGCGTCCGATATTCTTGGCAACGCCCGCTCGAACAAACGTTCGCGAACACCCCATATACGCTGCTCGCGCAGCGCCACGGGCAGAGGACGCCCCGCAGCCATGGCGTCCTTGACCCTCTTGAGCGCGCGGATGTCTTCGGCCAGTGTGTAGTGAACCAGCACTTCCGCCACACCTTCTGCCTGCAAGCCGTCCAGCATGCGCTGCACGCGCACCGACTGTCCGGCGAGCACCGCTTCGGATAACTTGAACACGTCATAGCGCGCCACGTTGAGTACAGCGCGCTCGACCTGCTCGAAGCTCAGTTCGCCAGCATCGCCGTGGGCAGGAAACAGGAGACCCAACTTCTGAATTTCCTGGTGTGCCGCCAGCAGATTGCCTTCCACGCGATCGGAAAAGAACTGCAAGGTGCGCTGACCGGCCTCCCCCGCCTCCACGCGTTGGCCCTGTGCGGCGAGTCGTTGCGCGATCCATTGGGGCAAGGCATTGCGCTCGATTGTCAGCACCTCCATCGAAACACCGTGTTGCTCCAGAGCCAGGAACCACGCGCCCGAGCGCGTTGCCTTGTCCAACCGCGGCAGTAACACCACGGTGAGCGTCGAGTCATTGCCTGCCGCCTGTTCGGCGATCTGCTGCAAGGCGACGCTACCGTCCTTGCCCGGCTTGCCCGAGGGGATACGAATCTCGATGATCTGTTTGTCGGCAAACAGGCTCATCGATCCGCCGGCTGCCAGCACCTCGCTCCAGTCAAAGCGGGCGCCGGCGACCGTGTGAACACTGCGCTCGGAAAAGCCTTGGCTGCGGGCAGCCTCCCGAATAGTATCGAGCGCTTCCTGCTGCAACAAATGCTCGTCGCCATGCAGGATATACAGGCTGTGTAGCCCACGCTGCAGATGGCTGCTGAGTTGATTCGGCTTGAGTTGCATGGGGCAAGTTTAGCCCCCTGCCGCCCCCTACTTGAGGCTGTTGGACAGGAATGCCTGCAGGCGCTCGCTGCGTGGACGCAGCAATACCTCTTCAGGATCTCCCTGTTCCTCAACCTGTCCCTTGTGAAGAAACACCACGCGGTTGCTGACTTCGCGTGCAAAGCCCATTTCGTGGGTCACCACAATCATGGTGCGCCCCTCTTCTGCCACCG
>JBMOJJ010000554.1:0-1678 GCA_049315845.1 Rhodoferax sp.
TTGTTGTGGTCGCCTGCTGCTTTGGCTATGCCGGCTGGACCTTGCTGCCGCAAGCTGCCCGTCGTCTCATGGCCAAAAGCTTGCTGCGCCTGCCCATGCACGCTTCACTGCGTTTGAGTCTGGAAAGGGCAGCCAGCGCTTCTGGCGCCTGCCATTGCAGCGGCTGCGAGCAGGGATCGATCCAGCGTGGGTTGCAGCAGAAAGCCGCCCCGAACCCTGCGCAACCAATGGTGTTTCACCCACGCAAGAGCTAGCCAACTCAAGACCCCACAGTGCTTGCTGTCGCATAGCCCGACCACAAAATTGATAATGCTGCAATGAAACGTCGAGAGTTACTTCAAATGAGCATGACCAGCGCCATCCTTGCCGCCAGCCATAGCGATGCCACGGTGGTCAAGGCGAAGTCTCTGGACTTGGCGGAAGCATCCATCGCTGATTTGCAAGCCGCCATGTCACGGGGAAACCTCACATCGGTAGAACTTGTCAATGCCTACCTGGCGCGCATCAAGTCCATCGACAAGTTCGGGCCAAAAATCAATTCCGTCATTGAGCTGAATCCTGATGCCAAAGCGATTGCGGCCGAGCTGGACCGCGAGCGCAAGACCAAGGGGTCACGCGGCCCCCTGCACGGCATTCCCGTGCTGCTCAAGGACAACATTGCCACGGCCGACCACATGCAGACCACCGCCGGCTCGCTGGCCTTGCTGGGTGTCATCGCCGCAAAAGATGCGTTCATCGTGCAGAAGCTGCGCGACGCAGGCGCCATCATTCTCGGCAAAACCAATCTATCCGAATGGGCCAATATTCGTTCCACCCGCGCTACCAGTGGCTGGAGCGCGCGCGGTGGTTTGACCAGAAGTCCCTATGCACTGGACCGCAATACCAGTGGCTCAAGTTCCGGCTCCGCCTCCAGCATGGCTGCCAGTCTGGCCACCATGGCCGTCGGCACCGAGACCGATGGTTCCATTACCTCGCCTGCGTCCCTTGCCAGCCTGGTGGGCATCAAGCCGACGGTGGGCCTGGTCAGCCGGGCCGGCATCATCCCGATTGCGCCTTCGCAAGACACAGCGGGCCCTATGACCCGCACTGTGGCCGATGCGGCCGCCCTGCTTACCGTATTGGCGGGCACGGATGCGCAAGACCCCGCCACCCGCGACGCCGACCAACACCGGCAGGACTACAGCCGCTTCCTTGATCTCAATGGCCTCAGGGGCAAGCGCATCGGCATTGTGCGCAGTCAATTCAACGGGCAAAGCGATCTGGTGGCCGGCGTGGTGGAGGCCGAGCTGGCGGTGCTGACAGCGCAGGGTGCCGTTCTGGTTGAGGTGGCAGAAATCCCCAACACCGCCAAATACGCAGATTCCGAACTGACGGTGCTGCTGTTTGAATTGAAGGCCAGCCTGCCCAGGTATCTGGCCACTTACGCCCCTGCATCGGCCATCAAATCACTGGAAGATGCAATCGCCTTCAACCAGAAGAACAGCGCCAAAGAAATGTCTCACTTTGGGCAGGAACTCTTTGTCAGCGCCCAGGCGAAAGGCGACCTCGACAACCAGGAATACAAGGATGCGCTAGCCAACAACCTGAAGTTCTCGCGGGAGCAGGGCATCGACAAGGTGCTGACAGAAAATCAGCTGGACGCGCTGGTCGCCCCGACGGGCGAGCTGGCCTGGCTGAC
>JBMOJJ010000187.1:0-7327 GCA_049315845.1 Rhodoferax sp.
TGATGCTGGTGGGCAATGCGGCTGAGCGGGCGATCACGGCCAAAGGCATACCCAACCTGTTTCGCACGCGCCCGCCAGCTGATTTCACGGGCGCTGCCGCCGGTACCTTTGTCGCCAAACGCGGTGCCAGAAACATCGCAGTCATCGGCTCACTCGACGTATCTTTTTACACCCAGTATCTCGATGCGTTTGAACGCGAATTGGTCAAGGCCGGGGGCAAGATCGTTGCCAAGGAGACCTTTGGCCTGAAAGACCGCGACATGACGCCGCAGTTGACCAAGGTCCGCGCACTGAATCCGGACGCTCTGCTGGTGCTGGGCTACGTGGAGCCAGCCGCGTTTGTCTACCGGCAGGCCACCGAACTGGGAATGAAGCTGCCGCGCTACGGTTTTACCAGCGGCAGCGAAGAACAATTTCTGAAGGTTGCCACGAGTGAACAAATGGAAGGGGTTTGGGACCTCAGGCCAACGGAATTGACGATCGAGGCGCTGGATGCCAACGCCAAGACCTATGTCGCCAACTACACCAAGAAATTTGGTGCAGCGCCCTCACCCAGTTCGCCCTATGCCTACGATCAGGTGTACGTTCTCAAAAACGCCATCGAGGGTGCTGGCGGAGCCGACGACACCAAGAAGGTGCTGGCTGCCATTCGCAAGCTTGGTGTCCCCAAGGAAGCGGTCATGAAGTACCTGCCTACTGGAGGCACGATGTTCGATGTCAACGGGCAGGCTTACACCTCGAATGGCGCCTTTCAGTGGCAAAAGGGCAAGTGGGTCTATGTGTCCGACCTCCCGTCCGACACCAAAACCTACTCGGATTACCTTTTCAGTCTTCGCGGCAAGTAGACGCCAACAAGCACAACCCCGGCACTGAACCGACGGCTTGACAATGATCGAAATCTTTCAACAAGCGATCAATGGCTTGGCCATCGGAGCGGTCTATACATTGATTGCTCTGGGGTTGACTGTCGTGTTCGGCATTCTGGGGATCGCCCATTTTGCCCATGGCTCTGTCGCCATGTTCGGGGGCTACCTGACCTTCACTTTTGCTGAACGATTTGGTTTGCCGTTCTTTGTAGCGATGGGATTGGCAATGGTGGTGGGAGCCGTCGTCGGTTTGCTGATCGAGCGCTTGGCTTATCGACCGGTACGCGACGCACCTCACATCAACGCCTTCATCATTGCGCTGGGACTGACCATGATGATCGAAGGCATCAATCTGTTGATCTTTGGCGCTGATCAGGTCGTCATCCAGACCCCGTATCGCGGTGTCTTCAATGTGTTTGGCATCGCGATTGCAGAGTTGCGGGTTTTGGTGATCTTGACGGCTTGCGTATTGATCGCCGTGATTGCCCTGCTTATTAGCCGCACCAAGACCGGCAAGTCGATTCGTGCCGTGGCGCAGAACCGCCAGGCGGCGGTGCTGATGGGGGTCAATGTCAGCATGGTCTCCCTGGTGGTGTTCTCCATCTCTTCGGCACTCGGCGTCTCGGCTGGCGCCTTGATCGGCGCTTTGCTGGCGATTGCCCCTGGCGTTGGTGAAGGCCTGGCTGTGAAGGGCTTCGCTGTATTGATTCTCGGTGGCTTAGGGTCGATCCCGGGCGCCATTGTTGGTGGTCTGATCCTGGGTGTGAGCGAGGCCATGGCTGCCGGATTCATTTCATCTGCATACAAGGACGTCATTGCCTTTCTGGTCATGATTGTTGTGCTGTTGTTTCGGCCCGAAGGCCTGCTGGGCAAACGATGAATCCAAAGATTGTGCGTATGACTTGGATCGCCGCTTTGCTCGTTGGGGCATTGGCCTTACCCAGCGTGGTGAAGGTCCCCTATTTCATGCACCTGATCATCCTGGCTCTGGTTTGGGTGATCCTGGCCCAGGGGCAGAACCTGATTCAGGGCTTCGTCGGCTATGTCTCAATTGCACAAGCTGGATTCATGGGAATCGGGGCATATTTTTCGACTCTGCTCACCGTGAAGCTGGGGTGGTCGGTATGGATGACCTTGTGCTTGTCTCCCTTGTTTACCGCTCTGGTTTCAGTATTGGTCGGCTATCCCAGTTTGCGTGTCAAAGGACACTACTTTGCCATCGTGACGCTGGCCTACAACATGGTGATCTTCACCATCCTTTTGACTTTTAGCTCACTTACTGGCGGCGAGGCTGGTATTTCCAATGTGCCACGACCCGCGGAGTTTTCGGTGTTCGGCTGGTTGTTCAATTTCGAGGGCCGCAGTAATGCGCCCTACTATTGGCTGGTGCTGCTCTCGGCCTTCTTTGCAACCGGGCTTTGTGCCTCAATCTTGCACTCGCGTGTCGGCCGCGTGCTGGTGGCCATTCGGCAAAATGAAGTTTTGGCCGACGCTGTAGGTGTCAGCACCTGGCGCTACAAGTTGTTTGCCTTTGTCGTGAGTGCCGGGCTGGCCGGGCTTGCAGGTTCGCTTTACGCGCACTACATCGGTTTTTTGAACCCGGAGCCCTTTGGCGTTGATCAATCGCTGAATGCGATCCTGGCAGTGATTCTTGGGGGTAGTGGTACCTTGACAGGACCGGTGGTCGGCGCATTTGCAGTCACCTTCTTGCCAGAGTACCTGCGCATCGCAGACAGCTATCGCCTGGTAACTTACGGCTTTATCCTGGTCGTTGCCACCATCTTCCTGCCGCGCGGGCTAGTCCCGGTTGCGCAAAGCCTGTTTTTGCGCGTCAAGTCTATGATTGCTGGAAAGAAATGACCGACCTCAGGCTCGAAGAACGGCAGTTATTGGAGCGTGCGCGCGAGTTTGCACGACAACAAGTTGCACCCCAAGCGGCCCATTGGGCACGCGAGCGCCTGACCTGTGCCCAACTATTTCCGCCAGCGGCCAGCGTGGGCTTGCTGGGGCTTCAGGTTCCGTTGTCCCATGGTGGGTCTGCCATGTCGTTTGCATGCAAAGCGCAAGTCGCCGAAATCCTTGCGGCGGCGGATTTCGGTGTGGCGATGTCGCTGATCAATACGCACAATGTGGCTGAGCAAATGGCGAGGATGGGGCAGCCAAGCATCGTCCAGCGTTTTGTTCCTGGTTTGGTAGCAGGCCGAATTGGCGCTTGCACTGCTCTGACTGAACCGACGGCCGGATCGGATTTCTCGGCCATCCAAACCCAGGCCGTTTCTGTGCCAGGCGGCTGGCAACTCGACGGTAGCAAGACCTGGATTACGAACGCCGTGCATGCCGATGTCATTGTTGTGTACGCGCAAACACAGCCTGGTGCCGGCGCCGCGGGTATCGCAGCTTTTGTTGTTGACGCTCACAGGCCTGGGTTTCACCGAGGTCCACTGACTCCAATGGGCCCGCTCACGTCGATGGGAACTGGCGAATTCAGTCTGGATGGCTATCTTTGCAAAGACGAGGAGTTGCTGTCGCCGGCAGGTGAAGCGTTCAAGGACATATTGCGTGCCATCAATGGGGCCCGGGCCTATGTCGCAGCGATGTGCTGCGGCATGGT
This sequence comes from Rhodoferax sp., assembly GCA_049315845.1. Classification (GTDB taxonomy): domain Bacteria; phylum Pseudomonadota; class Gammaproteobacteria; order Burkholderiales; family Burkholderiaceae_C; genus Rhodoferax. The sequence goes on from JBMOJJ010000187.1 coordinate 3,478, forward strand.
CGGTGAATGTCTGCGCGTAGCAAGTGCGTTTGGTCTGCAGCGACAGACCTTTGGAAAGAGCTTGCTGGCGCACCAGGGTTGGCGTTGGCAACTGGCAGATACCGCCATTGACCTGGAGGCGGCCCAATTGATGGTCAGGCACGCCGCCTCCCTGATCGATGCCGCAGTGGATGCGCAAAGCGCTTGCGCAAAAGCCAAAGTATTTTCTACTCGCATGGCCCAAAAGCACGTGGCCGCACTGATGCAGGCCATGGGTGCAGAGGGGTTGCGCGAAGAGTATCCGTTCGTGCGCCACTTGGCTGCTGCGCAGGTAGCGGGGCTGGTGGATGGTTCGACGGAAATGCTCCTTGAGCGGATCGCCAAAGACTTCAAAGCCAGCTGAAGTGCGCACTGGCGCGCAAATCAATTAATTTTCAGAAGGAAGAGTTCAATGCGTGTTTTTCAAGTTGAGGGTGAATGGGGTATGGACAACCTCAAGCTGTCGCAGCGACCAGAGCCGGTTGCAGGGCCAGGGCAGGTGCTGGTGCGCATGAAGGCTTCGTCGCTCAACTACCGTGACCTGGTGGTGCCTGAGCGCGGCTACGGCAGCTACACGGGTACGTTGCCGCTTATCCCAATCTCTGACGGCGTCGGCGTAGTGTGCGACGTTGGCGCCGGTGTGCGTCGTGTTGCTGTTGGGGACCGGGTTTGTCCTACCTACTTTCAGAACTGGACCGGCGGTGAACCTGACCTTGAACGGCTGACTCAGTCCTTGGGTGGCCCGATTGACGGCACGATGGCCGACATCATGTGCTTGTCCGAGCAGGGCGTGGTGAAGGTGCCTGCTTATCTGAGCGACGTTGAAGCAGCGACTTTGCCCTGCGCCGCGCTAACCGCCTGGAGCGCGTTGAGCACTTTGAACAGTATCAAGGCCGGCGACCGCGTTCTGGTCCAGGGCTGCGGTGGTGTGGCCTTGTTCGCATTGCAGTTCGCCCGCTTGTTGGGTGCACACGTCACGGTGATTACGTCCACGGACGAACGGATGAATCGCGTCCGCCAGCTGGGTGCGGACGCCGTGATCAACTACCGAACTGTGCCAGAGTGGGCCAAAGCAACGCGGGACATCACCTTGGGCCGTGGCTATGACCTGATTGTCGAACTGGGCGGCGAGAAGACCTTGCCGCAGTCCCTGCGCTGTATTCGTCCGGGTGGGACGGTCGCGATGATCGGCATTCTTTCCGGAACTTCGATGACCACCTCACTGGGGCTCATCATCACGCGTCAGGTGCGCCTGCAAGGCGTGACCGTGGGTCACCGCGACGGCTTCGAGGCCATGCTTCGGGCCATGGACCAGCACAAGGTCAGACCGATCGTGGACCGGAGCTTTGGCTTTGAAGAACTGAAGGAAGCCATGGCTTACCTGAAGAGTGGCGCCCAATTCGGCAAGGTGTGCATTGCACACTAGTTCCAGCGAACAACGAAGCAAGGGTAGACATGCTCTTTCCGATTGATGTAGGCGCCCCAGACCCGTCGAAGATAGCGTTTCAGATGTGCGAAACCAGCGAGCAGGTCACCTATGCTCAACTCGACGTCCGCGCCAATCAGGTCGCACGAGTGCTGCGCTCTTGCGGTGCCAGCCCGGGCGACCATGTTGCGGTTCTCATGAAGAATCATCGCCGCTTCCTGGAGGCTTGCTTCGGCATGGACCGCTGCGGTGTGTACTACACGACCATCAGCACGCGCCTGAACGCAGATGAAGTCGCCTATATCGTGGCGGACTGCTCGGCCAAGGTCCTGGTGGTGTCGTCCGATATCGATGAGGTAGCGCAACTGCGCGCTTTGCTGCCAGCTCATGTCCGCTGTTTCAGCGTTGGCAGGCGCCTCTCCGGTTTTTCGAGTTGGGAGGATGCGGTCGACGGTGCCTCAACTCTGCCAGTCGCCGATCAGACTCAGGGTCTGGACATGCTTTATTCGTCTGGCACTACGGGTCGACCCAAAGGGGTCAAGTGGCCTATGACCGGTGCTCCGGCCGGACAGAGAACTATGCTGGTCAACCTGCTGCAACCGCTGTTCTCCTACGGACCGGATTGCCGCTATCTCTCCCCCGCGCCGCTCTATCACGCCGCACCCCTTCGCCATTGCATGACAGTTATCAAATTGGGCGGAACTGTTTTTGTAATGTCGAGCTTTGATGCGAAACGGTCGCTGGAGATGATAGAGGCCCACCGGATCACCCACAGTCAATGGGTGCCCACGATGTTCGTTCGCCTGCTGAAACTGCCACCGGAAGAGCGAGCGAGCTTTGACGTCTCGTCCCTGAAGGTTGCAGTGCACGCGGCCGCACCATGCCCGATCGAAGTCAAGCAACAAATGCTGACGTGGTGGGGAACCATCATCCAAGAATACTACGCCGGCACAGAAAATAACGGCTTTTGCTCGATCACATCCGAAGAGTGGCTGCGCCACAAGGGATCGGTTGGTCCCGCAACCCAGGGCAAACTGCATATTTGTGACGAGGACGGAACTGAACTATCGGTGGGAGAAACAGGATTGGTGTATTTTTCTGATGGTCCAGTGTTCACGTATCACAACGATCCTGAAAGAACCGCGCAGTCAAGGAATTCCAAGGGCTGGACGACACTGGGTGATATCGGTCGCATGGACGACGACGGGTTCCTCTACCTGGTTGACCGCCGCGCCTTCATGATCATCTCGGGGGGAGTGAATATCTACCCACAGGAAGCGGAAAACATTTTGATAGGCCATCCCAAGGTGCTTGATGTCGCTGTTATTGGGGTGCCAAATGACGACTTTGGCGAGGAAGTCAAGGCTGTGATTCAACCCGTTGATGCGCGTGACATAGGCCCCGACCTAGAGGCGGAGCTGATTGAATATTGCAAACAGCGACTGGCCTCGTTCAAGTGCCCGCGGACGGTTGACTTTGATGCCGAATTGCCGCGGCACGCCACCGGCAAGCTTTATAAGAAAGTTGTTCGGGATCGATATTGGCTAAAGCCGGATAAGTGACTCGGATAGATCGAGACGGTTGGTCGCAACGCGCTCAACTGGTGCCGCTGACACTGGTTCATCACGGAGCCTGGACTCCACTTCTGACGCCTGAGTGACAGCTTTGGGCGGCGGTAACCCGCCCGCCTGCCCCACAAACTCATACAGAACCCTCTGCGCATCCCAACCCAGCGGCACCTCAACTTGGCGCCCCCGCATGGCATGCAAATTCAAATGCCTCGGCTGCCGCCCTTCCAGAATCGCCCGGATGATGTCCGGCGCCAGTTGTGTCATTCTGAGCACCTCACTCACCCAACCTTGCTCAAGCTTGAGGCGACGAGCAAGACCACTTGCATTGGCCACCTCACCAGTGTCGATCAACCTCTGCCAGTAAAACGCTTTGCCCAGAGTGCGGATCAAGGGCAGATCGAATGAAGATGTCGCCCGTACTGATGTCGAACCGGCAGGGGGCACGATCAACTTGCTGCGGTGGCGGCGCTTGATTGCCAGGGGCACAAAGGTCACGGACCGACCACCAACCTCGAACTGACGAGGGGCTCCGCTGGGCGTGACCACGACCCGGCGCGATGCCGGCGTTTCCCTGGTTGGTTTGCTTGCCGTGGTCATTCGACTGCCTCCAGTTCTGCCGGCGCGTGTTGCTCGACCACAAACGGGTGCCCCTTCAATTCGCTGCAAAAGCGCTGCCAGCTGTCATCCCGCCAGATGATGTTCAGCCCATCCTCATGCAGATGAACACGCTCAATCAGCAAACGCATGATCCGGCTTTGTTCGATGGGGAACAGGTTCTCCCAGACGGTGCTCATCTGTCGCATGGCAACCAGCACGGTCGGCTCATCCATCTCCT
>JBMOJJ010000188.1:0-7325 GCA_049315845.1 Rhodoferax sp.
TTGTCGCGCTTGAGTTCGCGCTCGATTAAAGCCATTTTAGCCACAGGTCACCTCAATTCTTGAAGGGGAAACGGAAACCTGCGAGCAGTGCCTTGCACTCATCATCGGTCTTGGCCGTTGTGGTAATACTGATATTGAGGCCGCGCAGCGCGTCGACCTTATCGTATTCAATTTCAGGGAAAATGATTTGTTCCTTGACGCCGATGTTGTAGTTGCCGCGGCCATCGAACGCGCGCCCGGAGATACCCCGGAAGTCGCGTACACGCGGCAGGGCGACCGTGACAAAGCGGTCCAGAAACTCATACATATGGACACCGCGCAACGTGACCATGCAGCCAACGGCCTGATTCTCTCGAATCTTGAAGCCGGCGATGGCCTTCTTGGACATCGTGACCACAGGCTTCTGACCGGCGATCTTGCTCAGGTCGGCGACCGCGTGGTCCATGACCTTCTTGTCGGCCACAGCCTCGCTGACACCCATGTTCAGGGTGATCTTGGTCAGGCGCGGAACCTGCATCGGGGAGGTATAGCCGAACTTGGCCATCAGATCCGGTGCGACTTTTTCGCGATAGTGTTTCTGCAAACGAGCCATGTTCATGCCACCTTGATTTCTTCGCCGCTGGACTTGTAAACGCGAACGCGCGCTCCGTCAGCCAGTTGCTTGATGCCAACACGATCAGCCTTGCCCGTGGCGGCGTTGAAAATCGCCACGTTGGACTGGTGAATCGGCATGGCTTTTTCAACGATGCCGCCAACCGCGCCCTTCATGGGATTGGGTTTGGTGTGTTTCTTGACCACATTGACACCCTCGACGATCACGTGGGAATCGTCCTTGCGCGAAGCAATGGTGCCGCGCTTGCCCTTGTCGCGCCCTGCGAGCACGATGATTTGGTCGCCTTTGCGAATCTTGTTCATGGCGTGTCCTTACAAAACTTCAGGAGCCAGGGACACGATCTTCATGAACTTCTCGGTGCGCAGTTCGCGCGTCACCGGGCCGAAGATACGGGTGCCGATTGGCTCCAATTTGGCGTTCAGCAACACTGCCGCATTGCCATCGAATTTGACCAGCGAGCCGTCACTGCGACGAATGCCCTTGGCAGTGCGAACCACCACCGCGCTGTAGATCTCGCCTTTTTTGACGCGACCGCGCGGAGCGGCTTCCTTGATACTCACTTTGATAACGTCACCCACACTTGCATAGCGGCGCTTGGACCCGCCCAGCACCTTGATGCACAGAACGGATTTCGCGCCGGTATTGTCGGCAACTTCTAATCGAGATTCAGCTTGGATCATTTCAATTATTCCCAACTTGCACCAAAACAAACCAGAACCCGGGCTTTGCAGCCAGCGAGTCGAACCTTGTTTCAGTCAGTCTTGGGCCCGTCGTTTGTGATGCAAACCACTCGCATCACTCTCGTTGGGCAGACACTTCATACTTTTTCAAGCGAAGCCCGTCATTATGCACGACGATTTAGGCACCGTCAACTGTTTTTAGGCCGGCAACTGCAAATATTGCGCCGCCAGCGCAGAGAAGTCGTCGGTTTTCGGATCCAGCCCCGTTTCCTGCAGCAGAATCTGGCCGACCTTGTCGGCCAGCGTGCCAGCCAGACGGGCATCCAGAAACAGCAGGCGCGAGCGGCGCGCCAGCACATCCTCCACCGTGACCGCGTATTCGTGCCGGGCCGCAAAGCGGACCATGGCCTCGGTCAGTCCGGCGCACAGCGTGTTGCCGGCGCCGGGCAGCACGCCCAGCAGCGCCTGCTCGTCGCCATAGCTGTGCAGGCCGGGCGGCTGACAGATCGAGACCGCCTTCATGCCGGCGTCGCCGGCACCGACCAGCTTCAGTCGGACGGTGACGCCGCCCTGCCGGGTTTGCAGCAGTTGCCTCTTCATGCAGGTGGTCAGCACATCTTCGGCCATCGCCCGGTAGGTGGTCCATTTGCCGCCGGTGACCGTCACCAGGCCGCTGCGGCTCACCAGAACCGTGTGCTCGCGGCTCAGGCCCTTGGTGTTGTCGCCCTCGTCGTCCTGCGGCTTGACCAGCGGACGCAGGCCGACCCAGACACTCTTGATGTCCGCGCGCAGCGGCGCCCGGCGCAGGTAGCGCGCCGATTCGTTCAGGATGAAATCAACCTCTTCCTTGAACGGCTGCGGCTCGCGCGCCAGATCATGGCGCGGCGTGTCCGTGGTGCCGAGAATGACCTTGCCGAGCCACGGCACCGCGAACAGGACCCGCCCGTCCGCCGTTTTCGGCACCATCAGCGCGGTATCGCCACCCAGAAACTCGCGGTCGACCACGATATGCACGCCCTGGCTAGGCGCCACCATGGGCTTGACCGGGCCCCTGCCGCCACGGCCGTTGGCGGCGCCATCCTTCTGCCTGAGCTCATCGACCCAGACGCCGGTGGCGTTGACGACGCAGCGCGACCTGATCCGGTGCCGCTGTCCGCTCAGCGCGTCCTCGCAGACCAACCCTGACAGCTTGCCGCCTTCGTACAGCAGATCGACGGCGCGGCAGTAATTGAGCAGCAGCGCGCCGCGCTCGGCAGCGCTGCGGGCCAGCGCCAGCGCCAGCCGGGCGTCGTTGAACTGGCCGTCCCAGTATTTGACGCCGCCGGCCAGTCCCTGCGGCCTGGACGCCGGCAACAGGCCCAGCGTCTCCTTGGCACTGAGGAATTGGGTCGGCCCCAGTCCGGCCTTGCCGGCCAGCACGTCGTACATCTTCAGTCCGGCGCCATAGAACGGCAGTTCCCACCATTTGTAGGCCGGCACCACAAAGGCCAGCGCCTGCGCCAGATGGGGCGCGTTGTCAAGCAGCGTGCTGCGTTCCTGCAGGGCTTCGCGCACCAGCGCGATATTGCCCTGCGCCAGGTAGCGCACGCCGCCATGCACGAGTTTGGTGGCCCTGGATGAGGTGCCCTTGGCAAAATCGTGCGACTCGACCAGCGCCACGCTGAAGCCGCGTGCTGCGGCGTCCAGCGCCACGCCCAGGCCGGTCGCGCCGCCGCCGACGATCGCGATGTCGTAGAGACGGTCCTCAGCCAGCCGTGCCGTCAATTCATTGCGCCGGGTCGCAAGAGGGTTCGGGGAACTGATCATTTTTGATTTTTCAAATGGCAAGCCTGACCGTACTGACTTCCGTCAGCCAGCATCCCGGTCAATAATGCCTTTTTCATGCTTAACATTGGCAGTATCCCATGACCTATCTGCTCGCCCTGGACCAGGGCACCTCCAGCTCCCGCAGCATTGTCTTCAGCGCCGAGGGCCAGGTGGTGGCGCTGGCGCAGCAGGAGTTGACCCAGATCTACCCCCGGCCCGGCTGGGTCGAACACGATCCGCAGGAGATCTGGCGCACCCAACTCGCCACCGCTCGGGAGGCGCTGGCGCGCGCCGGCATCCAGGCGCGCGACGTGCGTGCGCTGGGCATCACCAATCAGCGCGAGACCGCCATCGTCTGGAACCGGCGCACCGGCGTGCCGGTTCACCATGCGATCGTCTGGCAGGACCGCCGTGCCGAGCCGACCTGCGTCGAACTGCGCGAGCGCGGGCTGGCAGAGTCGATCCGGGCCAAGACCGGCTTGCTGATCGACGCCTATTTTTCCGGCACCAAGCTCAAATGGCTGCTCGATCATGTGCCGGGCGCACGCCAGCAGGCGGCAAACGGCGAACTTGCCTTTGGCACCGTGGACAGCTGGCTGATCTGGTGCCTGAGCGGCGGCACGGTTCACGCCACCGACGTCAGCAATGCGTCACGCACGATGCTGTTCAACGTGCACAGCAACCAGTGGGATACCGGCTTGCTGCAGGCGCTGGACATTCCGGCCAGTCTGATGCCCGCCGTCAAGCCGTCCAGCGCGCTGTATGGCGAAGTCAGCGCCGACTTGCTTGGACATCCAATAACCATAGGAGGCGTCGCGGGCGACCAGCAAAGCGCGCTGTTCGGCCAGGCCTGTTTCAGGGCCGGCATGGTCAAGAACACCTACGGCACCGGCTGTTTCATGCTGATGCACAGCGGGTCCGAGTTCCAGACCTCGCAAAATGGCCTGATCAGCACCAGCGCGGCGCAAACCAGCGCGCGCGCCGAATTTGCCGTTGAGGGCAGCGTGTTCGTTGGCGGCGCGGTGGTGCAATGGCTGCGCGACGGCCTGCATGCGATTTCGAAAAGCTCGGAGGTGCAGGAGCTGGCGCGCAGCGTGCCCGATTCCGGCGGCGTGATGTTTGTGCCGGCCTTTACCGGTCTGGGCGCGCCCTACTGGAAGCCCGACGCGCGCGGCACCATCACCGGCCTGACGCGCGGCAGTTCGGTTGCGCACATCGCCCGCGCTGCGCTCGAGAGCATCGCCTATCAAAGTGCCGCGCTGCTGCAGGCGATGAGCCGCGATGCGATTGCCGCAGGCGGCGCGGCCGTGGCTGAATTGCGGGTCGACGGCGGCGCCTGCGTCAACGATCTGTTGATGCAGTTCCAGGCCGACCTGCTGGGCATCGAGGTGGTGCGCCCGGCCGTGACCGAAACCACCGCGCTCGGCGCCGCCTATCTGGCCGGCCTGGCCACCGGGGTTTACCGCAGCACCGACGAGTTGTCCGGCCTGTGGCAGGCCGAGCGGCGCTTTTTGCCGACGCTCGAGCCCACCCGCGCCGATGAACTGATGCAGCGCTGGGAGCATGCGGTCCGCCAGACCGTGCTTTCATGATCAGAGGGCGGCAAACCTCTAAACTTGCGCCTTCACGCCACGCGGTGTGGCAATCCAAGGATTCAATGGACAAACGTATTGCATTCATCGGCGGCGGCAACATGGCCAACGCCATCATCGGCGGCCTGCTGCGCCAGGGCATGGCGCCGAGCCAGATCGACGTGGTGGAGCCGTTTGCCGAGACCGGCGACAAGCTCAAAGCCAGCTGCAGCGTCAACGTGCAGACGCAGGCCGGCGCCTTTCTGGCGAACGCCGAACTGGTGATCTGGGCGATCAAGCCCCAGACCTTCAGGCAGGCCGCGCTGCAGGCACGGCTGCACACGGGCAATGCCTTGCATCTGAGTGTCGCGGCCGGCATCCGCAGCGACAGCATTGCGCAATGGCTGGGCAGCGAGCGCGTGGTGCGCGCGATGCCCAATACGCCGGCCCTGATTGGCAAAGGCATCAGCGCGCTGTTTGCGCGCCCCGCAGTGAACCAACCGGACAAGGACTGGATCGCCCGGGTGATGGCCGGCACCGGCGAATTGCTGTGGCTCGATGCCGAGGAACAACTCGATGGGGTGACCGCCTTGTCCGGCTCCGGGCCGGCCTACCTGTTCTACTTCATGGAAGCGATGACCACCGGTGGCGTCGAGATGGGTCTGACGCGCGCGCAGGCGCACCAGCTCACGGTGGCCACCTTCGTTGGCGCCAGCGCGCTGGCGCACGCCAGCAGCGAGCCCCCCAAGGTCTTGCGCCAGCGCGTCACCTCCAAAGGCGGCACCACCGATGCGGCGATCGCGTCAATGGAAGACGAGGACATGCAGGCGCAGCTGATCAACGCCATGTACGCGGCGCGCCAGCGCGCCAAGGAGCTTGGCGATCAGTTTGGCGCGAGCTGAGCGTCAGAGCACGAGGCCGCAACGGCTGGCCGGCGCTTCACTTCACGGCGTAGCTTGCGGCGATGCCGGCAAACAGCGTGAATCCGAGCCAGTGGTTCAGGCGAAATGCCTTGAAGCAGCCGTCGCGCGAGCGGCTGCGGATCAGCGTGTAATGCCAGCCAACCTGACCGAAGGCCAGCGTGACAGCGACATAAAACAGCGTGTTTTGCAGCAGCGGGGTCAGCGCCGCGTCCCAGATGATGATGTAGACAAGGTAGCAAAGCAGCACCACCGCCACATCGAAGCGCCCCAGTGTGATGGCCGATGTCTTCATGCCGATTGCCAGATCGTCATCGCGGTCCACCATTGCGTATTCGGTGTCGTAGGCCAGCACCCAGAACAGATTTCCGAGCAGCAACAGCCAGGCCAGCCAGGGCACGCTCGACTGCAGCGCCGCCAGGCTGAACGAATTCTGGCCCAGCACCGCGGAGAAAGCCATCGGAATGCCAAAACTGAAGGCAACGCCCAGCACCGCCTGCGGCATAGAGACAAAACGCTTGGCGTAGGGATAGAGCAAGGTGATGGCCAGCGCTGCGAACGACCAGACAATGGTCGCGACGTTGGTGCTGAGCACCAGCGCAAAGGCAAGCAAGGCCAGCGCCGCGCCCAGCAGCAAAGCCTCCCGGACCGACACTGCGCCGGTGGTGACCGGTCGCGCCGCGGTGCGTTTGACGTGCCGGTCAAACTCGCGGTCGGCCACATCGTTGATGCAGCAGCCGGCGCTGCGCATCAGGATCGTGCCCAGCGTGAACACCAGCAGCAGATGCCAGCCCGGAAAACCGTTGGCGGCAATCCACAGCGCGCTCAGCGTGGGCCACAGCAGCAGCAGCCAGCCGGCGGGTCGATTCCAGCGGATCAGATCGAGGTAGCAGGCTATTCGGGTCTTGAGGAAACTCACAGGCTCGCCCTCAGGACAGACGCGCGACACCCGGCAACTCGCAGGCGTAGACCGCATTTCTCAACGCCGCAATCGCCTCGTAGCGGGTGAAACTGCGCCGCCAGGCCAGCACCACGCGGCGGGTTGGCGGATCCCCCGCAAACGGCAGGTATCTGATGTACGGTTCTTCGCTGCGCCGGCGTCCGGCCTTGGGCGCCAGCGCGTCCTTGGGCACGCTCAGGCGCGGCACCAGCGTCACGCCCATGCCGGCCGCCACCATATGCTTGATGGTCTCCAGGGACGAGCCCTCAAAACTCTTGCGGATGCCATCGGTGTTGCTGGAAAAGCGGGCAAACTCGGGACAGACCTCCAGCACATGGTCGCGAAAGCAGTGGCCGCTTCCGAGCAGCAGCATGGACTCCTGCTTGAGCTCCTCGGTCGTCACCTGCTGCTTCTTTGCCAGCGGATGCCGGGCCGGCACTGCGGCCAGGAACGGTTCGTCGTACAGCGGCGCGATGGCCAGGCCGGCATCCGGAAAGGGCTCCGCCAGAATGGCGCAGTCAATTTCACCGGTGCGCAGCATCTCGAGCAGCTTGACGGTGAAGTTCTCCTGCAGCATCAGCGGCATCTGCGGTGTGCGGGCAATCATCTGGCGCACCAGATCCGGCAGCAAATAGGGGCTGATGGTGTAGATCACGCCCAGCGTGAGGGGGCCGCTCAAGGGGCTCTTGCCGCGCTTGGCAATTTCACGAATGGCCGCCGCCTGTTCCAGCACGGTCTGCGCCTGGCGCACGATTTCCTCGCCCAGCGGCGTGACCGCAACCTCATTGGCGCTGC
>JBMOJJ010000189.1:0-7311 GCA_049315845.1 Rhodoferax sp.
CTCCCGCCCCGCCGGGCGGAAGAGAGGAGCCAACAGCCCTATTTGGCCGCGTGTGGAAGGAGCGAAGTGCTCCTCAGAAGCTTTGACCGCTGGGATTTGTGGCTGTAACTGCTCAAACGGTCTGCCTTTGAGGTAGTTCTGGCTGGCATCTGATCAGTTCCTGGCGCAACTCCGATTTCGCTGCGAACGATGTTCAGCACACTCCACAGCGCGCACTGGCGCTTGCACTTCCCTTGTTGAAACACGCGGCCAAATGGGGCTGTTGGCTCCCCTTTCCGCCCCGGCGGGGGGTGGAAAGGGGCCGGGGGATAGGGGGGGAGTAAAAAAGAAGCCGGTTTCAGTCGGCAAACAGATTCAGAGCGTCTGCGTCACCAGCTTGAAGTCGGCGTCCTCCGGGAAGGACTTGATATCGAAGCCCAGGCCCTTCATCAGCTTGAGCATGGTCGGGTTGTTGGCCAGCACCAGGCCCTCGATCTCGGCCAGGCCTTTTTCACGCGCGAACTCCATGATCGACAGCATCAGGCGCGAGCCCAGGCCCTTGCCCTTGAAGTCGTCCGCCACCACCAGCGAGAACTCGCAGCTGCTGCGGTCCGGGTTGGTGATGTAGCGCGATACGCCGACCAGCCGGCTCACCTCGGTCGCCTCGCCATCGGAGCCGATGCCGCGCTCGCGCGACACTGCCACCAGGGCCATTTCTCGGTCGTAGTCGATCAGCGTGAAGCGCGCCAGCATGCTGGCGGGCAGCTCCTGCATGCTGGAGACAAATCGGAAGTAGCGGCTCTCGGGCGACAGGCTGCGCATGAATTCCTGCAGCATGGTCGCGTCGTCCGGGTGGATCGGGCGCACCGTGTATTCGCCGCCGCCGGGCAGCGGCCAGATCTGCTCGTACTGCGATGGGTAGGGCAGTATCGCCAGATGGCTGTAGTTCTGCACCCCGGGCGGTGTGCTGTCGATCACGATGCGCGCATCGACCGCGAGCGCCCCGCTCTCGTCGACGATGATCGGGTTGATGTCCATCTCGCGCAGTTGCGGCAACTCGCAGACCATCTCTGAGACCCGCAGCAGCACCTGCTCCAGCCCCTCCATGTTGACAGCCGACGCGCCGCGCCAATCGCCCAGTGTTTCAGCTACGCGGGAGCGCGCGATCAGGCTGCGCGCCAGAAACTGGTTCAGCGGTGGCAGCTCCATCGCGCGGTCATTGATCAGCTCGATCATCGTGCCGCCCGCGCCAAACGAAATCACCGGTCCGAACGGATCGTCGGTCACCAGGCCGACGCAGACTTCGCGGCCGCGCTTCTGGCCCGACATGTTCTGCACCGTGACGCCGTTGATGCGTGCCGCGGGCTGCAGGCGCGCCACGTTCTGCATCATGTCGTTGAAGGTGTCGCGCACGCCCACCGCGTTGACCACATTGAGCACAACGCCCTGCACGTCCGACTTGTGGCTGATGTCGGGCGAGTCGATCTTGAGCGCCACCGGAAATCCCAGCTGGGTCGCAATCATGATGGCTTCGCTGGCGCTGCGCGCCAGCATGGTCCGGGTGACGGGAATATGAAACGCCGCCAGCAGTGCCTTGGACTCCATCTCGGTCAGCACCTTGCGGCGCTCGGCCAGCACGCTCTCGATCAGCATGCGCGCGCCCTCGACGTCGGGCTTGGCCATGTCCGACAACGGCGTCGGTGTCTGCTGCAACAGCAGCTGATTCTGGTAGAACGAGGCGATGTTGCCAAAAGCCCCGACCGCGGCCTCCGGCGTGCGAAAGGTCGGAATCGAGGCGTCGTTCAGGATCTGCCGTGCCTCACCGACGCTGGCATCCCCCATCAGGCAGGTGAACATCGGCTTGCCGAGCTGCTTGTTGGATTCCACCAGTGCGCCCGCAATCAGCGCGCTGTCAATGCCGATCTTGGGGGAACAGATTGCCAGCACACCGTCGATCTGGCGCGCTTTGCCAGCCGCCTCGATGGCCGCCTTGAAATGCTCGGGACCGGCCTCCTCCGAGATGTCGATCAGGTCGCACAGCGAAGCCAGCGGCGGCAATAGCGGCTGCAGGGCATGCATCTGCTGCTCGGTCAGGCTGGCCAGCTGCAGATTGATCTCGCTGATCCAGTCGGCCGCCAGCACGCCCGGCCCGCCGCCGTTGGTCACGATCGCCAGCCGCCGGCCAACCGCCCGGTAACGCGAGGCCAGGCATTTGGCAGCCGAGAACAGCGCAACGAATGAACGAACCCGGACCGCGCCGGCACGCCGCAGCGCGGCATCGAAAACGTCGTCACTGCCGACAATCGCGCCCGAATGGGTCAGCGCCGCCTGGTTGCCGCCGGATTTGCGGCCCGCCTTGAGCACCACCACCGGTTTGGCGTTGGCCGCTGCGCGCAGCGCGCTCATGAAGCGGCGCGCATTGCTGATGCCCTCGAGGTAGACCACGATGCTGTGGGTCTGCGCATCCGCCGCCAGAAAATCGAGCACCTGCGCCATGTCGACGGAGGTGTTGCGACCCAGTGACACGACGGTTGAAAAACCGACGCCGTTCTTCTTCGCCCAATCCAGGATGGACGAGGTCAGCGCGCCCGACTGCGACACCAGCGCCAGCGGACCCCTGGCGCACAGGTCGCCCGCCACGCTGGCATTGAGCTGCAGATGGGAGCGCTGGAAACCCATGCAATTGGGGCCGAGCAGATGAATGCCGTCGCGCTGCGCAATCTTGTGCAGATCGGCCGCCTGCGCCGCGCCGATCCCGCTGGAGATCACCAGCGCCGCGCGGCACTTGATGCGCCCGGCCAGTTCCAGCGCGGCTGCCACCTGGTCCGCTGGCAGCGCAATCAGGGCCAGGTCGGCCTTGGCATCGGCCAGGTCGGCCAATGTGCCGCTGGCATGAATGTCGATGAATGTCAGCGTGCCGGCAAAGCGCTGGGCGCTCAGCGCCTTCAGCAGCGCGCGCGCCTGCGGCGTTTGAGAGGCAGGATCATCCACCGGGCCGGCCAGCACGGCGATCGAATCGGGCGAAAAAAGGGGCGTCAGATAGTGTTTGTCCATACCGATTCCAGTTGAAGATGGTTGCTGCAGCGCAGCATACCTTTTTTGCCGGTCGTCGACCTTGATCCTGATCAGTCGGAGACGGAGGGATATCCGTGCCGCAAGGTGGACAACCAACATCCCGGTTCGAGTTGGGGACAGAGCTGAAGATCTGTCCCGCAAGGTATCCTAAGAGGATGAGCGAAAAGATACGCCGCATCGCGCACCTCGATATGGACGCCTTCTATGCGTCGGTCGAATTGCTGCGCTACCCGCAGCTCGCGGGCTTGCCGGTGGTGATTGGCGGCGCGCGCCGGGCCGTTGACGGCGCGACCGATCCGGCGCAGGCGCAGCGGCCCCTGCACAGGATTGCGGTCGAGGACTTCCCGCTCCTGAAGGACTACGTCGGGCGCGGCGTGATCACCACCGCCACCTACGCCGCACGACAGTTCGGCGTCGGCTCCGCGATGGGTCTGATGAAAGCCGCCCGGCTCTGTCCGCAGGCACTGCTGCTGCCGGTCGATTTTCCGGAGTACCGCAAGTATTCCCGTGCTTTCAAGGCGGTCGTCACCGACATTGCGCCGCTGATGGAAGACCGGGGCGTGGACGAGGTCTACATCGACTTCACCGAGGTTCCGGGCGGTCAGCGCGAAGGCGGCCGGGTGCTGGCGCGCCTGATCCAGAAGACCATCTTCGAGCAGACCGGCCTGAGCTGCTCGGTGGGCGTCGCGCCCAACAAGCTGCTGGCCAAGATGGCCAGCGAGTTCAACAAGCCCAAGGGCATCGCCATCCTTTTCGAGCAGGATCTGCAGCAGCGGATCTGGCCCCTAGCCTGCCGCAAGATCAATGGCATCGGCCCGAAGGCGGAAGCCAAGCTGCAAAATCTGGGGATTCAAACGATCGGCGAGCTGGCGCAAAAAGAGCTGGACTGGCTGATCGACCACTTTGGCCAGAAGACCGGCGCCTGGATGTTCGACGCCGCCCACGGCCGCGACGACCGGCCGCTGGTCCTCGACAGCGAGCCGGTCTCGATCAGCCGCGAGACCACGTTCGCGCGCGACCTGCACGCGGCGCGCGACAAGCTCGAGTTGGGCGCGATCTTCACGCGACTGTGCCAGCAGGTCGCCGAGGACCTGCAGCGCAAGGGCTACGCGGGAAGAACGATCGGCATCAAACTGCGCTATGACGATTTCAAGGGCGTGACCCGCGACCAGACGCTGGACGCTTACACCGCCGATGCCGCAACCATACGCCGCACGGCCGGGCTTTGCCTCAAACGCGTGCCGCTGGAACAACGCCTGCGCCTGCTCGGCGTGCGTGTGGGCTCGCTGGTGAAGGCCAGCGCACTTCTGCAACCGGATGCGCGCTCCGCACACAGCCCTCACGCACCGGCGGCGGATGATCCGGCGGCGCCAGACAGTCAACTCTTCTGAGCCGGATTCCTGCACCCCGGTGCCGACCGGCGACGGCTTCAGGATCAACGCGATAATGTTCGCACCACCAAACTGCCGGGCGCTTCGCAAAAGACCATGACGACCAAGAAAGCAAGCAAGAAGGCCGAGAGCAAGACCGCGCCGACGGGGTGCGCGGCCAGCCCGGTCGTGCCAGCGCTATTGGCGACCATGGCCACATTCCCGATCGTCGGCATCGGCGCGTCCGCCGGCGGGCTGGACGCCTTTGAGCAATTGTTCCGCCATCTGCCACCTGACATCGGCATGGCGTTCGTGCTGGTGCCGCACCTTGACCCGAGCCACGCCAGCATCCTGACCGAAATCCTGCAACGCGCCACCGTCATGCCGGTGCTGGAGGCGGGCAACCAGATGGCGGTGTCACCGAACCACGTGTACGTGATTCCGCCGAATCGCGACATGACCATTTTTCACGGTCAGCTGCAGCTCTCGCTGCCCGAACAGCCGCGCGGCCAGCGCCTGCCGATCGACGCCTTCCTGAGATCCCTGGCCGAAGATCAGGGTGAAAGGGCGATCGGCATCGTTCTCTCCGGCACCGGAACCGACGGCACCCAGGGCCTGCGCGCCATCCTCGGCGCCGGCGGCGTCACGCTGGCGCAGGAGCCGGCGACGGCGAAATACGATGGCATGCCTGTCAGCGCGATCGGCGCGGGCTACGCCACGCATGTGCTGCCGGCCGAGAAAATGCCGGATGCCCTGCTGGCGATCCTGCGCCGCCTGCCTGTCAAGGTGGCGCCGGACGCGGCCCCTGGCAAGGCAAGCGGGATCGGCAAGATCCTGATGCTGCTACGCTCTGCCACCGGGCACGACTTTTCGCTCTACAAGAAAAGCACGATCGGACGGCGCATTGAGCGCCGGATGGCGCAGCACGACATCGAGGACATCGAGATTTACGCGCGCTACCTGAAGGAGCACCCGAGCGAGGTGCAGTTGCTGTTCAGGGAACTTCTGATCAATGTGACCAATTTTTTCCGTGACCCGGAAGCCTTTGTCGCGTTGAAACAGGACGTGCTGCCGCAACTGCTGGCGGGCAAGCCCGACGACTATGTGTTCCGGGTCTGGGTGGCAGGCTGTGCCAGCGGCGAGGAGGCCTACTCGATCGCCATCCTGCTGCGCGAATTCATGGACCAGAGCCGACAGGAATTCAAGGTTCAGATCTACGCCACCGACCTCGACGATGACGCGATCGCCGTCGCGCGGGCGGGCAGCTATGCGCCCAATATCGCCCAGGACCTGACGCCGGAACGACTGCGGCGTTTCTTCATCAAGGATGACGCCGGCTACCGGGTCAAGAAGGAACTGCGCGAGATGGTGGTTTTCGCGATCCAGAACGTGATCAAGGATCCTCCGTTCACCCGGCTCGACCTGCTGAGTTGTCGCAACCTGATGATCTACCTCGAACCGGAAGCGCAAAACCGGCTGATCCCGGCCTTTCACTACGCGCTCAAGGCCGGCGGAGTGCTGTTTCTTTCCTCGTCCGAGAGCATCGGCAACCACACGGAACTCTTCACCGCGGTCAATCGCAAATGGAAGCTCTATCGGGCCCAGCAGTCCGGCGCCTCGACCCGCGCGCTGGCGACCGGCAAGTTTTCCTGGGCGGCGCAGCCCAATCGCAAGGCGCCGGAGGAAGTCCTGAAAAAGACCAGCGAGACCGACTGCGCCGAATTGGCGCGTCGATCGCTGCTCGAGTCCTATGCGCCGGCGTCGGTCCTCACCGACCTCAAGGGCAACATCCTTTTTGTGCATGGCGAAACAGGCAAATATCTCAGCCCGGCACCGGGCCCGGCTTCGCTCAACGTGGTTGACATGGCGCAGGAAGATCTGCAGCTCGAATTGCGCGCCGCGGTGCAGACCGCCGCCACCCAGAGCACGCCCACGATTGGCCGCGAGGTGGCCGTGAGCAGCAACGGCGCCAAGCAGACGGTCAGCCTGAGCGTGCGCGTGCTGCCGGATCTTTCGACCGGGCAAAGCCTGCTGCTGGTGAGCTTCCAGGATGTGGCCCCGCCAGCCGGGGAAAGGCCCGGCCCGGTCAGGCGGCGCGGCGCTGGCGCGGCCACCACCCAGCGCGTCGAGCAGCTTGAGCACGATCTGGCCTACACGCGGCAGAACCTGCAGGCGACGATCGAGGAACAGCAGGCCTCCAATGAAGAATTGCAGTCGACCAACGAGGAGATGCAGTCGACCAACGAGGAGATGCAGTCGACCAACGAGGAACTGGAAACCTCCAAGGAGGAGCTGCAATCGGTGAACGAAGAGCTGGTGACCGTGAATACCGAGCTGCTATCGAAGATCGAGCAGTTGGCCAGCATGCAGAACGACATGAAGAACCTGCTCGACAACATCAACATCGGCACGATCTTTCTGGACCAGAAGCTGGTCATTCGCCGCTTCACGCGCGACGCGACGCGGATCTACCGGCTGGTGGCGACCGATGTCGGCCGCCCGCTGACGGATATCAGGTCCAATCTGGAAGGCGAAGGCGGTGATCTGAGCACCGCGCTGCAGGGCGTGCTCGACTCCCTGGTGCCGTGGGAACGCGAGTTGAGCACCGGCAGCGGCGCCTGCTTTCTGGCCCATATCCAGCCCTATCGCACGCTGGACAACGTGATCGACGGCGTGGTTCTGACCTTCACCGACATCAGCAAGCGCCGAGCGGCCGAGATGGCGGAGCACAAGGCGCGCCAGCTGGCCGAAGGCATCGTCGATACCGTGCGGGAACCCTTGGTCGTGCTCGATGAAAACATGCAGGTCGTTGCCGCCAGCCGCTCGTTCTACAAGCGCTTCGGGACCGCAGCGGGCGACACGCTGGGGCGCTCGCTCTTTTCGCTCG
>JBMOJJ010000010.1:0-29742 GCA_049315845.1 Rhodoferax sp.
GCCAGGCGCTGTGCGAGGAAACGCAGTACCACCAGGGGCTGCACATGCGCGCCAACTTCCTCGACTACCGGATCCCGACCATCGTCGAGTCGCCGCCGATCGAAACCTACATCGTCGAGGCGCCCGATCCGAACGGCCCGTTCGGCGCCAAGGAGGCGGGCGAGGGCTCGCTGTCGGGCTTTCTGCCGGCGCTAACCAACGCCATAGCGCACGCCAGCGGCCTGCGCCTGCATGAATTGCCGGCTTCCCCGGACCGCGTGCTCGATGCGCTGGTCGCGCGCCGTCGCGCGCAAAAGCTCAGCTCGGCCCGGAGCGACGCCTTGAAGAAAGCGCAGGTGTAATGTGGACGCCATGACGCCTTTTGTCCTGCGCTCGCCAAGGTCGTTGGCGGATGCCGTGGAAATGCTGGCTGCCGAGCCGCGCGCGCGTGTGCTCGCCGGGGGCACCGATCTGCTGCCAAATCTGCGCCGCGGCATCGGCGCACCCGAGCAGTTGATCGACCTTGGCGCGATCGAGGAGTTGCAGCGGCTGCAACGTGAGGGCGGGGGCTGGCTGATCGGCGCCGGCGTCACGCTGAGCCAGATCGCCGGAGACCATGCGATCGCCGCCGAACTGCGAGTGCTGGCACAGGCCGCCGCAGCCGTGGCCGGGCCGTCGCATCGCTCGGTGGCGACACTGGGCGGCAATCTGTGCCTGGACACGCGCTGCGTCTTTTACAACCAGAGCGAGTGGTGGCGGCAGTCCAACAACTATTGCCTGAAATACCGCGGCGAGATCTGCCACGTGGCGCCGCAGGGCGCGCGCTGCCACGCCGCCTGGAGCGGCGACCTGGCGCCGGCCTTGATCGCGCTGGACGCCGTGGTGGACATCCGGCGCCAGGAGGGGTCCCGCAGCGTGCCGCTGCATGAGTTCTACCAGGATGACGGCGCCAGGCCGCTGAAGCTGCTGCCCGGTGAGCTGGTCACCGGTGTGCGCATTGCCGCGCAGCCTGACGGCATGCGTTGCGGCTACCGCAAGGCCAGGGTGCGCGCCGCGGTCGACTTTCCGCTCGCCGGTGTCGCAATCCGGGTGCAGCTGGCGCAGGGCCTGATGACAGACTTGCGCGTTGCGCTGACCGGCACCAACTCGCAGCCTATCCTGTTGCAGGGGACCGCGGCGCTGTGCAACAGGCCGGTCACGCCGGAGTCGTTGACCGCATTGGCGAAGCTGGTGCAAAAGCAGGTCAGCCCGATGCGCAGCACGGTCACCGCGTCCAACTACCGGCGCCAGGTCGCCTCGGTGCTGGCGCAACGTCTGCTCGGCGAGTTGACGGCTGATTGAGCAAGAGCATGCCGCCGACGCCGCGCCGCCCGGGAGAACAGTGGCAGCAGCCCGACGGCGTCCATGTCGAGGTGCGCGGCCTGGCGCCGCCGGCTCCGTTCGTCACCATCATTGCTCTGCTGGAGTCGCTCACGGTTGCGGTGCCGGTGATCGTGCATCACGACCGTGATCCGGTCCCGCTCTATGCCGAACTCGCCGAGCGCGGCTGGCTTGCCGAGCGCATCGAAGGCGAGCCGGGCGAGGTTCGTCTGCGCCTGTCAAAGGATTCCTGATGGCCTCGGCGGGCGCTTTTCTGGGCGGCGCATCGGGGCGCCTGCTGCCGCCGTTGGTTCCGTTTCGATTCTTTGCCAGCGCGGTTCTGTTGCACCTGCTCGCCTGGCTGGCGCTGTTTCTGGCAGTGCCGTCGCTGCCCGACTTTGCCGGCGGTCTGGGCTGGACGCTGGCGGCGCTGCATCTGGTCACGCTGGGCGTTCTGGTCATGACCGCGATCGGCGCCAGCCTGCAGCTGCTGCCGGTGGCGACCCGGCAGTCGGTGTCCGCCGCGCGCTGGCCTTATCAGCTGATCTGGAGCCTGTACACGCTGGGCGTGCTCGCGCTGGCCTGCGGCATGGCGATCGCTCTGCCGGCCGCGCTGTGGGGCGGCGCGCTCTCGGTGGCGATGGCCTTGCTGCTCTACCTGTTCCTGCTGGCGCGCAATCTGCGCGGTGCCAAAGGCATGGGTCTGGTGGTTCTGCACGGCTGGGCCGCCGGCCTGTCGCTGCTGCTGCTGCTGGCCAGCGGTCTGTCGCTGGCGGGCGCCTACAGCGGCCTCATGCTGCTGGAGCGCCAGAGCGCGATCGGCTTGCACGTGACCTTTGCCGCCTATGGCTTCATGGGTCTGTTGGTGATGGGCTTTTCCTACATTCTGGTCCCGATGTTCGCGCTGGCCGAGAACCCGGCGCCGGCCTGGTCGCGGGCCTCCCTTGGGCTGGCGCTGGCCGCGCTGCTGCTGGCCTTGCCGGTCCTGTTCGGCATGCTGCCCGCGCCGCTCTTTGCCGTCTCGATTGCAGCCGGCGGCCTGGCCTTTTTGATCCATGTGGCCTTGATGGAGCGCGCGCTGCGCAGCGGCATGCGGCGCGGGCTCGGTTCCTCCTTCGTGCTGGTGCGCATCGGCTGGGCCTGTCTGGCAGCGAGCTTTGCGCTGGCCTTCGCGCTCGAGCTGGAGTGGCCGCTCAGGCATGGCGCGCTGCTGTTCGGCCTGCTGCTGATCGGCGGTCTGCTGACCCTGCTGCTGGGCATGCTGTCGCGCATCGTCCCGTTTCTGGCGGCCATGCATGCCGGCGCCGGCATGCGCCGTCCGCCAACGCCATCGATGATGACGGTGCAGCGCGCGCTCGATCTTCATCTGTACAGCCACACGCTGGCGCTGCTGCTGTTGCTGGCCGGTGTTTTTCTTGACAGCGCCTGGCTCTTGTTCGGCGCCGCCGCCGCCGGCACGCTGGGCGCCGGCGCCTATGCCTATTTCTTTGCCAATGCCTGGTGGCGCATGAGCCGCCTGCTGCCAAAAAAAGCCGGCCCGGCCGGCGCCAAACCGACTTAGAATTGCGGCCAGCTCACTAAATTGGTAATCCAGTACCATTATTGCCCATCATGAATTTTTCCAGACAAACCAGTCGCGCGCTGCACGACGACCACCGGGCCAACCTGCAGTTGCTGGCACGCGCCGAGCAGGCCTTTGCGCGGGCACCGCGGTCCCAAGCCGTCCGCGACCCCGAGTTCCTCAAGCTGATCGCCGCGCTGTCACAGCACCTGCAGCAGGATGTCGATCGGCATTTCGGATTTGAAGAGCGTGAGCTGTTCACGCGCCTGCGCGAGGCGGGCGACGTCGGCATCGCGATGCTGCTCAGCGAGGAGCACGAGGCGATCCGCGCCGTCGCCGAGGAACTGGTTCCGCTGGCCAGCGGCGCCGCAGCCGGCAGCCTGGACGCGACGGGCTGGGAGACCCTGAAGCTCGCGGTGCTGGAGTTGGTGGAGCGGCAGGTGTCCCACATCCAGAAGGAAGAAATGGCCCTGCTGCCGATGCTCGACGATTTGCTGGATGACGAGACCGACCGGCAACTGGCGTTCGATTACGCCGCCAGCTAGCGCTGGCCCCACAACCCGAAGACCAAAGGAGCCGATTCATGGAAGCCATTGCCCACCGAAAGATTGCCATTCGCGCGCTTGCCCGGGAAGACCTGAACGCGGTGGTTGCGATCGACACCGGGATCGAGGGGCGCTCACGGCGCGACTACATCGAACGCCGGCTGGCCGCGGCGCTGCGCGAGCCGGCGCTGCACGCGCAGTTCGCGGCGGTCGAGGGCGATCAGTTGGTCGGCTACGTGCTGGCAAGGACTCTGGTGGGCGAGTTTGGTCTGCCGCATCCCGGGCTCAGGCTCGAGATCGTCGGCGTTCACAGCGGCGCGCGCGGTATCGGCGTCGGCGGCCAGCTGATGCAGGCCCTGCTAGCCCATGGCCGCAAGCATGGGCTGACCGACCTGCACACCTCGGCGGCCTGGAACGATCACGATATGTTGCGCTGGTTTGACGCGATGGGCTTTGCGCTGGCGCCCGACCGCTGGCTTGAATGCCAGGTCGAGGGCGGCGCCTACCAGGCCGGCCGCGACGAAGCCGTCGGCGCACCCGACGGCTTTGGACCGGGCCGCGAGATCGACTACGGCGCTCCGGGCGACAACGACTTCGAGAAGCTCGCGCGCGACAGCGCCGATGTGCGCTCGATGAAGCCGCAGGATCTGCAGGAGATTGCGCGCATCGACCGCGCGCTCACCGGGCGCGACCGCAGCGCCTATATCCAGGGCAAGCTGGCCGAGGCGATGAGTGATTCGGCGATCCGGGTCTCGATGACGGCCCGCCTCGACGGCGCGATCGTCGGCTACCTGATGGCGCGCGCCGACACCGGGGACTTCGGGCGCGCCGCGCCGGCCGCCGTGCTCGACACCATCGGCGTCGACCCGGAGTACGAGCACCGCGGCGTCGGACGCGCGCTGCTGTCGCAGCTGTTTGCCAATCTGGGCGCGCTGCGGGTCGAACGCGTCGAGACCAGTACCGCGCCGCGCGACCAGGCGCTGCTTGGTTTTCTGTTCGACGCCGGCTTCAGGCCCTCGCAGCGGCTGGCGTTCGCCCGGCCGATCTGAGCGCCGATGGAGAGCCTCGATCTCAGGGTCCTCGGCGACGCCTTGTGCTGGCACCGCGCCGGCCATGCGGTCACGCTGGTGACGGTGGTGCAAACCTGGGGCAGCGCGCCGCGCCCGCCGGGCGCCCTGCTGGCGATCCGGGATGACGGTGTCATCAGCGGCTCGGTATCCGGCGGCTGCGTCGAGGACGACCTGATTGCGCGCACCCGGGCCGCGCTCGAGCCCGCTGGCGCGCACCAGCACGACGCCCGGCCGGGCCTGATCACCTACGGCGTCAGCAAGGAGGAGGCGGCCCGCTTTGGCCTGCCCTGCGGCGGCACCTTGCGGCTGCTGCAGGAACCCTTGCTGAACGCCGACTGGATCGCGCGCTTGCTGGCCAGCACAGCCAGCCAGCAGCTGGTGCGGCGGACCTTGACGCTGGCGACCGGCGAGGTCGTGCTCGCAAGCGCAGAGCGCGGGCAGGCGATCGAGTTCGACGGTGCTACGCTGAGCACGGTCTTTGGCCCGCACTGGCGCCTGCTGCTGATTGGCGCCGGTCAGTTGTCGCAGGCGGTGGCGCAGATCGCGCTGATGCTCGACTTTGAGGTTCTGGTCTGCGATCCGCGCGAGGAATACGCGGCGACCCTGATGGCCGCGGTGCCGGGCAGCCGGCGGATCGATGGCATGCCCGACGATGCGGTGCGCGCGCTGCGACCCGATGCCCACACCGCCGTCGTGGCGCTCACGCACGACCCCAAGCTCGACGACATGGCCCTGCTGGAGGCGCTGAATTCGGATGCGTTCTATGTCGGCGCGCTGGGCTCGCGGCGCAATCAGGACGCGCGCAAGCAGCGGCTGGCCGAGCATTTCCAGATCAGCCAGCAGGCGCTGGGGCGGCTGCATGGCCCGGTCGGTCTGGCGCTGGGCGCCAGCACGCCGGCTGAAATTGCGGTCTCCATCGTGGCCGAGATCATTCAGACCCGCAGGCAGGCCGCGAAAGTGCAGGCCGGCGCGCCAGGCTGTGCGGCCTAGGGCGGGTAGCCGATGAACGGGCCGACGGTGATTGTGCTGGCATCCGGGCGTGGCGAGCGCTTTGCCGCCTCGGGCGGCGCCGGTCACAAACTGCAGGCGCTGCTGGCAGGCAGGACAGTGCTGCAGCGTACGCTGGATGCTGTGCATGCCAGCGGCCTGCCCTGGCATCTGGAAGACAGCGGCCAGCCCGGCATGGGGGACTCGATCGCCGCCGCGGTAGCGGTCACCGCGTCGGCCGGCGGCTGGCTGATCCTTCCGGCCGATCTGCCGCTGATTCAAAGCGGCACGCTGCGCGCTGTGGCGATCGCATTGCAGCAGCACAAGGTGGTGCTTGCGCTGCATCGCGGCCGGCGCGGGCACCCGGTGGGTTTTTCCACCGACTGCCGCCAGGCGCTGCTGGAACTCAAGGGGGAGCAGGGCGCGGCCGCTGTCGTTCGCCGCTACCGCGCGTTCGAGCTGAGCGTCGACGATGCCGGCTGCGTGACCGACGTCGACACGCTGGACGACTTGCGCAATGTCGAGCGGATGCTGGCGCTCGCGCAGCGTGGCGGAGCGGCCCGCATCAGGGAGCCGGCGCAGGCGGCGACACCCGACAGTGGCCCGTTCGGAGAACCCGATCGCCTCGGGTGATCGGCTACCGGAGCGGTGTCCTGGAAAACCCGTACAGGCGCTCCGCAGGCAGGCGTTTGAGCAGGGTCTTGTCGCTGACCGTTCCAACAATCGCAAATTCGGCCTGCCCGGTGTCATGGCGCAAGGTCCTGGTGACCGGGCGGCCCAGCGAGTCGGTGATCGACGCCACGATCGGGGCCTTGGCGTTGGCGGTTCGCTGAACCACGACGGCCAGTTCCCCTGATGCAAGTTTCACGAAGTCGCCCGGCGGGTAAATGCCGAATTCCTTGACGACGGCGGTCGATATCGGCCCGCCCTTGTCTTCCCGGTAGAGCTGGCGGATCGCCTCTTGCGGAGAAAGCGCCGGGCGCAGCGCGCGCGGGCTTATCTTGGCCATGAAGACGTCGCACACACGCAGCGCGATGGCCATCTCGCCAATCTCCGTGCAACGATGGGGATAGCCAGTTCCGTCCAGATTTTCGTGGTGTTGCGCGATCGCCGTCAGCCAGTCGTCGTCGTCAACGCCCGAGGCTCTGAGCAGCTCGACGGTCCTTTGCGGGTGCGCCTCGATTTCAGCACGCTGCCTGACGCTCACCGGCATGTCCTGCGCGGCCATCCTTCCCTGCAATTCCATGATCGTCAGGTTCATCGTGAGCGCGGCCTTGACCAGGCTCATCATGCGCTCGCGTGGCCAGCCAAGGTGGCGCGACAGCAGCACGCACAAGACGGCGGTGTGAATGGAGTGGGTGTAGCCGTAATAGGAAAGCTCTTGATTGTCCTGCCGCACCGCGTTGTAGATTCCGATGTCAACATTGCGTTCCAGCAGCGCCAGCGTGTCGAGCGCAAATGCATCCACCTGGGCGGCGAACGAGCTGCTCTGCAGGCGGCGGCTGAACAGCGTTCGAAGGCCCTCGGAAGTCCTGGCCCACAAGGCAAAGACGCTGGGAGCAAAGACGACCGCGGGTGCCGTCGACGGCGGTTCGGCGCGCTCGGCGGCGATGACTTCCTCGACATCGACAAACGCGCCGCGCCGCAACAATTCCTCCAGCTGCTTTTCCGACTCGACGATGAAGCCCTTTGACAGCAACAGCGTTCCGCGGTCATCGCGCACGTTCCATCGCAAGGGCTCACCGAGACGGACTTTTGAACGGGGCAATTCAACGACTTTCACGTGCGCAGTGTAGGCAGCTTCAAGCCATTTGAAAAGCCGTCTGTGAACCGATTTCAGTCGAATCCTGCAGAGCGCGCGAATAGTGGCGACAATAGGGCGCTGGTGAAATATTTGAACCAGTTCAATAAAAAAGGAAATTTGAAAATGGCAACTGCGAAAAAATCGGCTCCAAAGGCTGCTGCAACCCCCAAGAAAGTAAGCGCTCCAGTCAAAGTGGTGAAGCCCGCCGCCAAGGCCGCTGCAAAAAAAGCGCCTGTTTCCAAGACCGCTAAGCTGGTCGCGAAACTCAGCGCCAGCATCTCGAAGCTGAGCGAACGCAAAGACAAGATCTTTGCCGAGATCAAGGCATTGCGCGATCAACGCGCTGCGCTGAAAGTTGTGCCGGTCGCGGCCGCGCCTGTGGCCGTGGCTGCGAAGGCAAAGCCTGCTGTCAAGGCGGCGGCGCCGAAGAAGGCGGCCAAGCCTGCTGTCAAGAAGTAATATTGGCCGGCGGCACTTTCGCCGATCAAATAAGGAGACCCTTCGGGGTCTCTTTTTTTTGCTCTCAGGGTGAAGCGAGCATGCGCTGATGGCGAGCCGCCTCCTCGGAGCGGGCGTCGTCGATTTCCCGCATCAAGCCGCCCACATCGACCTGCCCGGCCTTGCGCTCAAACCGGCCTGTCAGGCGCAGATCGTTGGAAAGCGCGCCGGCCTGGTACAGGCTCCAGATTTCGGGCCCATAGTGGGTGCTTGACAATTCGGGCGCGAACTTTCCAAAGAAGTCGCGCAGGTTGCCGACATCGCGCAGCAGCATCCGCTGCGCATGGTTGTTGCCCGCCGCATCGACCGCCTGCGGCAGGTCGATGATCACCGGACCATCCTCGGCCAGCAGGATGTTGAACTCCGACAGGTCGCCATGGATCACCCCGGCGCACAGCATGCGCACCACCTGCGCAATCAGCGTGGCATGGTGGACTATCGCCTGTTCGGGCGTGAAGACGACGTCGTTCAGTCGCGGCGCCGCATCGCCCTGCGCGTCCACGACCAGTTCCATCAGCAGCACGCCGTCGTGGAAGTTGTAGGGCTGCGGCACGCGCACTCCGGCGGCGGCCAGACGGTAGAGTGCTTCCACCTCGGCGCTTTGCCACGCGGCCTCCTGGGCCTGGCGGCCAAATCGGGTGCCCTTGGCCATCGCACGGGCCTGGCGCGTGTTTTTGACTTTTCGGTTTTCGGTGTAATCCACCGCCTGGCGAAAACTGCGTTCGGTGGCCTCCTTGTAGATCTTGGCGCAGCGCGACTCGTCGCCGCAGCGCACCACAAAGACCATCGCCTCCTTGCCGCTCATCAGCTGGCGAACGACGGTGTCGATCAGGCCTTCTTCGATCAGGGATTGCAATCTGCGCGGTGCTTTCATGCCCCCATTTTGCGCCCTGCCGGCGAACCGGCGGTGCGAACATTTCAAAAATCAGCCACAATGAAACAGGAGGCAAATATGACGATTGCAAATTGGTGTGTGGTGGCGGCCTGCGTGCTGCCGGTGCTGACCGCCGGGCTGGCCAAAGCCGGCAGCGCGCGTCTGCCCCGCAAGGAAGGCGGCTATGACAACAGGCAGCCGCGCGAGTGGGCTTCGCACCTGAGCGGCTGGCGCGCGCGCGCGATGGCGGCGCAAAGCAACGGTTTTGAAGCCCTGCCGCTGTTCATCGCGGCCGTCGTTCTGGCGCAGCAGGCGCACGCCGATCAGGCGCGCATCGACACCCTTGCCATGGTCTTCATTGCCATCCGGCTCGCCTACGTCGCAAGCTACCTGATGAACCTGGGCACGCTGCGCAGCCTGGTGTGGAGCGCCGGACTGGCCGTCAGCATTGCGATCATGGCGATGGCCTGAAGCTTGATCCGAACGCAATCAGGAGCGGCTTGCAACCGCTCCGGTGCGCGGCCCCCTGATCGCCTCAACCCAGTCGCGCCCGATGCCGCGCGATCTGGAGCCGAACCTGCGCCGGCGCGGTGCCGCCCAGGATGTTGCGCGCCTCGAGCGAGCCGCGCAAGGACAGCACCTGGTAGACATCCTTCTCGATGCTCGGGTTGAATTGCTGCAGCACAGCCAGAGGCAGCTCCGACAAGTCAACCTGATGGGAGATCGCGGCCTTCACCGCGTGCGCGACGGTCTCATGGGCGTCGCGGAACGCGAGCCCCTTTTTCACCAGATAGTCGGCCAGGTCCGTGGCGGTGGCGTAGCCCTTGAGTGCAGCGCTCTGCATGCGATCGGCGTTGACGCTGATGCCGCCTTCCTTCAGGCCGGTCTGCGGGTCGAACTGCCCGCCCACCATCTCGCAGAAGATGCGCAGCGTGTCCTTCAGCGTGTCCACCGTGTCGAACAGCGGCTCCTTGTCTTCCTGGTTGTCCTTGTTGTAGGCCAGCGGCTGGCCCTTCATCAGCGTGATCAGGCCCATCAGATGCCCGACCACGCGGCCGGTCTTGCCGCGCGCAAGTTCGGGCACGTCGGGGTTCTTTTTCTGCGGCATGATGGAACTGCCGGTGGTGAAGCGGTCGGCGATCCGGACGAAGCCGAAGTTCTGGCTCATCCACAGCACCAGCTCCTCGCTCAGACGGCTGATGTGCACCATGCAAAGCGCGGCGGCAGCGCTGAATTCGATCGCGAAATCGCGGTCGCTGACCGCGTCCAGCGAGTTCTGGCAGACCTGGGGCTGTCCGGCCTCATCGACCATGCCCAGCGTCCTGGCGACGGCTTCTCGGTCCAGCGGGTAGCTGGTGCCGGCCAGCGCGGCGGCGCCCAGCGGCAGCCGATTGGTGCGGCGGCGCACTTCGCCCAGGCGCTCGTTGTCGCGGCTGAACATTTCGACGTAGGCCAGCAGGTGGTGGCCAAAGCTGATCGGTTGCGCCACCTGCAGGTGCGTGAAGCCGGGCAGGATTACCTCGACATGGTTCTGGGCAACGTCGAGCAGCGCTTTCTGCAGGTCGCTCAGCAGTCCGCTGATCAGGTCGATCTCGCCGCGCAGCCACAGGCGCACGTCGGTCGCCACCTGGTCGTTGCGCGAGCGGCCGGTATGCAATCGCTTGCCGGCGTCGCCGACCAGCTGCGTCAGGCGCGCCTCGATGTTCAGGTGCACGTCCTCCAGGTCGAGCTTCCACTCGAACTGTCCGGCCTCGATCTCGGCCGACACGGCGGCCAGGCCGCGCCGGATCGCGTCATGGTCTTCGGGCGTGATGATCCGCTGCGTCGCCAGCATCTCGGCATGCGCCAGTGAACCCGCGATGTCGGCCTGCCAAAGTCGCTTGTCAAAGAACACGCTGGCGGTGTAGCGTTTGACCAGCTCGCTCATCGGCTCGGAAAACAGCGCCGACCAGGCTGTGGACTTCTTGTCGAATTGGTTGTGTGTCATGCAATTGACCGGTGCCTTGTCGGGGCCGGGCTTTCAGGTGAATTTGGGTTTGCGGCAACAGATCATCAATAATCGGGGCTGGACTCAAGCATACGCCCCAATTCCGAATGAGAGACCTGCAAATTCTATCGACCTTCCAGGAGCTGGCGCCGGCGCCGGCCAGGCCGGTGCCGGCGCCGCTGTTCGACGCCTGCCACGTCGGCGTCGCGCTGCGGGCGGTGCTTTTCGTCGAACTGGTGGTCGGCGTTGCCGCGATGTTTGGTGCGGCCGGATTTTCTGACTGGGTCTCGCGCTTGTCGCTCCTGACTGGCAGCGCGTTGCCAGCCACCTTGGTCTGGTTGATCGCATGTTGCGGACTCGGGACTGCGCTGGCGCCGCTGCGAGCCGCCGTTCAGCAGCTGCTGGCCGTGCTCCTTGGCGCCGCAGCCGGTGTGGGCGCCTGTGGCGTGCTGTACGTGGTTGGCTTGCAGGATCCGGCGCCGTGGCTGGCCTGCGCCAGCGCTGGCGCGCTGCTGGCAGCGTTGCTGGTGGCGGCGCTGGTGTTGCGCGAGCGCAGCAAGACGCCGGTCGAGACAAGAGCCCGGCTGAGTGAGCTGCAGTCGCGCATACGACCCCATTTCCTGTTCAACACGCTGAACACCGCGATTGCGCTGGTGCGCGCCGAGCCGGCCAAGGCCGAGGCGATGCTGGAAGATCTGAGCGACCTGTTCCGGCATGCGCTGCTGGAGCAGCGCGCATCCGTCACCGTGGCCGACGAGACCGCGCTGGCGCAGCGCTATCTGGCGATCGAGCAGGTGCGTTTCGGCGACCGGATCCGGGTCGAGTGGTCGCTCGATCCGGCAGCAGAGGCGGCCAGGTTGCCGCCTCTGCTGTTGCAGCCGCTACTGGAGAACGCGGTCAAGCATGGCGTCGAGCCCAGTGCCGATGGCGCGCAGTTGCGGATTTCAACCGAGCGGCGCGGCTCGCGCGTGGTCATCAAGATTGCCAATACGGTGCCGGCCGGCCAGGGTGAGCCGGGCAGCGGACTGGCGCTGGACAATGTGCGCGAGCGGCTCAATCTGCTGCACGACCTCGAGTGCCAGTTTCGCAGCTCCTTGAAGGACGCTGTCTTTCAGGTCAGGATCGAGGTGCCGGCGTGAGCGCCGCGGCGATGCCGCTGAGCGTGCTGCTGGTCGACGACGAGACGCTTGCGCGCGCGCGCCTGAGGGCGCTGCTGGCCGACTGCGGCGCGCCGCAAGCCCGCGTCGAGGCCGAGGCCGCCAACGCGGTGCAGGCGATGCTGTGGTTGCAGCGGCGCAGGTTCGATCTGGCGCTGATCGACATCCACATGCCGGGCGCGGACGGTCTGACCCTGGCGCGCGGCATTCGCGCGCTGCCCGAACCGCCGGCCGTCATTTTTGTGACGGCACATGCCGAGCATGCGGTGCAGGCGTTCGAGCTCGAGGCGCTGGACTATCTGACCAAGCCGGTGCGCTTGGAGCGCCTGCAGATTGCGCTGCAAAAGGTGCAAAGGGCGCTGTTGTCCGCTCGCGGGCCCGAGCCGGAGGCGCCGCAGGAGGTGCTGATCATCCAGGAACGCGGCCGCACCGAGCGCGTGCCGCTGACCGAGGTTCTGTACCTGAAAGCCGAACTCAAGTACATCACCGTGCGCACGCAGGACCGCAGCTACCTGCTGGAGGGGTCGTTGACCGAACTGGAGGCAAAGTACCCGCAGCGTCTGATGCGCATTCACCGCAACGCGCTGGTGGCGGTGCGCGCGCTGCGCGCGCTGGAGCGCCAGCACGATGCGCCCGAGGGCGAGGCTTGGGCGCTGCGGCTCAAGGGCATCGATGAGCTGCTGCCGGTGTCGAGGCGGCAGTTGGCGGCGGTGCGCGAACTGCTGGCTAGCCTGTGTTTCTGAGGCCGGCGGCGATGCCATTGATCGAGATGTGAATGCCGCGCTGAATCCGCGCGTCGGTCTGGCCCGCGCGATGGCGTCGCACCAGTTCGATCTGCAGGTGGTGCAGCGGATCGATGTACGGGAAACGATGGCGGATCGAGCGCTGCAGCGCCGCGTTGTGGCTCAGGCGCTGGCGCTCTCCGGTGATGCTGCCCAGAGCGGCGCTGGTGCGCTGCCACTCCAGCTCGATCGCGCTGAAAATCTTCCTGCGCAGTCGCGCGTCGGTGACCAGCTCGGCGTAGCGCCGGCCCAGCATCAGATCGCTTTTGGCCATCACCATGTCCATGTTGGAGAGAAGCGTTCTGAAAAAGGGCCAGTCCTGGTACATCTGCCGCAGCAGGCGCAGCCGCTTTGCGCGTGCCTTGCCGCCGGGCTGCCGCAGAAATTTCTCAACGGCCGAGCCAAAGCCGAACCAGCCCGGCAGCGTCAGCCGGCATTGTCCCCAGCTGAAGCCCCAGGGAATGGCCCTCAGGTCTTCGATCCGCTGGCTTGCCCTGCGTGAGGCGGGACGCGAACCGATGTTGAGCTCGGCGATTTCACGGATCGGCGTCGAGTCGAAAAAGTACTCGGTGAAACCGGTGGTTTCATAGACCAGTTTGCGGTAGGCCGCCATGCTGTCGCCGGAGAGCTCGGCCGCAGCCTCCAGGAACGACGCGTGCGCCGACCGGGTCGGCTGCAGCAGCGTCGCCTCCAGCGTCGCTGCAACCAGGGTTTCAAGGTTGCGCCGGCCGATCTCGGGGTTCGCGTATTTGGAGCCGATCACTTCGCCCTGCTCGGTCAGCCGGATCTGAGCGCGCACGGTGCCCGGCGGCTGCGCCAGGATCGCCTGGTAGCTGGGCCCGCCACCGCGGCCCACGGTGCCGCCGCGCCCATGGAACATTCTGAGCCTGATCGGCCTCGTTGCCCCCACGCCCGGCGCAGACCCGACGCCGCTGCTGAGTTCGTCAAACAGCGCCACCAGCGCGATCTCGGCGCGGTAGAGCTCCCAGCTGCTGGTAAAGATGCCGCCGTCCTTGTTGCTGTCGGAATAGCCGAGCATGATGTCCTGCTCGCTGTACTGATCATGGCGGCCGCGCTGCACCAGTTCCATGACGCCGGGCAGGGCGTAGAACTCGCGCATCACGGGCGCCGCGTTGCGCAGGTCTTCGATCGTCTCGAACAGCGGCACCACGATCAGGTCGCAGCGGGCGCTGCCGTCCAGCGTTGACTGCATCAGGCCCACCTCCTTTTGCAGCAGCAGGACTTCGAGCAGGTCGCTCACAGTCTCGGTGTGGCTGATGATGTAGTGCCGGATCGCCTCTGGGCCAAAGCGCTGCCGCATAACCTTGGCGGTTTCGAAAATGGCGATCTCGCTTTCGGTCCGGTCCGAGTAGACGGTCCCGGGCACGCGCAGCGCCCGCGCGTCGTTCAGCAAGCAGAGCAGCAGGCGGCGCTTGGCCATTTCATCGAGCCCGGCGTAGGCCGGCTCAAGCCGCGCCGTGGCGAGCAGTTCGGCCAGCACCGCCTCGTGCTGGTCCGAGCTCTGGCGCAGATCGACCGAGGCCAGATGAAAGCCAAAAACCTCGACCGCCCGGATCAGCGGCTGCAATCGCTGCGTCACCAGCGCAGCGCCATGATGCGCCAGCAGCGAGGCTTCGACCGTGCGCAGGTCGGTCAGCAACTGCTGCGCGTTGGCATACGGGTTCTGCGGCGCTACCGCGTGCCGCGCCGCCTCGCCCCCGGTCAGCTCCTTCAGGCTGGCCGCGAGCCGGGCATAGACGCCGATCAGCGCGCGCCGGTAGGGTTCGTCCTGACGATGCTGGTTGGTGTCGGGCGATTGCCCGGCCAGTCGTTGCATCTCGGGCAGGCAGTCCACCAGCAGCGCCGAGAGCGACAGTTCGCCGCCGAGAAAATGGACTTCGGTCAGGTAATGGCGCAGCGCCACTTCGGCCTGCCGGCGCAGCGCCAGCTTCAGCGTCTGCTGGTTCACATTGGGGTTGCCGTCGCGGTCGCCGCCAATCCATTGGCCCATGCGCAGGAAGCTGTGCACCGGGTAATGTCCCAGTTCGCGCTCCAGATTGGCATAGATCTTCGGGATCTCGCGCAAGAAAGTGGTCTCGTAATAGCTCAGCGCGTTCTCGACCTCGTCGGCGACCGTCAGTTTGGAATGGCGCAGCAGCCGGGTCTGCCAGAGCTGCGATATGCGGGAGCGCATCTGCTGCTCGTTGCCCGCCAGTTCGCGCGGCGTCAGCGCGTCCTTGCGGTTCTTGCCCGGGGTCGCGCGCAGCCTGATGTCGTCGCGCGCGTTGAGCAGTTCGGCAATCGCACGCTCCGCGTCCAGAATGCTCTTGCGCTGCACTTCGGTCGGGTGGGCGGTGAGCACCGGCGAGACAAAGCTGGCGGCCAGCGTGCTGACGATCCGCTCGGGCTTGATGCCGGCCTGCCGACAGCGCAGCAGCGCCGTCTCGATGCTGCCCTGCTGCGATTCGCCGGCGCGTTCATGGACCAGGCGGCGACGGATCTGGTGACGGTCTTCGGCCAGATTGACCAGATGGCTGAAGTAGCTGAAGGCCCGGATCACGCTCACGGTCCGATCGTTGCTCAAACCCTTGAGCAGCTTCTTCAGCGCGCGGTCGGCGCTGGTGTCGGCGTCGCGGTGAAAAGCCACCGACAACTGGCGGATCTGCTCGATCAGGCCGAAGGCGGCAATTCCTTCCTGCTCCCGGATCACATCGCCCAGGATCCGACCCAGCAGGCGGATGTCCTCGAGCAGCGGGCGCTCGTTGCTTTTGCGATTCTGCAGTGAATCTGATCCGCGCGTCTTTATCATGGCATCCTGAAAGGCTGGGTGAATGATTTTTGCTGCGGCCATGCTAGCATCCTGCGTCCATTCTGGATTACCACCAAGTTACCAACAAGAAGCACCGTTCATGAGCAGTTTGACGATAGCAACACGAGAGAGCCGGCTCGCCATGTGGCAGGCGCAGCATGTGAAAGCCCTGCTGGAGCAGCGCGGCCATCAGGTCAGCCTGCTGGGCATGACGACCCAGGGCGATCAGATTCTGGATCGCGCGCTGAGCAAGGTCGGCGGCAAGGGCCTGTTTGTCAAGGAGCTCGAGGTCGCGCTGTCAGAGGGCCGGGCCGATCTGGCGGTGCATTCGCTCAAAGACGTGCCGATGGAGTTGCCGCAGGGCTTCAGCCTTGCCTGCGTGATGGAGCGCGAGGACCCGCGCGACGCGCTGGTCTCCAATCGCTATGACAGTCTGGCCAGCCTGCCGCAGGGCGCGCTGGTGGGTAGTTCGAGCCTGCGCCGCGTCGCGCTGCTGCGGGCCTTGCGTCCGGACCTCAGGATCGAGCCGCTGCGCGGCAATCTGGACACCCGGCTGCGCAAGCTCGATGAGGGACTCTACGACGCGATCGTGCTGGCGGCTGCCGGTCTGAAGCGCTTGGGGCTGGCGCAGCGAATCCGCGCCACTTTCGATCCGCTGCAGATGCTGCCGGCGGCAGGGCAGGGCGCGCTCGGCATCGAGGTGCTCAGCTCTCGCCAGCAGGTCATCGATGCGCTGGCACCGCTGGCGCATCAGACCACCTGGCTGGCGGTCTCGGCCGAGCGCGCGGTGAGCCGGGCCATGGGCGGCAGCTGTTCGATGCCGCTGGCCGCCTATGCGACGCTGGAGTCGGGCAGGCTGACCATCGATGCGGCCTGGGGCGATCCCGAGGGCCGTCTGCAACTGGTCTGTGTGCGCGCCAGCGCGCAGGTGGCGGATCTGGCCGATGCCGCCGCGCTGGGAACCCGGGTGGCCACCGAATTGCGCGCCAGCGTGCTGGCCAGCGGAGGGTCGGTCCCGCTACCGGGTGAGTCCGCGGACCCGGGCTGACCATGCGCGTCATCGTGACCCGCCCGGCGCGCGAGGCGCTGCGCTGGGCAGCCGACCTGTCGGCAGGCGGTCTTGAGGCGCTCGCGATACCGCTGATCACGATCGGCCCGGTCGACAATCCGTCCGAGCTGCTGAGGGTCGGTCGGCAAGTGGGCATCTATGCCGGCGTGATGTTTGTCAGCGCCAATGCGGCCGACTATTTTTTTGCCTCCAGCGCGTTGCTGGCGCCCCTGTTTGCGTCAGACGGCGCGATCACGACCCGAGCATGGGCCACCGGTCCGGGCACGGGCAGAGCCTTGGCAAGGGCAGGCGTCGCGCCCGAGCGGATCGATCTGCCCGCGGCGGATTCGGCGCAATTTGATTCCGAGGCCTTGTGGCAGATGGTTCGAAGCCAGCTGCAGCCGGGTGATCGGGTGCTGATCGTGCGCGGCGCCGATGACGCAGACGGCGCCGATTCGCGCAGCGGCAGCGGCCGTGACTGGTTTGCAGGGCAGGTCGCGGCAGCTGGAGCGCAGGTGGAGTTTGTCGCGGCATACCGCCGCCGGGCGCCCGAGTTCGATCCGGCAGAGCGCGAACTGGCGCGGCAGGCGGCACATGACGGATCGGTCTGGCTGTTCAGCAGTGCGCAGGCGCTGCGCAACCTGATGCTTTCGCTGCCTGGCCAAAGCTGGTCGCAGGCGCGCGCGCTGGCGACGCATCCACGCATTGCCGATGCGGCCAGAAGCGCCGGTTTCGCCGTGGTCCGGCAGGCTAGACCGGCGCTGCCCGATCTGCTGGCGGCGCTAAAATCCTACGATGTCCCCTGATCCCGACCTCGTATCAAGCGCTGGCGACGCAACCCCGCCGGTTGCGGACGCGGTTGCGGCAGCGGCTCCCAAGGCGCTGCCGCGCTGGTTTGGCGTCAGCTTCGCGGTAGTGGCACTGCTGGGCTTGCTGGCGAGCGTGCTTTTGTGGCAAAAGCTGTCGTCGATCCAGGAGCTTCTGGCGCGTCAAAGCGCCGATGCCATGGCCCAGTCGACCGAGGCGCGCGCCATTGCCAAGCAGGCGCAGGAGTTGGCCCGCGAGGCGGCGGCTCGGGTCGCGGTGTTTGACGCGCGCCTGAGCGAGGTCTCGCTGCAGCGAACGCAGCTCGAGGAGCTGATGCAGAGCCTGTCGCGCTCCCGCGATGAAAACATGGTGGTCGATATTGACTCGGCGCTGCGCCTGGCGCAGCAGCAGGCCGAGCTCACGGGCAGCGTCGAGCCGCTGCTGGCGGCCCTGAAGAGCGCCAGTCAGCGGGTCTCCAGGGCGGCCCAGCCGCGTTTGACGCCCTTGCAGCGCGCGATCGGGCGCGACATCGATCGAATCAAGTCGGCCGCCATCAGCGACACGCCTGGACTTCTGGTCAAGCTCGACGAGCTGGTGCGTCTGGCCGACGAGCTTAACCTTGCCAATGCCGCGCTGCCGGTGCGCGCGAGCACGGCGGTCAAGCGAGCCTCGCCCGACGCGGCGCCGACCTGGTGGTCGCGCACCTGGCAAGTGGTGCTGGACCAAACCAACGCCTTGCTGCGCGTCAGCCGCATCGAGCAGCCGGAGGCGGCGCTGCTGTCACCCGAGCAGTCCTTCTTCCTGCGCGAGAACTTCAAGCTCAAACTGCTCAATGCGCGCCTGGGCCTGCTGGCCCGACAGCTGGAATCGTCACGCGCCGATCTGGCGGCGGCGGCCCTTTCGCTCAACAAGTACTTCGACGCGGGTTCGCGCAAGACGCAGGTCGCGGCGGGGCTGTTGCAGCAGGTCCAGTCGCAGATGAAGTCGCTGCAGATTCCCCGTGTCGACGAGACCCTTGCAGCGCTTGCAACGGCTGCTGCCGGACGCTAGGGATGCGCGCCGCACTCTGGTTTTTGGGATTGTTCAGCGTGGCGGTCGCGATCGCCCTTTTTGCCGGCAACAACCAGGGCACGATCACGCTGTTCTGGCCGCCCTACCGGGTCGATCTGTCGCTCAATCTGGTGCTGCTGCTGCTGGCCCTGCTGTTTTTCACGCTGCATGTGGCCCTGCGCGCGCTGGCGGCGCTGTTTGCGATGCCGGGATTGGCGCGCCGATGGCGGATCCAGCACCAGGAACGCGCGATTCACCTTGCGCTGATCGAAGCGCTGTCCCATTTGATCGCCGGGCGATTTGTCCGCGCCAGAAAGGCGGCCGAGGCGGTGCTGGCGCGGGACGGCGCGATGACCGCGAGCGGCGAGACGCTGGCGTACTCGGCGCGCCTGCGCGCTCTGTCGCATCTGCTGGCAGCGGAAAGCGCCCAGGTGCTGCAGGACCGGACCGCGCGCGAAGCGCATTTTCGCGACGCAATGGAGCAGGCTTCAAGGCGCGACGCCCAGGATATGCGCGATGGCGTGCAATTGCGCGCGGCCCGCTGGTCGCTGGAGGATCACGACGCGCCGGGTGCGCTGGCATGGCTCGACGACCTGTCCCAGGGCGCCTCGCGGCGCACCATTGCGCTGCGCATGCGCCTGAAGGCGGCGCGGCTGGCGCGCCAGCCGCAACTGGCTCTGGAGACCGCGCGTCTGCTGGCCAAGCACCGCGCCTTTTCCGAGGTCGCCGCGACAGGGCTGATGCGGGGTCTGGCGCTTGAGTTCATCGCGACCGCACATGACCCGGACCAGATGCAGGCGGTCTGGCAGCGGCTCGATGGCAATGATCAAATCACACCGGAGGTCGCGATGCAGGCCTGCCGGCGCATGCTGCAGCTCGGCGGCGACGTGGATCTGGCGCTGGACTGGCTGCTGCCGGTCTGGGAGAACATGGTGGCCAGGCCGGGCGCTTTGACCGAGGTCCAGCGCGTCAGTCTGATCCAACTGCTCGAGAGCGGCTTTGCGCTGGCTTCAGGGCAGCCGCAAGCGCCCTGGTTGACGCGCATCGAGCAGGCCCAGATGGCCAATCCGGGCGATGCCGCGATGCAGTATCTGGCCGGAGTCACCTGCCTGCGCCTGCAGTTGTGGGGCAAGGCGCAGCAGATGCTCAAGCAGGCGCAGCCGAGGCTGCAGGATGCTGCGCTGCAACGCAGCGCCTGGACCGCGCTGGCCGAACTTGCCGAACAGCGTGGCGATGTTTCCGCTGCAACGCAGGCCTGGAAGAATGCCGCCAAGGTGGCCGGCGCCTGACTCGATCGCCAGCTGCCTGCCTTTTTCGTGGACAATTCATCTTACTCAGTTCGAGACCAGGGCGCGGGACAAGTTGGCCGGCCGCTCCGGCTCTTGATGCCCTCATCTGACCGCGAAATTCAATCATGATCACACTGCCTTCCCCGCTGCGAGCCGCTACCCTGGCTGGAGCCCGCCTTGACTGATGCCGCCGGCGCAATGCCGGTCAGCGCGTACGAATTGCTGAGCAATGGCTCGTATCGCGCCAGCGTGCTCACGCGCGGACCCTGGCACCCCGCGCACCAGCACGCCGGCCCGCCGATCGCACTGGTATGCGGCGCCATTGAGCGAGCCGCGGCCGGGCATGGATTGACCCACATCGCGCGGCTCACCGCCAACCTGCTGCGTCCGGTGCCGATCGGCGAACTCGCCATCGAGGTCGCCACAGACTACGCCGGACGCAACGCCGGTCATTTTTCGGCGCGCCTGATGGTCGGGGGGAAGGACGTTGCTCGCTTCACTGCGCTGGCCCAACGCGAAGGCAATCTGCCACTTCCTGACGGTCTGCCCGGCCATCCGCTGCCGCGGGCGCCGACAGGTCCAGAGGAGTCTCCACCGTGCACATTCCCGTTTGCCGGCAAGCACGTGGGTTACGCCGATCTGGTCGAGACCCGGATTGCGCAGGGCCGCATGTTCAACGGCCCGAGCGCCGTCTGGTTCCGCCTGCGCCACCCGCTGTTGGACAGCGAGTCACCAACCGACTACCAGCGAGTCGCCGTCGCTGCCGATTCCGGCAATGGCATCAGCGCGATTCTCGACCTTGACCGCTACAGCTTCGTCAACTCGGACCTGAGCATCAATCTGTTGCGACGGCCTCGGGGCGAATGGATCTGTCTCGATGCGCGCACCCACCTCGGTCCGAACGGCGCAGGGCTTGCCGAATCAGCGCTCTACGACATTGACGGTCTTGTCGGCCGGGCCATGCAAAGCCTGTCGGTAAGTCGACGCGGCTGATTCGACGGTGGAGAATCGCCCGCAGTGAGCAAGCGGGCCGCTGCGGATGGACTGATCGTGACGACTGCGCTTAAGGTGCTCTTAAGTTTGTGCCGATATGCTTGGACCGACGCGGCGCCAGTGAAGACGACCTTCAGCGTGACCGCACAGCAGGATCCTGTGAGTCACGGAACTGCGTCCAAGGCCATTGGCCCCTGTCAAGAATGGAAATACGATGAAATGCCCGATCTGCACAACGCCCGACTTGCTCATGAGTGAGCGCCTGGGCATTGAAGTCGACTACTGCCCCCAATGCCGCGGAGTCTGGCTGGACCGGGGTGAACTCGACAAGATCATCGAGCGCAGCACGCGCGAACTGGCGCAGGCTGCCCCCGCGCCTTCACCGTCGCCACAAGCGCCGCAACCGGCGCCGCCCTACTACGACAACAGGCACGGCTCACGAAGCGGGCATCACGATGAACACCAGGGATACCGCAAGAAATCAATCTGGAAAGAACTGTTTGATTGATCCGTCATCCGGCAGCACTGATCGTGAAACCTCGGCCTGTTGTTTCGCTTGACCTTGTGCTGCCCGGATATAGTAATCACACCATGAACTTTACCGAACTTGCGGATGATCCTGAAGACCCCGAGCACAGTCTGGCCGAGCGCTCGGCGGCTGCCTCTCGCAGCACCTGGGTCAGCGTCGGCGTCAATCTGATCCTGACCATTGTGCAGGTGGCGGTCGGCATATTGGCCAAGTCACAGGGTCTGATTGCCGACGGCATTCACTCACTGTCCGATCTGGTTGCGGACTTCGTCGTCCTTCTGGCCAGTCACCACAGCAGGAAGGACGCCGATGCGGATCATCCCTATGGCCATCAACGCTTTGAGACAGCGGCCTCACTGGTGCTGGGAGCCCTTTTGCTGGCGGTCGGGATTGGCATGCTGTGGTCTGCAGCGCGAAAACTTGAATCCCCGGAGACCATACAGACGGTGCACATCATTGCGCTGTGGGTGGCCGCTGCTGCACTGATCGCGAAGGAACTGCTGTTTCGGTACATGCTGTCGGTCGCCAAGCGTGTCAAATCCAGCATGCTGGTGGCCAACGCCTGGCACGCGCGCTCGGATGCCGCCTCATCGCTGGTGGTTGGCATCGGGATCGTTGGAAACCTGGCGGGCTACCCGATTCTGGACCCGGTGGCTGCGCTGATCGTGGGTTTCATGGTTTCCAGGATGGGCTGGGGGTTTAGCTGGGATGCGCTGCATGACCTGATGGACCGCGCGGTCGACGAGAAGGAAGTGCAAGCCATTTGTCAGACCTTGATGCAGACGCCCGGCGTCAGCGGCGTGCACGATGTCCGCACGAGAAAGATGGGCGACCTGATTGTGGTGGACGCTCACATCGAAGTCGACGCCAGGATCAGCGTCGAGTCAGGTCACGACATTGCGGTGGAAGCCAGACAGCGCGTTCTGCAGCGCCATCGTGTCCTGAATCTGATGACGCACGTGGACCCGTGGAGTCGTCCGGACCTGGATCACAAGCCGCTGGTCAAGCGATAGAGAACACCGTTTGAGGAGCCCTGCATGAATACCTTTGACTTCCGCTGGCTGCGATCGACGAGGCTGTGCTGATCTTCAGGGCGCACCCAGGCTGAAAAGACGTGACAGCTGAACCGCTCTCTGGATTGACCCAAGCCGAGGCGGCAGCCCGACTGGCTGCGGACGGGCCCAATGAGTTGGGCGTGAATCAGCGGCGCACCTTGCTTGCCATTGCGAGTGAAGTGGTGCGAGAGCCGATGTTCCTGCTTTTGATCGGGGCCGGATCCATTTACCTGGCGATGGGAGACCCGCACGAGGCAGTGATCCTGCTGGGCTTTGTCATGGTCATCATGGTCATCACCATCCTGCAGGAGCGGCGTACCGAGACCGCGCTGGAGGCACTGCGCGACCTCTCAAGTCCGCGGGCGCTGGCGATCCGCGATGGCGTGCCAACGCGCCTGGCCGGGCGAGACGTGGTTCGCGACGACATCCTGATTCTGGCCGAAGGTGATCGCGTGCCGGCAGACGGCGCGGTGCTGCAGTCCCATGAACTGGCGGCGGATGAATCGATGCTCACCGGTGAATCCGAAGCGGTGACAAAGTTTGCCAACGGCGATCTGCTCTTTGCTGGCACCATGATTGTGCGCGGCCAGGGGATGATGAGAGTCGCCACCATCGGCGCGACAACCGAACTGGGGCGCATCGGCAAATCGCTGCAAGACATCCGGACCGAGACTTCACCGTTGCGCGATGAGATTGGCCTGCTGACCCGGCGTCTGGCCGTGATCGGCGTGGTTGTTTCCCTTGCGTTGGCCTTGCTCTACTGGACCCTGCGCGGCGGCTGGCTCGATGCCTTGCTGGCCGGAATCACGCTGGCAATGGGAATCCTGCCGCAGGAGTTCCCTGTCATCATGATCATCTTTCTGGCGCTGGGAGCGCGCCGGATCGCGGCACAACGGGTGTTGACACGGCGCCTCAATGCGATCGAGACCCTTGGCGAGACGACTGTTCTTTGCGTCGACAAGACGGGCACTCTGACACAGAACCGCATGACGGTGGCGGCACTGTCGGTCCGAGGCGAACTGCTGGAGATCAATCCTCTGGCGGTCGATGAATTGCCAGATCACTATCACGAGTTGCTCGAATACGCGGTGCTTGCCAGCGAAGTCGATCCCCATGACCCGATGGAGTTGGCGTTCCACAAGGTGGCCGGTGAATTGCTGGTCAACACGCAGCATCTGCATCCAGACTGGTCGCTGGCGCGCGAGTACGAAATCTCGCCCGAACTTCTTGCCATGTCGCATCTTTGGCGCAATGGCACTGACAGCCACGATGTGGTGGCCACCAAAGGTTCCCCGGAAGCTATCGCCGAACTTTGCCATCTGCCTGAGCCGGCGCGAAGAATGCTGGCTCGGGAAACCGAACTGATGGCGGATCGGGGCTTGCGCGTGCTGGGAGTGGGCAAGGCCAAACACAGTGTCCAGCGCGACTGGCCCGGCATCCAGCATGATTTCGACTTCGAGTTTGTTGGCCTGATCGGGCTTGCCGATCCGATCCGTCCTGAAGTGGGCGAGGCGGTCGCCGA
This sequence comes from Rhodoferax sp., assembly GCA_049315845.1. Classification (GTDB taxonomy): domain Bacteria; phylum Pseudomonadota; class Gammaproteobacteria; order Burkholderiales; family Burkholderiaceae_C; genus Rhodoferax. The sequence goes on from JBMOJJ010000010.1 coordinate 23,706, forward strand.
GTGCCAGCGGGCGGGAATCCGCGTCGTCATGATCACCGGCGATCACCCGCGCACGGCACGAGCGATAGCAAGCGGCGCTGGAATCGACAGCCGCGAGGTCATAACCGGCGCCGATCTCGCATCGATGGATGCGAGGACGCTGGCGGCGCGGATTGCCTCGACCCGGGTTTTTGCCCGTGTGACACCTCAGCAGAAGCTTGCCATCGTCGAGGCGCTGAAGGCCAACGACGAGATCGTTGCCATGACGGGCGACGGGGTCAACGACGCGCCTGCGCTGAAGGCCGCGCACATTGGCATCGCCATGGGCAAGCGGGGCACCGACGTGGCCCGGGAGGCGGCTTCGCTGGTGCTGCTTGAGGATGACTTTGCCGCGATCGTCTCTGCCATCCGCTTGGGGCGACGCATCTATGCCAATCTTCGACAGGCGATGATTTATACCTTGGCCGTCCATGTTCCCATCATCGGCCTCTCGGTGCTGCCGGTGCTGTTCGGGATGCCCCTGATACTGGCGCCAATTCACATTGCCTTTCTTGAGCTGATCATTGATCCGGCCTGCTCGATCGTCTTTGAAGCCGAGCCAAGCCATGCCCGTTTGATGGACAGGCCGCCCCGATCTTCCAGCGCGCGTCTTGTTTCCGGACAGCAACTTGCCCTCAGCCTGGTCCAGGGTTCGCTGGCCACCGCAGTTGTGGTGGCGTTCTACCTGGGGACTTTGCGTTCTGGCATGAGCGATGAAGTGGCGCGTACGCTGGCATTCATCGTTCTGGTGGTGGCCAATGCCTGCCTGATCTTTCCCTCGCGTTCTCCGGACTCCGGCTGGCGCCAGATGTTCAGCGGCCTGACACCCGTCGTTGGATGGGTGATTCTTGGGACGCTGGCCGGGCTGGTTTCAATCTCATTCATACCCTTCGTTGCCGGTGCCTTTGCCTTTCAGCCGCCATCCGCCTTGCAAGGTCTGCTGGCCTTCGTTGTCGGCGCCGCAACGCTGCTCCTGTTCCAGACCGCCAAGACGGTGCTGGGAAGAATGCAGAAGAGGCTGCATTGATGCTGGCCATGTTCAGTCGAGTGGCGCAGGGAAACCGGTGCAGGCGCTGGCCTGATGCCGGACGCGGCCTTGGTTCAAGCTCAGTGCCACTCGGTATCATCAGCCCATGCGCGCAAGATCGTTAGCGACCATCGCTCCCGGCGCCTGGGGGTTCAGGCTGGTGCGGACACTGGCAAGCTGGTGGCACCTGATCCGCTTCTTCGCCATCGTCATGGTGATCGCACTATCTCCGTCCAGCTACAAGCGAAGCAACCGTGCGACGATTTCCCGTTATATCTACATCAGCACCTGGCAGGTGTTGCCGTGGTTCACGGCGCTGGCAGCGCTGCTCAGTGTGGTGCTGATCCGGATCGTGGTGGCCACCGCCTTGAGCTATGGCCTGTCGCAATACGCGCTGCAAATGGTGGTGCGCGTGCTGGTACTCGAGCTGATACCGCTGTCGGCCGCGCTGTTTGTCGCCCTGCGCAGCGGTCTGGCATTCAACGCAGGAGCGGCCGCCAACAACGCCAGCGATCGCGCATTTTCGACGCTACGCCCAAGCCTTGAGGGCCTGCGCGGGCAACTGCTGCCGCAGGTTCTGGCCGACGCCTTTTCGGTGCTGGCGCTGGCCACCGTCAGCAGCGCCATTGCGCTGGTGCTGGCCTATCTGACGGTCCACGGCCCGTCGCTCTGGGGCTTGCCGGGCTATACGCGCACCGTCGGTCAGGTGTTCGACCTTGCGGTGACCCTGGGGTTTGGAATGAAGACACTCTTCTTCAGTCTGGCGGTGGCCGTCGTGCCGGTCGCGGCCCGGCTCGAAGCGCAAGGCCCGGGCGCCAGCTCAGTCACTCTGCAGCCGGGTTCTGTCCGGCTCTTTTTGGTACTACTATTGATCGAGACCACATCGCTGGTGGTCAAGTACATCTGAGCGAAAACAACAAGTATGGAATCTGAAACCGAAGCCTTGACCGCGTCCCCGGCGAGCATTGCGCAGGTCGAGCGCAAGGCGGTCGCGCTGCTGATGCTGGTCATGACGCTGGTATGCGCTTTCCTGCTGTACGTGATGTATGCGCGCGGTGTTTTCGAGAGCACCCAGCAACTGGTGCTGATTGCCGACGATTCCGAGGGCGTTATCGTCGGCATGGACGTGACTTTTTCGGGCTTCCCGATCGGACGGGTGCGACGCATCGAGCTCAGCGCCGAAGGCAATGCCCGCATGGTGATCGATGTGCCGCGCAAGGATGCCCACTGGCTGCGCAGCTCAAGCGTATTCACTCTTGAGCGCAGCCTGGTCGGAGAAACCCGAATTCGCGCCTTCAGCGGCATCCTGAGCGACCCGCCCCTGCCCGAAAACGCCGAGCGCGTCGTGCTCAGCGGCAACACCAGCGCCGAGATGCCGCGTCTGGTCGCCTCGACCCGCGAGCTGCTGGAAAACATGGTCAGGATGACCGGACCTGCCTCCAGCCTTAACAGCAGCCTGGCGCATTTGAACTCGGTGACGGAAAGGCTGGGGGGTCGCTATGGCATGCTTTCGGGGCTGCTCGGCAGTGACGACAAGGCCAAGAAGATCATCGATGCGCTGGACCAGACCAATGCCCTGCTGGCCAAGGCCGATCAGCGCCTGTTCGGCGCCAACGGCTTGATGGATGGAACGCAGGCCGCAGTGACACAGTTCGCGGCCATGCTGATGGACGCAAGGGCCAGTTTGCAGAAGGTCGACGCCGTGCTGAAAGAGGCACAGGCGGTGGGCGCCAATGCCCGCGTCGCCAGCACCGATCTGGGGGCGTTGCGCGCCGAAGTCGAGATGAGCCTGCGCAAAGTCAACCAGCTGGTGGACGAGGTCAACCGCAAATGGCCGTTTGCCCGCGACACCGAGCTCCGCTTGCCATGACATCGAGCCCTTTTGCCGCCTTTGGGCGCAGCGCCGGTCGCTGCGCTGCTTTGATGATCGCGGGGCTGCTTGCGGCCTGCGCCAACAAACCGGCCGCACCGGATTGGCAAATCAATGCTTTTGCGGCGCTCAGGGGCTTTTCAACCGCGTTTCTGAATGGCAATTCGCGTCTTGCCGAGCTTGAAATGGCGCGCGCCCGCTCCGAGATTGCGGGCACAGGTCGCGCCGACCTGCTGGCCCGCGCCGAATTGACATACTGCGCGGTTCGCGCCGCGAGCCTTGAGTTTGACAACTGCGCCAGCTATCAGCCACTGGCGCAGGACGCCGGGCCGCAGGAGCGGGCTTACGCTGCCTTTCTTTCCGGGCGCTGGACCGGGATCGACGCCAGCCTGCTGCCCGAACGATATCGCGTGTTGGCGACGAATGCTGCGGCCGCCTCTTCAACCGGCGTGAGCAACACGCTCGGCTCGGTCGCGGATCCTCTGTCCCGCCTGGTGGCGGCCGGCGTTCTGCTGCAAACAAGTGATTTGTCACCGGCCGTCATCGCGATCGCAACAGAGACAGCATCAGGCCAGGGCTGGCGGCGCCCGCTGCTGGCGTGGCTGGGCTTGCAGTTCAAGCGCGCAGCCGATGCCGGTGACGCTGATGCGGCCGCGCGGGTTCAGCGCCGCATCAACATGGTCTTGCAGAAGCAAGACTAGCCCATCAAGGCGGCCGTCAACGTTCTGTCATACCGGTGCGTTGCATTGAGGGAGCGGCATGCGATCAGAGGTCTGCCGAGAGGGTTTTCAGCAAAGCGGAAGATCTCGGCCAGTGGCTGTGTTAAAAGAAAGCATTTATGAAAGCAATCTACTTATCCCTGCTGCTCACCGGTGGCATCCTGTCGGCTGGCGCAACGCAGGCCGACGAGGCTCTGGCGAAAGCCAGGAACTGTTTTGCCTGCCATTCGATCGACAAGAAAGTTGTTGGCCCTGCCTACAAGGATGTCGCGGCGAAGTACGCCGGGCAAAAGGATGCCGAAACCAGGCTGGCAGACAAAGTCATTCGGGGCGGCAAGGGTTCGTGGGGTGAAGTGCCGATGCCGCCTAACACCACGGTCAGGCCCGACGAAGCGAGCAAACTGGTCAAGTGGATTCTGGGCATGAAGTGATTGCCGCCGGGTCGGCCCTTCGGTTGCCGCGCACGTCAGAAAGAAGGGGCACCCGAGTGCCCCTTGCTGCAAGCGACTATCGGTCCAATCCCGCGTTACGGGGTCGCCGCAAAAGGCAAATCCATGTTGCGCAAGTCGCGTCGGGTTTCGACCAGGATCAGCGGCCCGGTATCCATGCTGACCGCCGCGGGCCGCTCGCGGGGAACGTGGATCTGCCGCGGCTCGGCAGCGATCGCCGCCTGCACCGCCGCAATCTTTTCAGCGTCCGAATTGACCCAGACCAGGCCTGATCCCTGGGCCACTTCGGCCAGTTCGATCAGCGGCAGGACAAAGGGCTGCAGTTTGGGCATGCCCGAGGCGGCTGCAGGCGCCGGCGTTGGCGTCGGCGCTGCAGCAGCCTTGCTTGCAACTGCCGCCGGTGGCGTTGCTGGCGTCGGCGTCGTGTCCGCTTCGCTCGCCGCCACTGGAGCAACGGTTGCCGGCGCAGGCGCCTGGCTGTCTGTCGTGAAATAGGAGCGACGGGGTTCTTCGGCCGACTCTTCGGGCTGCACCTGCTCCGGACGGTCGGCACGTTCCGGTCGATCTCCCTGTTCTACGCGATCCGGACGCGGACCCCGGTCACGCCCGTAGCGATCACGCGGCCGCCGTTCGCGGGCCGGAGCGCCCTCGGCGGTGACAGCCGGTTGAGCCGCATCGGCTTCGCGGTCGCTGCCCGGCTCCTGGCCGGACAGGTCCGCACGAGGGCCTTCCTCGGGGCGACGGTTGCGCTCCGGTCGACGTTCGCCGCGCAGGTCCGGACGCAGCTCGGCGCGTTCCGCGTTGCCGCTTTCATCAGGATTTTCGGTGCGCTCGTTTCGGCCACGTTCATTGCGGTTGCCGCGCTCGCCGCGCGGCGCATTGCGCGGTGGGCGCTCCTGTCCCGGCTCGGGTCTCGCGGTGGCGTCCGCCACCGGACCGCTGCCGGCGGCCGGCGCGGTCGCGCTGCCCGTGTCACCGGCCAGAGGTTTGCCATCGGCGTCAAAACGCTCGCGCGAACCCTGCCCCGAGCGCCCGCCTCGACCGCCACGACCACCCCGGCCATCCGGGCGCGCTTCGTTGCGGCCACCGCGGCCACCGCGGCCCTCGCCTCGGCCTTCATCGCGTCCCTCGTTGCGGCGCGCCGAGTCACGGCCGCCGCGAGCTTCACGCTTGTCATCCTTGGGCGCCACGACAGCCGGTTTGACCGGTTCCGGCGCTGTTTCTGCCGGGACGAACAACTTCTTCAGCCATCCGAAGAAGCCTTTTTCTGCAGGTGCCGCAGGCGCCGGCTTGGGCGCTGCGCGGGGTGCCTGTTGCACAGGTGGTTTCGGCGCTTCGACCTTGGGCGGAGCCTGCGGCGCCGGTGCGTCAGGCAGAACGCCCTTGATGACAGGGGTCTGTTTGTTGGTCGGCTCCTGCGAGCGACGCGTCACCGCGATCGGATCCTCCATCTGCTCAGCCATCTTGTAGCTGGCCTCGACGTTGTCCAGGCGCGGGTCGTCATGCTTGAGGCGCTCGAGCTTGTAGTTTGGCGTTTCCAGCGTCTTGTTGGGCACCATCAGCACATTGATGCGCTGCTTGATTTCGATCTTGGCGATCTCGGCCCGCTTTTCATTGAGCAGGAAGGATGCCACCTCGACCGGCACCTGGCACAGCACCGAGGCCGTGTTGTCCTTGAGCGACTCTTCCTGGATGATGCGCAGGATCTGCAGCGCGCTCGATTCGGTGTCGCGGATATGGCCGGAACCGCCGCAGCGCGGGCAGGGAATGGATGCGCCTTCGGAGAGCGCCGGGCGCAGGCGCTGGCGGCTCATCTCCATCAGGCCGAACTTGCTGATGGTGCCGAACTGCACGCGCGCGCGGTCCTGCCGCAGCGCGTCGCGCAGGCGGTTTTCCACGTCGCGGCGGTTGCGGCTTTCTTCCATGTCGATAAAGTCGATCACGATCAGGCCGC
>JBMOJJ010000011.1:0-29680 GCA_049315845.1 Rhodoferax sp.
CAGTGTTGGCACCCTCAATCACCAGGCTATTGAGCCCTCCGCCACCGGCATCGATTGCATTGCTTCCAGAAATCGTGCCACTGTTGGTCAGACTACCCAGCGTGCTGGTGGAACTGATTCTTATGCCATTGGTGTTACCTTCAATCACACCGCTGTTGGTTATGCTTGCAAGAACGCTGCCGTTGATATTTATGCCAAAGGCAGTCGTACCTGTCGTACTCTGGATCTTGCCGGTATTGACAATGCCGCCGTTGATCGTCGAATTGTTGATTCTGATGGCGTAGCCCGTATGGCTTGAGCCTGCCTGCGCCACAATGGTGCCGGTATTGGTAATGCCACCGTTGATGGTGGACGTGAACATCGCTAGTGCATAGGCGCTCACATTTGCTACGGATTGGATCAATCCACTGTTGGTGATGCCACCCGATACCGTGCTTCGGTCGACCTGAGCGCCGAATGATTTGCCTTCTATCGTTCCACTGTTGCTCAGACCATGTGCAACGGATGCGCCAGACACGAGTGCGAGTCCAAAGCCTGACGAGGCATTGATGGTTCCATCGTTGGTAATAGAGGCAATGGTCGTTGTGGCACCGCCAATATTGACCCCCCGGGTTCCTTGAATCAAACCGGTATTCTTGATATCGCCCACTTGGACCGGCCACATGTTTAGGCCAGCGGTATTGGGGCCTGACACTGTGCCGGTATTGGTGATGCCTGAGGTGATGACAGATGTGAAAAACTTGATTTGACCCTGAATCAATGAATTGTTGACAATGCGTCCGCCAATAGTCGCGCCTATCCCCCTAATAGCGTCAGTGCCTGCGGTGGTGATGGTGCCGGTGTTGATGATGTCACCGGTGATCGTGGTGCCTATCTTCCAGCCATCTGAATCGGCTGCGTATTCCATCACTATCCCGCCCTCGCTACCGGCATTGATCAACCCGTTATTGGTGATCGAGCTCACGCTGACTCTCGGTATTGAAATGGCCATCAAACCCGCTGACACCCCAGGCAAGAGCCTGATCGCCGACTGACCTGAGACAACGCTAGCAATCGTGCCGTTGTTCAGAATGTCACCGGCGGCGATGGCTCCGGACCCGGTTGCGCCCTCTACGGTTACTGCCCTTTCGCTTGCGCCCGATACTGCGAGCGAGAACCCGTTATTAATCGTCACACTCTCGCCGGTTGTCAGCAGGCATGGATCGGTCTTGTTAGTGGCAATTACCGTAACCCCCACGCACGAATCTACGGCTGCTGCTTGCCCTGCCCCCAACGCCAGCAAAGCCACCGCAACCGCCTGCACCACCCCCTTGCGGGTGGATGATGGCTTGCCACTTGATGCCGCATTTTCATGCGCGACAACATAGGTTTGACGGGCTTCGGACCAGACGATGCGGTGGGTTTTATTCATGGCGGATTTCAAGTAGATACAACTACTTCGAATCTACTGAAATTTGCCTCGATGCTGTCGTGCAATTTCTTACCGAACCTTGCGAAACCTGTCGGTTGGTGAAATTAGTTTGAAGTCGGCGCAATGCCGAGCAAAGCTACAAATAGTGCGCCGGAATCGCCGTTACTTGCTGTGACAAGGGCGTGTCGCGTTCCACCAGGCAAATGACAGCACCGTGGCCAATTGTCTTGCCCAATTTGTCGAGAGCAGCAAATTGACGCGCTACGTTTTGGGATGGTGAAGCCGTCTTCTTGAACTCCACCGGATAGAGCGTATCGCCGGCCTCAATCAAAAGATCAACCTCGCGCTGGTCGGTGTCGCGGTAGAAAAACAAATTGCCCTCCAGTCCGTTATGCCAGTAGCTTTTGAGTATCTCGGCAAAAAGCCAGGTTTCCAGAATGGCGCCCGACATGCTCCCGGCCTCCAGTGAGTCGGCGTCGGGCCACTTGGTGAGGTAGGCCGCCAAACCCGTGTCCAGAAAATACAGCTTGGGTGCTTTTACCAGGCGCTTGGTCAGATTCCGATGGTAGGGTTGAAGCAAATAAACCAGCCCCGAAGTTTCGAGAATCGACAACCAGGATTTGACTGTCTTGTTGTCCACCTCGACATCGCGTGCCAGGCTGGCATAGTTGAGCAGCTGGCCGGTTCTGGCCGCCACGGCTCCCAGGAACCGGTTGAAGGTCATTTGGTCGGAAACTTTAAGGATGTCCTGCACATCGCGCTGGATATAGGTCTGAATATAGGAGCGGTAAAACAGGTCGCGCGCCAGGGCACCCTGCGCCACCAGACGGGGATAGGAGCCAAGCCAGATTTGCCGGTAAATATCTTTCAAGCGTTTGGGTTGCGTTGCTTGACCTGCGGTTGGCCTGGCCTGGGTGATCCAGTCGAGGGTGGGCATGAAGGGGCGCGACGCGGCAGCGCGGCCATCCAGTTCAGCCTGTGAAAGTCCCAGCAAATCGACAATCGCCACCCGTCCAGCAAGGCTCTCGGTGATGCCGCGCATCAGGTGAAACTTTTGTGAGCCCGTCAACCAGAACAGCCCGTTACGCTGATCGCGATCAACCATCATCTTGATGGCACTGAATAACTGCGGTGCGTACTGAATCTCGTCAATGGTCACCGGCGGCTGCCAGGTCTGCAAGAACAGGGCCGGGTCACGCTGTGCCAGGTTGCGTGAATCCAGATCGTCAAGCGTTACATAGGTTCGGGCACCTTCGGAGCACATTGCTAGCAAGGTGGTCTTGCCCACCTGCCGAGGCCCTGTAAGCATGAGCACCGGAAAGCTTTTGCTGATGGTGTGGATAGTATGTTCAAGAGTGCGCGAATACATGGTGCGTTTACATTGGAATATGACTCCAATGTAAACGATATAAGCGACCGTGAACAGTCGTCGCCCACGTGACGTTTGGCATGCTTGCTATCACGGGTGTGCCCTTTGCACCGGTATTTCAATGCTGAAGCAACTGCCCTGATGGGGCACACTATCGATTTGCAGCGTGCCGCCGTGGCAGGTGGTCACCTGGCGCACCAGATGCAAACCCAGTCCAAGTCCCTTGGCTCCGGCCAGATTGCGTGCGTTATCGGCACGAAAAAAACGCTCGCCCAACCTTGGAAGGTCTTGCGCGGCAATGCCGATGCCGTGGTCGCGCACGCGAATGACGAGTCGCGCTTCGGCACGCTCGGCGCTCAGCGTGATCGCGCTGCCCCGGCGCGAGTACTTGACCGCGTTGTCGATCAGGTTCAGCACCGCCAGGCCGAGCCAGTGCGCGTCCAGCACCACCGGGCTGTCATCAGCTGGCAGCGCCAGCACCAGCCGCCCCGATTCAGCCAGGCCCGATAGCTGACTGACCTGGGCCAACAAGGCCGATGGCGCAAGTGGCGCCGGGTGGATGACGATGGCGCCACCGCGCAGGGTCTCTTCGGCCAGCGCGTTGTCGATCAGCCGGTTGAGCCGCGCCAGTGCGAGTGCAATGCGCTCGAAGCGTGGCCTGAGTTCGGGCTGACCGTCTGCCGTGCGCGCCTCAATATTGGCCAGCCCGGCTTCAACGATGGCCAGCGGGGTACGCAATTCATGGCCAATCGTGCCCATGAGGCTGCGCTGGGCTTCGCTCTCGCTAATGGCTGCGCGAAGCTTGTTGGATTCTTCACGCACGCGTTGCAGAATCATCAGCACCACAAAGGGCAGCTGCAAAAAGATGGAGAGCGACCAGAGGTAGGTGGTCCACAAATTGAGGGGTAGCCAGCCCAGATTGCGCAACATCTGAGGGATCAGGGCAATGCCACCTGGCAAAAACATCAACAACATGAACTTGGCGCGGTGGGGCTCATGGGGCAGCATGCGCACAATCAGCGCTATCACCAGTACCAGCAGCATGGCCACGTAGACAGGCATGTGCGGCGCCATCGCCGGGTAGTAACCCGCCAAAGAAAACGCAATAGCGCCCACGCTGATCCATGCTACGGCGTTGACCAGCTTGCTCAGGCGCGGCAGGTATCGCGATGATTCAAGATACAGGAGTGAAAAAAAGAGAAACAGCGCCGGCACCAGCGTGGAGGCGGCACCGATGGCATAGTCGGAGCGCAAAGGGGCTTCCGGGTAGAAGAATATCTGGTCGTAGCCATTGATGGCCAGGTGTTGCAGGCCGTAGCTGAGCACGTAGGCGGTGGCAACCAAAAAGAACTTCTGGCGCAGCCAGATGGCACTGACCAGACTGATCAAGGCCGCTGCCAGCATCATCCCAAAAAATGTGCCGTGCAAGGTATTGCGCAACAGGCTGCCAGCCACCCAGGCCTCCGGTTGCCACAGCGCAAGAGAGAGTGCCAGCGTGCTGGTGCTTTGCACACGCAGATAGATTGTCTGGGGTGCCTCTGGTAAATCGATGGCGAAGATCGTTTCACGCGTTGCCATGGGGCGCTGACTGACCGGCACATGATCACCGGCGCGCTGCTCACTGTAGCCGCCGTGGCCGTCTGGCAGGTAAAGGCGCAGGTCGTCTATGAAGGTGGGTTCAGCCACCAGCCACCAGCGCATGGGCTCGCCGGCAGCACGCGACACGCGCAGGCGCAGCCAAAATGTGTCGCGGGTAAATCCTTGGGAAAAAGCGCCCGGCAGTGATTGAAAGGAATTGCCGGGTGCAGACCCGATTTGGGCGATCTGATGGATGCCCATCATCCCGTCCCGGTCGCGCAGGAGCTCGGCGTCTGCCACAATATCTACAGCCCCCTTTCCACTGGCGACCACGCCGCAGACCGCGCGCCCGGGGCATGCCAGCAACACGAACGCAAGGAAAACCGAAAGAGTGCGAAAGTTCACAGAAAGTATGGAAAACGTGAAGCGCCCACGCGTACTGGTGGTTGAGGACGAACCAGACCTGCGCGCGGAACTGGTCGACTTTTTGCAATTTTATGGCATCGATGCGCAGGGTGTAGGTGATATCGCCGCCATGCTGGGCCAATTGCAGCAGCGGACCTGGGATGTGCTGGTGCTTGACCTGGGTTTGCCCGATGGCGATGGCCTGGTGGCTGCACGCCGGGTGCGGGACTCTTTTAAGCTGTCATTGGGAATGGTGATCGTCACCGCGCGTGGTCACGTCGAGGACCGCATTGCCGGGCTTACCGCAGGTGCCGACAGCTATCTGGTCAAGCCGGTGAACCCACGCGAGCTGAAGGCCGTGATTGACCAGATTCTGACCCGCGTGTCGCATCCACCGCCGGAAGCACCCGCCTTGGCCGCAGCCGCCTGTTGGCACCTCGATCTGCGCACACTGCAACTGATTTCACCCGATCGGCGCGCAACCAGCCTGACCGGCACCGAGGCGCGTTTGGTGGAGCATTTGATCAAGGCAGGAGGCGCAACGGTCAGCCGCGATGCCTTGTGCCAGCAACTTGCCATGGGGCTTACGCTTGAAGATACGCGCCGCCTTGACACACGCATTTCGCGTCTGCGAAAAAAAGTCGCTGATGCCACCGGAAACGAACTACCGATCAAGACCTTTCGCACACAGGGCTATGCATTTGTGGGCTCGGTGTCGATCAATTCGTAAGCTCTCTCTATTCAATAGGCGCAAGCAAAGTCGCCCCTGAGCCCCCATGGTTCCACATTGGCGCGCCTCTGTTTAGATACCCTTGCGCCGACGCGTCTGCTTGATACCCAACATGGCCATCAGGCTGGACAGAAAGATCAAACCCCACTCGGACAGGGTTGGGATCGATGCAGGCGTCGGGGCAACTGCTGCGATGACCACCAGGTCGATGGCATTGCCGTTCTTGACCGCCGTAAAGTCAATGCTGGTGCAATCGTCGGTGACAGTGAAGGTGCTGCTGCTCAGGCTTGAAGCCGATATCACACCGGCCAGCGTGGTGCCTACCGCGATGCCGCCGCAAGTGGCCGGATTACCCGTCACCACATCGAACTTGGCCCCTGCAGGCAGCATTGCCGTGCCACCAACAGACAATTTGCCAAAGGCGGAAGCGCTGGTCGCCCGGGTGCGCAAAGTTCCGGTGCTGTCCTGGGTGTAGGTGCCAGCGATGGTTGAGGTGGTACTTGCCGGCATGGCTATCGTGCCGGCATTGGTCACGGTTGTGTTGCTCGCAATCGAAACACGGCCATCGATCAGGCCACCAGCCTGGTTCAGAATGGTGGGAAGTGTGGTCGAGGCTACGGATTCAATGGCATAGGTTGCGCCAATGATCGTGCCGCTGTTGGTCAGCCCGCCGCTGATGGTAGTGCCTCCCGCCATATACACGCCGTAGCCAGATGATGCCCCGGTCGCTTGGATCACCCCTTGATTGATGATGCTACCTGAGACGAGGGCGCCTGCGTTTGCAACATAAATGGCGGTGTCGCCAGTCCGAATGACACCAATTGCGGTGTTGTGAATGGAGCCAACAATCTGCCCACCCACCAGGTGGATGCCGTGATGGATTGCGGATAGCGTGCCCGAGTTGGTAACGCCCCCCTGGATGGTGGAGGCACCCATGTAGATGTCATCACCACCTGTACCCAGACTCTGAATGGTGCCTGAGTTGCTGATGACCCCGGCGACGGTGGAATTCATGATACGGACGGTATCGTCGTCGGCAGAAATCAGGCCGCTGTTTTGAATGCTGGCAACCGACGTGGAAGCGGCATACACCGCATAGTTGCTGCTGCCAGTCGTTGATATGCTGCCGCTGCCCGCCACGGTGAGACTGTCGCCACTGCCGATAAAGTTGCAACTGAACCCCGCAGTGACCGCGCCGCCGCTGACCGCGAACGTGTAGGGGCCGGACCCCGTATAGGTCGAATTGGTCATCGGATACTCGGCAGGGTTACATACAGTCCCCCCGGCTGCCATGGCGCCAGAACTGGCGAGCCCGAGCAAGGCCGCCGCAACAGCGTTGCCGACTCCCAGGCGTGTGGAGCTTGGCTTGCCTTGCGCTGAGGTTTTTTCATGCGCGACAACATAGGCTTGACGGCTTTCAGACCAGACGGTGCGGTGGATTTTGTTCATGGCAGGGTCGCGTTACGGGTTGAGATTGAGTGGCTTTAGTGGAGTGGCCGGGCGCAGCAACTGAATTGCACCGACATGAGCGTAGCCCAAGCGGCAAAACAAAACCTACCAATACCTACAGCTAGCGTGGCAGATTCAATAGGGATAGCAGCTCACGCAATCTGGGCCGGCGCTGCGGGGCTTGTTTGTCGGAGCGACTGTTGCATTCGGTCATCCGGAACACCTGGCAGGCGCGGCCCGCAGGCCCGCCTACATTGGCAATTTCGCCAGGATAGCCGCCATCTGCGCCTTGAGTGTGTTGATCTCGGCCTGCTGTGCCTCGATGGTGCGCTGCTGCTTTTGCACCTCGTTGAGCAGCATCGGGGTCAGCATCTGGTAGGCCACGGTCTCGATCTGACCGTCCTTGTCACGAATCGTCATCTCGGGCATCACCTCATTCACCTCCTCGGCGATCAAGCCATACTGCAATCCGCCGCCGCCGTATTCCGCTTTGTAGTTGAAGGTCACCGGCCGCAACGCGAAGATCGGGCTGGAAGAATCGCCCATGGCCTCGATGTTTTCCTTGAATCGCCGGGAAGAAGTTAAAGTACCCAATTGCCCTGCGGCGTTAACGAACACCGCCACTCCGCCGGTCGAAGTCGCTCCGGTGATGCCGGCGATGTAGGTCGCAGATTGCCTCGCGGCGTTGCCGATACGGATGGTGCCCGTGTCGCCCGTGACGCCGTTGTTGCCGATGGCGATGTTGAAGTCCCCCGTCGTGAACTCATAGCCAACGTTGTAAGTGCCGGTACAGCATGAATACCTTTGATGAAGCGCACGTGGTTTGGGTTTGTTCGGGCGCCAGAATAGGCGATTCGGAAAAATGGAACCTGCCGATACCTACGGGGTGCGCTTATTCGTTATTGCGAACGAAGTGAAGCAATCGATGACCCCTGAAGCCATGGATCGGCGCGCTGCAGCGCCGAGGGCATGGGCGAGCGCGTCGTCAGCGGCACCAAGCAAGGGCGTGCGGCGCTCAAGAAGTAGCCAGAGTCTGTGCAGGCGGCAACTGCAAGCTGAGCAGGTCAGCCAGTGCCAGCGCGTGGATGCGATCGGCCATGGGGTAGGAATGTGTTCCAGCATGCACCACATGAATGGAGGCCAGCTTAAGGTCTTTTAGCGCCGAGTGCATGGATGCCGTGGTGCGGGGACTGTCAGTGAGTTTGAACTCAAAACCACGCCGCAGGCCCTTGTGCTGCACCAGCAAGTCCAGTTCGGCACCAGTGTGCAACTTCCAGTAGTGGCAATCCCTTGCACTGGCGCCCAGCGCAGCGACCACCTGCTGCAGGGCAAAGCCCTCCCACGATGCGCCAACTTTGGGGTGCCCCATTAAGTCTGCCTCTGTGTCCAGCCCAAGCAGGGTGTGCAACAGACCGCTGTCAGTCAGGTAGATCTTGGGCGCCTTTACCTCTCGCTTGCCCAGGTTTTCATGCCATGGGGCGAGCACACGCACCATGAAAGTGGCGCTCAAAATGTCAAGATAGTGGCGCACGGTTTTTTCCGACACACCAAACGCACGTGCGAGTTCGGCACCATTCCAGGTCTGCCCGTGGTAATGCGCCAACATGCCCCAGAAGCGGCGCAGCGTTGCAGGGGGTAGCCGCAGACCCAATGCCGGGATGTCGCGCTCCAGATAGGTGCGCGCAAAGGCGTGCCTCCAGTGTGCCGAGGACACCGGGTCGTCGATGTACGCGCGCGGAAACCCGCCTTGCAGCCAAAGCTGGCGCAGCTTGTCCGGCCCCACTTCAGCCAGGTTGAAGCCGGTCAATTCATGGTAGGCCACTCGACCCGCCAGCGACTCGGCCGAATGCTGCGCCAGCTCTGGCGAGGCACTGCCGAGCAACAGGAAGCGTGCCGGTTTGTCCACACGGTCTGCCAGCACCCGCAGTGCCGCAAAGAGCTGCGGCTGGGTTTGAATCTCGTCGAGCACCACCAAGCCGGTTAGTGGCTCCAGCGTTAGCATGGGTGCGGCCAGTCGTGCCGCATCGCGCGGATCTTCAAGGTCAAAAAAATGGGCTGACTCGCCTTCGGCCAATTGCCGCGCCAGCGTTGTCTTGCCGGCCTGGCGCGGACCGATCAGCGCGACAACCGGAAACTGCGCCAGCAGGCTACGCAAGGTTTCCAGGTGAGCAGAACGTGGAATGTGATTAACAACCATGAATATCTGTATTTTATCTCCAGATATTCATGGTATTTACTCTGGATTGGCAAAAAAGCTGCACACCTGGCAGCGGCCGCTGCCACTTGACGCTCAGCCGGTGCTCAGGCTGATCTTCTGACAGAGCCGGTAACCATGGCCGCGAATCGCCTTGATGGTGGGCTCATCGGCGCCGGCCTGTTGCAGTTTCTTGCGCAGGCGCACGATTTGAACTTCGAGCGCTTTCTTGCTGCCTTCACTGACCACCTTGTCGGTCACGGCGATCAGTTGCCAGGCTTCCATTTGCTGGTCCTTGGCGCGCAATAAGGCAGCCAGCATGCTGGCTTCGTGGCTGGACAGGCTGGCCTTGCCCTGCGGACCGTGCAGCAGCATCTCCGTCAGGCTCAGCGTGTAAGCTGAGGCGCTTGCTTCGTCCGGCCGGATGCGCCGGCCCAGTGCCCGCACCGCGGCGCACAGCTCGTCTGCCGATGTCGGTTTGGTCAGGTAGATGTCGGCGCCACTGTCATAGCCAGCCATGCGGTCGCGCACCTGGCCGCGTGCCGTGACCATGATGATGCCGACGTTTGGCTGGGCGGCGCGGATGCGCGCGGCAAGGCTGATGCCGTCTTCGCCGGGCAGATTGAGGTCTATCACCAGCAGGTCGATCGGAAACAGGCCCGGCTCGTCGGGTAGTGCCTCGGCACTGTCCACACCGCGCACGTTGTGGCCACGCTGGCTGAGCGCCTCGACAGTCACCTCGCGCAAGGCGTCGTGGTCTTCCACCACCATGATGTTCAGGGCGTCGGTCATGGTGCAGGACGGGGTGTTGATCGGGCTTTCATGCTTGTCTTGCGGGCTTGGTGCGGCAATCCTATCGCTCTGTTCTTGAAGAATCCTACCAAAGCCTACAGCCTTTGGGGGTGGTGAGTGCATCAGACCGGGACCCAGAATTCAAAACGCACCTGGCGCGCCGTCGGTGCATAGCGCACCCAGCCACCCAGGCGCCGCGCCTGGCCGCGTACCAGGTACAGGCCCAGGCCAGAGCCGGTCTTGCTGTGCGCGCCGGGGCTGCGATAGTACTTCTTGAAGACTTGCCGCGGGTCTGGCATGCCGGCGCTGCCGGGGTCGTTGGCAATATTGATCAGGATGCCTGGCTGGCGTTGGCTGACATGGGTACGGGCGCTGATCTGCACAACGCTGTTGGCCGGGGCGTATTTAAGAGCGTTGTCGATGAGGTTACCCAGGGCAATGCGCAGCAACTGGGTGTCGACGGTAAAGGCGGGCAAGTCGGCAGCGCTGATTGCCAGGCGGTCGGCACCTGTGCTGGCCGCCTGCAGTTCAGCCAGCAGTTCATCCAGGCGGCAGGGCTGGCGGGTGGCCGCATGGCGGCGTTGCTGCAAGCGGTCCACTTCCAGGCAACGCTCGACGATGGCGTCCATGTCCTGCACCGCCTGCTGTGCATGCGCGTGCGTACGTTCCGATAGCGGGCCCGTGATCCCGAGCGCAATGCGCATCACCGACAAGGGCGTTTTGAGTTCGTGGCTGAGCATAGCCAGGAAGCGATTCTGTTCGTTGCGCCGCCTGATTTCGACGGTCAGGAACGCAGCCAGGATCAGCACGGCGCCGAGCACGGTGAAGGCGCTCATGAGCAGCCAGCGCATATGGTCGAGGACACTTTGCTGCAAGTCGGCGTCGGAATAGCCCGTCACCATCACCAGGGGCAAGTCCCCCACTTTCCTGTAGGCGAAGACCCTGCGAATCTGGTCGATGGAACTGGTGTTCTTGTAACTGCCCGACGAGGACTGCCCAAGGGCGTCCCACAGCGGGGACACAACCGGAACCTGCCAACGCTCAGGCGGTGGATCGGGCGCACGCGCCCTGAGCTTTCGGTCAGCGGTGCCCACCAGCGAGGCAAGGTTCTGCGCGCTGCCGGCAAGTTGGCGGTAATAGCGTGAGAACGACTCAGGATTGACGGTTCCGAGCACCACGCCTGCAAAACTGCCATCGGGCTTGTCGATGCGGCGCGTGACCCTGAAATGGAACTTGCCCGTGACGCGTCCTTTTTCCACGGATCCGATGAAGACCTGATCACCTGAAGTCGATCGATGAACCAGGAAGTAATCGCGATCCGCAACGCTCAATTCCGCTGCCACCGGGTCGTGTGGCACCACGATCTTCCCGTGCTCATTGATGACATAGACGTTATCCAGTGTTGCTTTGTCGAAAGGCAAGGCATGGATGAAGCTTTCGGTCTCGGCAGACGATCCCGTGCGAACATAAATAGTCCGAACCGAATGCAAAATCGTACCGACCAGGCCAATGACCTGTGCGGAATGCTGGACAAACGCATCATTGCTCAGCCCGGCAGTCTGTGTCAGCCGCGCTTCCTCCAACTCAAGCGTTCTTGCGTAGAACAAGCCAACTTCACCGACGACCCCCAAAACCAGGATCAGCACCACGGCCCACAGCATGATCAGCTTGTTCCGAAAATATTCAACAAAACTGAAAATTGCAGCACCCCGATTGGCGGAGTCCCATCGATCCGCCATCGGACGACTGAATTCGATCCAGATGATGCAAACGCTCATCAAAGACACAAGAAAGATGGACCAGGCTACCGTCAACCAGGAGGTTGGATTGACGCCGCGCAGACCTGCGGTTGGAGGCTCCACAACCAGGGAATAAACGCCACGCGCAGCCATCCCGGCGCTGAGAATTCCAAACAGGATTGCCAGCGCCCAGAGCGGCACGCTGCGCCAATGCTGCAGCGCGGCGCGCCCGATCACCAGCGCGGTGCGCCCACTGACCACTGCCAGCGCGAAAGAGAAAACAGCGGAGCGGATATGGCCGTCAGGTTCGATCAAGCCCCAATACCAGAATGGGAGCGCGGTTAGCGCAACCAGGGCCCAGCCCAGCCGATCCAGCGTGGCCTGGCGCTGCTCGCAATAGGCGACAAAACCGGAATAAAGGACCACCCCCGCCGAGATCAGAACCATGTTGGTGCCTATGACCGTCATCCAGCGCGGCAGCGCGGGACCGACGCCGGACACCGCAAAGCCTAAAGACAGAATCACAAAGGCCATGGCGCAACGCTTCAGCAATTGCGCGCCCGGCCGAAGATGAGCCAAGCCCATCATCAGCAGGCTGAGGCTGATGATCAAGCCACCGGCGACAAGGTAGAGAGTGAGAGTGCTGGGATCCAAAATGACGGGGCTTCAAATAGGGCTAAGGCTCGCCCAGGTCAAAGTATCGCACCCAGCAGCCACGCATTGCCAGCTGCGCCACAATACCGCTTGATGAACTCAGCGCCCACCAAACACCAGCCGCTGGCCGAGCGCCTGCGCCCCAAGACACTGGCCGAAGTGATCGGCCAGCAGCATCTGCTGGGTGAAGGCATGGCGCTGCGCGTCGCTTTCGAGTCCGGCCAGCCGCACAGCTGCATCTTGTGGGGACCGCCCGGCACCGGCAAGACCACGATCGCGCGCTTGATGGCGGATGCGTTCGACGCGCAGTTCATCACCATCAGCGCGGTGCTTGGCGGGGTCAAGGAGATCCGGGAGGCGGTGGAAAAGGCGCTGCTGGCGCAGGGGCAGGGTCGGCGCACGATTGTCTTTGTCGACGAGGTGCACCGCTTCAACAAAAGCCAGCAGGACGCTTTCTTGCCGCATGTCGAAAGCGGGCTCTTTACCTTTATCGGCGCCACCACCGAGAACCCGTCGTTCGAGGTCAACTCCGCGCTGCTCTCGCGGGCCGTGGTCTATGTGCTGCAGCCGCTGTGCGCGGATGATCTGCAACAGATCATCGCCAAGGCACTGGCCCTGCAGGTGATGCCGGCGATCGAGGCCGCGGCGTCCGAACGTCTGGTCGCGTACGCCGATGGCGACGCCCGACGCCTGCTCAACACACTGGAGACACTGGCCGTTGCCGCCGCCCAGCAAAGGCTGGACCGTATCACCGACGAGTGGCTGCTCAAGGTGCTTGGGCAGCAGATGCGCCGCTATGACAAAGGCGGCGAGCAGTTCTATGACACGATCTCCGCGCTGCACAAATCGGTGCGCGGTTCCGACCCCGACGCCGCGCTTTACTGGTTCGCGCGCATGCTCGACGGCGGCGTCGACCCGCGCTACCTGGCGCGGCGCCTGCTGCGCATGGCCAGCGAGGACATCGGCCTGGCCGACCCGCGCGCGTTGCGCCTGGCGCTGGATGCGACCGAAGTGTACGAGCGCCTGGGCACGCCCGAGGGCGAACTGGCGCTGGCCGAATGCGTGGTCTACCTGGCCGTGGCGCCCAAATCGAATGCGGTCTACAAGGCATTCAGCGAGGCCAAGGCGTATGTCAGCAGGGACGGCACGCGGCCGGTGCCCATGCATCTGCGCAACGCCCCCACCAAGCTCATGAAGGACCTCGACTATGGCAAGGGCTACCGCTACGCGCATGACGAGGAGGGCGGCTATGCGGCCGGCGAGCGCTATCTGCCCGATGGCATGGCAGCGCCCGGCTTCTACCGGCCGGTCGAGCGCGGGCTTGAGATCCGAATCGCCGAGAGGTTGCAGCAGTTGCGCGATTTGAACAAGGCCCGGCAGGCGCCGGCCCGGCCTGGCGCAGGCCTATAATTTTCCAGGCGGCAAAGGCTGACAAGCTGCCGCTCGTTTTGACCCACCGGGAGAATCACTTTGCGCCTCAAAAGACTTTTTTCACTGTGTGCCCTCGGCACTTCACTGGCGCTTGTTGCGCTCGCAGCCAGCGCACAGCAGAAGTTGTTTGTCTACACGTCGATGAAGGAGTCGATGATCGGCGACCTGAAGACGGCCCTTAACAAGAAGCACCCCGACATCAAGGTCGATTTCCAGTCTGCCGGCGCTGGCAAGCTGATGGCCAAGATCGCCGCCGAGCGCGAATCCGGCAGGATCATGGCCGACGTGCTGTGGACCAGCGAGGTTCCCGACTTTTACCAGTTGAAGGCGCAAGGGCTGCTGCTGCCCTACCTGCCGGTCGACTCCAAGATGATCCTCAATCCTCTGCCCGACTACGACGGCTCGTTCACCGCCGTGCGTCTGGGCACCCTTGGCATTGCCTACAACACGCGTCTCATCAAGGAGGCGCCCAAGACCTGGGCGGACGTGCAGAAGCCCGCCTTCAAGGGTGCTTACGGCATCGCCAACCCGGCCCTCTCGGGTACCGCCTACATGAGCGTCGCCGTGCTGTCAAAGGCCTTCGGCTGGAGCTACTTTGAGGGCTTGCGCGCCAACGGGGCCAAGATGGGCAAGGGTTCCGGGCAGGTGGTCGACGACACCGCTTCGGGCGATCTGGTGGCCAGCCTGGCGGTGGACTACATCACGCTGGACAAGGTCGACAAGGGCGCCACGCTGGCGCTTGTCTATCCGCCTGAAATGCTGGTCATTCCAAGCCCGATCGCGATCATGCGCAACAGTCCGAATGTCGATGCGGCGAAGAAGTTTGTCGACTTCGTGCTCTCCAAGGAAGGCCAGACCATCATCGCCAACGAGGGGACGCTTCCGGTGCGAGCCGACGTCAAGGTGCCCGAGCGCTTCAAGCTGCCGCCGGTGGAAGAGGCGATGAAGCGCGCGATGAAGATCGACTACCAGCAGATCATGAGCGAGAAAGAGGCAACCATCAAGAGGTTTACCGACATCATGCAGAAGTGAACTGAGCAGTGGCCAGCGTTCACATCGAGGGGGTCAGCAAGCGCTACGCGGGCCGGACGGTTCTTTCCGACCTGTCGCTCGATATCGACGACGGCGAGTGCTTCACACTGCTGGGTCCGTCGGGCTGTGGCAAGACGGTCCTGATGCGCCTGATCGCCGGCTTCGAGACGCCTGACGCCGGAAGCATTTCAATTGGCGCGCAGACCGTGGCGAGCACGGCCACCGGGAGCATGCTGGCGCCCGATCAGCGCCAGCTTGGCATGGTCTTCCAGGACTACGCGGTGTGGCCGCACATGAGCGTGTTCGACAACATCGCGTATCCGTTGAAGCTGGCGCAGATTGATGCCGTCCGGCTGCGGGAGCGAACGCTGCGGGCGATCGGCCTGGTCGGGCTCGACGGACTAGAGGCGCGCCTGCCATCGCAGCTCTCCGGTGGGCAGCAGCAGCGCGTGGCACTGGCCCGGGCGCTGGTTTCCGAGCCGCGCCTGTTGCTTCTCGACGAGCCGCTGAACAATCTGGACGCCAATCTGCGCGAGGAAATGCGCTTCGAGATCAAGGCGCTGCAGCGCAAGCTCGGCATCACGATCCTTTACGTGACGCATGACCAGGAGATCGCGCTGGCTATTTCTGACCGCATCGCCGTCATGGACGAGAGCGGGGCGCTGCGCCAGATCGGCGCGCCCCAGCACGTCTATGAACATCCGGCCGACGACTTCGTGTTCCGGTTCCTGGGCATCGCCAACTTCCTGCCGGTCAGGCGCGACGGCCTTTCGCTGCACATTGGCGGCTCATCGACGCCCTGGTTCGGTCCCGCGCCGGACAAGCACGGCGACCAGCTGACCGCGGGATTTCGCCCCAGCGATGTGCTGCTGGCGCGCCACGGCGAGGGCTTGGCCGGAACCATGCGGCGCGTCAGTTTTCTGGGGGCGCAGGTCGATTACCTGATCGACATCGCGGGAACGCTGATCCGGGCCGCCCTGCCCAGCCACGAGTGCCTTGAGCGCAATCTGATGTTTGTCGAGGGCGACGCATGCCGCGTCAATCTTGCCTCGGTCCAGTGGTTCGAAGGCGATGACCTGGTTGCCCCCACGCTTGCCACTGCGTATGCTGCGCTGCCCCCCGAGGGGGTCGTGCCTTGCTTGGGGCGGCCCGGCGCGGCGGCCACCAGGGACAGGGTGTAGGCGATGGGCCGAGCCGCTCTGCCGCGCCTGGGTACATCCCAGATCCTGTTCGGTCTGTCGGTCGGCATTCTGGTCATCGTGGTGGCCGTCCCGATGCTGCTGATCTTCTTCAACGCGTTCTGGGTCGATGGCCACTTCAATGTGGCGGATGTGGTTAAGGTGTTGCAGCAGCCGCAGACCTACAAGGCGCTGCTGAATTCACTGGTGCTGTCGGCCGGTGTGACTGTGGCCGGGACCATCGTCGGCACCTTCTTCGCCTGGCTGGTGACGCGCACCGATTTGCCCTTCAAGAAGACCATGAAACTGCTGTTTCTGGTGCCGTTCATGTTGCCTGCCTTCATCGGCGCGCTGGCGTGGAAGATGCTGCTGTCGCCCAGGGCCGGCTACATCAACCGATTCTTCATGGACACGCTCGGCTTCGACGCTCCGGTGTTCGACATCTATACCTACGCCGGAATCATTCTGGTCGAGACCATGTACCTGTTCCCGTTCGTCTTCATCCAGGTCAGCGGTGCGCTCGAACGCATGGACCCGACGCTCGAGGAGTCGGCGCGGATTTCGGGTGCCGACCTGCTGACGATCACGCGCAAGATCACGATCCCGCTGGTGCTGCCGTCGATTCTGTCGGGCTCGCTGCTGATCATGCTTTATTCGATGGCGCATTTCGGAACCGTTGCGGTGCTTGGCATCGAAACCGGGATCTACAACATTCCGACGCTGATCTACGAGAAGATTCACCAGAGCGCTGGCAGCTTCGCATCGATTCGCACCGCCACCGTGCTGGCAACCGTGCTTGTGATTGCGGCCGCGCTGATCCTGTGGCTGCAAAATCGCGTGCTGCGCAAAGGCCGCTATCAGATCATCGCCGGCAAGAGTTTTCGTCCGACGGAGCTGAAATTGCGCGCCTGGCGCATTCCGCTGTTCCTGTTCTGCGTCGCCTACATCGCCTTCACCATCGTGCTGCCGACAGCGACCATCTTCATGGTGGGCGCGCTCAAGACCTATGGCCTGCCCTTCACCAGCGCGAACCTGACCCTGGCCAATTACCATCACATCCTGTTCGAGTGGGACCTGACGCGCGACGCGATCTGGAACAGCGTCAGCCTGGGCCTGTCGGCGGCGCTGATCACGATGTTCGCCGGCGTCATCATTTCTTATGTGATCGTCAAGATGAAGGTGCGCGGCCGCGGCGTGCTCGAGTTTCTCGGCATGCTGCCGTTCTCGGTGCCGGGTTCGGTCATCGCGCTGGGCGTGATCCTGGCCTGGAGCGGAAAGTTCGGCGTCAATCTCTACAACACCGTGTGGATCATCCTGCTGGCCTACATCGCGCGCTACATGGCGTTCTCGCTGAAGGCCAATTCAGCGGCTCTGGAGCAGGTGCACGATTCGCTGGTCGAGGCCGCACGGGCCTCAGGCGCAACGATGGCGCAGGCGCTCAAGGACATTGTGATACCGCTGGTGCGACCCGGCATGGTGGCGGCCTTTTTCCTGATCTTCCTGCCGGCGCTGCGCGAGTTGACCGTATCGGTGCTGCTGTACGGGCCGACAACGCGCACGATCGGCGTCGCGATCTACACGCTCAATGAAGACGGCGAGACGGTCTATTCGGCGGCGCTTGCCGGCATCGCGCTGATCATCATCGTGCTCGGCGAAGTGCTGATCAAGCGCCTGGTGTCCGGCAAGAGCAACTCCTGAGGATGTCTTGATGGCGTATATCGAACTCAAGCAGGTCAGCAAGCGCTTCGGCAAGGTCGCGGCGGTGGACCGGCTGGACCTGCAGATTGCCAAGGGCGAGTGTGTGGCCATGCTCGGTCCGTCGGGTTGCGGTAAGACCACCACGCTGCGCATGGTCGCCGGCTTCGACGACCTCGACGAAGGCGAGATCCGGGTCGGCGAAAGGCTGCTGTCGTCCAAGCGCGAGAAGTACTACCTGCCGCCCGAACAACGCAATTTTGGCATGGTGTTCCAGGCCTTTGCGGTCTGGCCGCACCTGTCGGTGTTCGAGAACGTCGCGTTCCCCTTGCGCGTGCGCAAGCTGCCCCAGGCTGAAATCATCGCGCGCACCGAAGAGGCGCTCAAGCACACCAACCTGCTGGCGGCGGCGAGTGGCAGTCCCGACGACCTCTCGGGCGGCGGCAAGCAGCGTGTCGCGCTGGCGCGTGCGCTTGCGATCCGACCGGACGTGATGCTGCTCGACGAGCCCTTGTCGAGCCTGGACCCGCACTTGCGGGAGGAGATGCGGTTCGAGATCAAGGACTTGCAGCACCGCTTCGGCTTTGCCATCCTGTATGTGACGCACGATCAGTCCGAGGCGATGGCCCTGTCGGACCGGATCCTGATCATGCGCGCCGGGGTGGTGCAGCAGATCGGAACGCCGCTCGAGGTCTACGGTTCGCCGGCGAACCGTTTCGTCTTCGAATTCATCGGCCTGTCGTGCTTTCTGCAGGCCGGACTGACGCCGTCCACGATGCAGATTGCAGGCGTTTCCTATGCGTTGCCCGCGGGTCCTGCTCCAGCCGCGGAGATTGTCGCTTGCGGTGTCGGACTGCTGGCGGCGCGACCGACCGAGATCAACTTTGTGAGCGAGGGCGGCGTGCGAGGCAAGGTGCTGCGCAAGGCTTATCTGGGCGAGACCATCGACTATCGGATCCTGGTCGGCGACACCGAGCTGAGGGTGCAGAAGACGCGCCGGGTGCCGGGCCCCTCGGTCGGCGACAACTGCGGTTTGAGTTTCCTGCGGCCTCACTGGTACGCGCTTGGCTGACGCCCGATTCAGAGGCTGACAGCTCATGTTTGAATCTGCGGAACTCGGTCACAAGATCAGCAAAGTCCTCTACGAGGCGGAGCTTCCCAAGCTGCGCGAGGCGCTGCTCGACGCACAAATGGAACTGGCAAGACTTGCCAGCTTCCCGGTCATCATCCTGATCGGCGGAGTCGACGGGGCAGGGCGCGGAGAAACCGTGGCCCTGCTCAACGAGTGGATGGATCCGCGCTACATGCAAACGCACGGCATGGGGGACCCGTCAGACGAAGAACTGGATCGCCCGATGATGTGGCGTTTCTGGCGTGCGCTGCCGCCCAAGGGAAGGATCGGGATCTTCCTCGGCTCCTGGTACACCTGGCCGATCCTCAACCATGTGGCCGGACGCACCAAGACAGCTGATCTTGACCAGAGCCTGGAGCGCGCCAGGCGTCTGGAGAAGATGCTGACGGACGAGGGTGCGTTGCTGATCAAATTCTGGCTTCACCTGTCTGAAGAGCGGCAGAAGAAGCGGCTCAATCTTCTCGAAAGGGACCCGCAGACGCGTTGGCGAGTGACCGAGCGCGACTGGCAGCATTACAAGCTGTACGAAAAATTCCGCGTGGTCAATGAGAGTGTGATCCGTCATACCAGCACGGCGCAAGCGCCCTGGTCGATCGTGGAAGGCTACGATCCGCGCTACCGAAGCCTGACCGTTGGCCGGATCATTCTTGATGCGCAGCGAAAGCGGCTTGAACAGGCCGGCCAACAAGCCACGCTGGTCCAGGCGCCGGCGCCCTTGCCTTCGATCGATCAGATCGACATCCTGAAAACGCTGGACCTCGGCCAGAAACTGGACAAGAAGACGTTTGGCATCGAACTGGAAAAATACCAGGGCAGGCTCGCGATGCTGGTGCGCAGTCCCATGTTCAAGAGCATCACCGTCATCGCTCTCTTCGAGGGCAACGATGCGGCCGGCAAGGGCGGCGCGATCCGGCGCATCACCGGTGCGCTCGATGCGCGAAATTACAACGTCATTCCGGTCGCGGCACCGACCGAGGAAGAGCGCGCCCAGCCTTATCTTTGGCGTTTCTGGCGCCACCTGCCGCGCCGTGGCCGCGTCACGATCTTCGATCGATCCTGGTATGGCCGGGTGCTGGTCGAGCGGGTCGAAGGCTATTGTCCGGATTCCGACTGGACGCGCGCTTACGGCGAGATCAACGATTTTGAATCGCAGATGGCGCGTCACAGCATTGTCGTTGTGAAGTTCTGGCTGGCCATCAGCAAGGAAGAACAGCTTCAACGCTTCAACGAGCGTGAAAAGATAGGCTTCAAGCGATTCAAGATCACCGAAGAGGACTGGCGCAACCGGGACAAATGGGCAGACTATGACCAGGCAGTATGCGATATGGTGGACCGAACCAGCACCGCAATCGCGCCGTGGACCCTGGTGGAGGCCAATGACAAGAATTTTGCGCGCATCAAGATACTCAGAACGCTGTGCCATCGAATTGAAGCTGCGATGAAGAAGGCATAGCGACCACGCCGCGAAATCAAGCGCCGAAATCTTGCGAGCCCCAGGCTGATGCCAATGTCAACACTGCCGACACCAATCAGCGCACCGTGCGCGCCCGCTGCGCTGAACATGGCGCTGCTGCGATAACGGTCACAATCGCATCTGTCGCGAAAAACCCCCTTTCGGCCAAACGCCCCTAGAACCATGCCTATCGAGTTTGTACTAAACGGAGCCCCTTGCCGGGTCGATCCGCGCCCCGACGAGCGCCTGCTGGAGACACTGCGCGAGCGCTGCGGAATCACGTCGCTCAAGGATGGCTGCAGCCCGCAGGGTCAGTGCGGCTGCTGCGTGGCGCTGGTGGACGGCCTGCCCAAGACCACCTGCGCGATGCCGACCCGGGTCGCCAACGGCAAGAGCATCGTCACGCTGGACGGCTTGCCGGAGCAAGAGCGTCAGCAGATCGCCGATTGCTTTACCGCGACCGCGGGCCTGCAGTGCGGCTTCTGCATCCCGGGCATCGCGCTGCGCGCCAAGGCGATCACCGACCGCGATCCGGCGCCGACGCGCCAGGCGATCGCGCGCGCTCTTGACCTGCACCTGTGCCGCTGCACCGGCTACATCAAGATCATCGACGCGGTCGAGTTGCTGGCTGCGGCCAAGCGCGGCGCTGCGATCCCGCCGGCCTGCAGCGATGGGCGTGTCGGCCAGTCCCTGACGCGCATCGGAAGCACCGAGACGGTGTTGGGCGAGCGCCCCTTTGTTGACGACCTCAAAGTGCCCGGCATGCTGCATGGTGCGCTCACGCTGTCGGCGCATCCGCGCGCCCGCGTGCTGCGCATCGACACCACGCGCGCCCGGGCGCTGGCGGGCGTGCATGCGGTCGCGACCGCTGCGGATGTTCCCGGTGAGCGCTGGTACGGCCTGCTGCACAGCGACTGGCCGGGCTTCGTGGCCATTGGCGAGGAGGTGCGCTGCGTGGGCGACGTGCTGGCCGCCGTTGCCGCGGTCGACCGCCACACGGCGCGCGAGGCGGCCAAGCTGGTTGACGTGAGCTACGAGGTCCTGCCGCCGGTGCTTGATCCGCAGCAGGCGCTGGCCGCCGGTGCGCTCCGGGTCAACCCGAAGCACGACAACCTGCTTGAGCACGCGGTCGTGCGCCGCGGCGACGTCGATGCGGCGCTGGCCGCCAGTGCGCACGTGGTCAGCGGCAGCTGGGCGACGCAGCGCATCGAGCATCTGTTTCTGGAGCCCGAGAGTGCGCTGGCCGAGCCCTTGGCGGGTGGTGGGCTGCGCCTGCGCTCGCAGGGTCAGGGCATCTTCGAGGATCGCCGGCAGATCGCAAGCTTTCTCGGCATCAGCGAAGAGAAGATATTTGTCGAACTGGTACCCAACGGCGGCGCGTTTGGCGGCAAGGAGGACATGTCGGTCCAGGCGCAGGCCGCTTTGCTGGCGCAGCTGACCGGCGTGCCGGTGAAGCTGACACTGAGCCGCGAGGAGTCGATCCGCATCCACCCCAAGCGGCACCCGCTGAAGATGGATTACACCGTCGGCTGCGACGGCGAAGGCCGGCTTACGGCCGTCAAGGCGCGCATGATAGGCGACTCCGGCGCCTACGCGTCGGTGGGCGCCAAGGTGCTCGAGCGGGCGGCGGGCCACGCCTGCGGCCCGTACCGCGTGCCCAACGTGGACGTCGAGTCGCTCGCCGCCTACACCAACAACCCGCCTTGCGGCGCGATGCGCGGCTTTGGCGCCAACCAGGCGCACTTCGCGATGGAGGCCTGCATGGACCTGCTGGCCAGGAAGGCCGGGCTCGACCTTTGGGAGATCCGCTGGCGCAACGCG
Source organism: Rhodoferax sp. (assembly GCA_049315845.1). Classification (GTDB taxonomy): domain Bacteria; phylum Pseudomonadota; class Gammaproteobacteria; order Burkholderiales; family Burkholderiaceae_C; genus Rhodoferax. The sequence goes on from JBMOJJ010000011.1 coordinate 22,064, forward strand.
CTGAGCGTGGGCGACACCTTCTCCACCGGCCAGGTGCTGGAGAAGTCGGTCGGCATTCGAAAGACGCTGGCGGCGGTGAAGCCGCACTACGATGCCGCGCTGCGCGAGGGTCGCGCCGTTGGCATCGCCTGCGGCGTGAAGAACAGCGGCATCGGCAACGGCGTCCTGGAGTCGGGCAAGGCCAGGCTGGTGGTCGAGCAGGGCGGGACGGTGGCGCTCTACAACGGTTTCACCGAGATGGGCCAGGGGCTGCTGACGGTGCTGGTGCAGTTCGCGGTCGAGGCCACCGGACTGCCGGCCTCGGTCTTTGCGCCGAAGGTGGACTCGACCTTTGACCTGCAGTGCGGGCAGACGACCGGCTCGCGCGGCACGCTGCTGAGCGGACGCGCGGTGCTGGCGGCCGGCGCGAAACTCAGGGCCGACCTGGATGCGGGGCAGTCGCTGGCGGCGCTGGCGGGACGCGTGTACGCCGGCGACATCGTCATCAGCGACACCACCGCGCTGGGCGCCCCGGCGGCGAAGATCAAGACCCACACGACCTTCAGCTACGCCACACAGCTTGTGATTCTGGACGCCGGCGGTCGCGTCGAGCGGGTTGTCGCCGCGCACGATGCAGGCCGCGTTGTCAACCCGGCGCTGTGCACCGGCCAGATCGAGGGCGCGGTCCACATGGGATTGGGCTACGCGCTGACCGAGGAGTTGCATTGCGTGAACGGCATGCCGGTCACTTTCAAGCTCAAGGAACTGGGCGTGCTGCGCGCGCGCGACATGCCTGTGGTCGAGGTGATCCTGGTCGAGGAGCCTGAACCCGAGGGCCCGCTGGGCGCCAAGGGCGTGGGCGAAATCGGTCTGGTGCCGACGGCGGCGGCGGTGGCCTGCGCGCTGGAGGCGTTCGACGGCATCCGCCGCACCACGCTGCCGATGCGGGACTCGCCGGCCGCGCGTGCAATGAGCGTCGGTCTGCCGCTGGCGTCGAAATGAGCGCTCGCGGCTTTGTCAACGCGCACACGCACCTGTACTCGGGGCTGGTGCCGTTTGGTATGCCGGCGCCGGCCGAGGCGCCGGAGAACTTTGTCCAGATCCTGGAGCGCGTCTGGTGGCGCCTGGACCGCGCGCTTGACGCGGCTTCCTTGCGGGCATCGGCGCAGTGGTATGTGGCTGAAGCCTTGCGACTTGGCAGCGTCGGGCTGATCGACCATCACGAGTCGCCGCAGCTGATCGAGGGCTCGCTCGATATCCTGGCCGACGTCTGCCAGGCGATGGGCATGCCGGCCGTGCTGTGCTACGGCGCGACCGAGCGAAATGGCGGGCGCGAGGAGGCGCAGCGCGGCCTTGCGGAATGCAAGCGCTTCATCGAGAGCAACGCGCGGCCGCTGGTGCGCGGCGTGGTCGGACTGCATGCCTCGTTCACGCTGTCGGACCAGACCGTGCGCGAGGCCGCTGCGCTGTGCCGCGAATTGAACACGGTGCTGCACGTTCACGTCGCCGAGGATCAGGCCGATGTCGCCGATGCGCAGCGCCGTGGCTGGGACGGGCCGCTGGAGCGGCTGGCTCAGCTCGGTGCGCTGCCACCGGGTTCGATCCTCGCGCACGGGGTGCACTTGGATGAGTCGCAGGTGCGCCAGGCCGAGCAGTTGGGTTGCTGGCTGGTGCAGAACCCGCGTTCCAACCGTGGCAACGGTGTTGGTTATCCGGCGGCACTGCGCGCCAGCGCGCACGTTGCGCTGGGCACCGATGGTTTTGCGTCGGACCTGGCGGCCGAATATGCCGCCTTGCTGGAAGACGGGCCGCTCCATGGCGATGGCGATCCACAGGCGGCGGCGCGGCGGCTGCAGGCGGGTCAGACCTTGCTGGCGGAACGTTTTGGAGGAAAGGTGCCTCCAGTTCGCTCAACGTCGGACATCAACCTGGATGCGATCAGGACTGAGGCGGCTGCCCAGGCCGAGCGGCTCTGGTCGCGCATGGCGAAGTTCTGATCACCGATCCGGCGAAGCGGGCGTTGTGCAGCGCAGGTACTCGTTCACGTGGTTGGTGTCGAGCGGATCGAGCAGCGCGTCGCGCAGGCTGCAAAGGGACTGGGTTCGGGGGTCGTCGCCGGGCGCCTCGCCCGTTGCCACCCGCAGCACCACGCCGTCAAAGCGTCCGCTGACCGCGTCGGGCTCGATCAGCACCGCGTCGCGCGGAGCGTCCTGCAGCCAGCGCTCGCGATTCACAAAAAGACGCGGCTTGAGCAGGTAGGGACCGCCATCCTCCAGGCAGAAGACGTCGCAGTTGCCGCAGTCGTTGCAGAAATCGGCGAAGTTGACGATCTGTCGCGCCATCTTCACTGGCACCTGGGGCGTGGAGGGCATTTTGACGCTGAAGTTGGCGTCGTTGGGGCAGACCGGAATGCATTTGTTGCAGGTCACACAGTCGAAAAACTGCAGGCGCCGGCCGATCTTGCGAGGCCCCTTGCGGTGGCTCTCGGCATGGTAGAGCGGGTCGGCGCTGACGCGGTCCACATAGTGGTCGGTGTTGCGCAGTTTCGCGCTGCTCACGTCCGCCGGACCGCTGTCGCCATAGGCGCGAACGATGAATTCATCGATGGTGGTGGCGCCGACCGCGTCCATGCGCTGTGCCAGTTCCTCGAAGTAGCCAAAGCCGCGCCAGTAGCCGCCGGCCTGGAGCAGGTCGGTGCAGACCGTGACCGGCAGCAGCCCGAGCGCGACCGCGTCGGGGAAGTTGGCGCGCGTTATGCCGGCCGAGAACGATACCGGGAAGCGATCGCCGAACGCCTGGCGCCAGCGTTGCACCAGGTGCATGGCCAGCACGTGCAGCGGCGGCCCCGACAGGTACATGTTCTTCTCGCTTGCCGGGAAGAAGCTCTTGTGGTTCTCGACGATCAGGGTGTTGGAGAACTTCACACCCAGATGAAGGTCGAGCGATTGCGCGACGCCACCCAGGCGGTCCATGAACGCGCTCGCCTGCTCCCATGTGGCGTCTTTCGTGAACGCGTCATCGGGAATGCGCAGCTCGCCGTAGCCCAGCGCATCGTGCAGCAGGCGCCGCGCCTCGGTGGCCCCGAGCAGCGTCGGGTTCAGCTTGACCACGCAGGACAGGCCATGCTCGCGCATCAGGTGCTCGACCATCGCCTCGATCTCAACCGGGGGACAGCCGTGGAAAGTGCTGAGCGTCAGCGTGTCGGAAATCCGTGTCTGGAAGTCCAGGTCGCGCAGCGGTCCGAGCTCGGCCGGCAGCTCCCGGCGCAATCGCTCGACCACCGGCGTCGCGTCCATCATGCCGCGGATAAAGGCCTGCACGCGCTCGCTGCGGATGCCCGCCAGGTCGTAGCCCACGCTCATGTCGAACACGGTGCGGCCGAAGCCGGGCGCCAGCATCAGCCGCCCGCTGGCCTCCAGGATGCGGATCAGCATCGCCGCCTTCACGTACTCCTCGAGGGATTGTTCCAGCGTCAGTTCCTGCGACCACTCCACGTTGTAACCCACCGTCTGCATATCGATGCAGGGCCGCGGCAGCGTCAACCGGTCCTGAATCTGAACCGTCTTGAGCTCCATGAAGCGACCCCCGGCGAGCCAGCACAGCACAATGTTCTGGGCCAACTGGGTGTGGGGTCCGGCCGCGGGTCCGAACGGTGTGGCGGCGCTGTGGCCATGGGCGCGCACCGACAGATCCAGGCGCGCGTCGCCAAGCACGAACTTGCGCCTGGGCAGGTCAAAGATCGACTGGCGCAAGTCCAGTTCGCGCAGCATGCGCCGCGCCAGGCCGGCGATAGGGTAGGGGGCGAGCTCGCTCATGCGGTGGGCTCGTGCGCGAAGTTCATGGCCGAAGGCTGCATGCAAAGATGTTAACAGCAGGACTCTGGCGGTTTGCCTTGCGGACTGGACCCGAAACCCAAGGGTAAACCCATGGCGATGCAGGCCCAAGTCAGACCACCCCTTCGCTACAATCGCGAGCACCAAGCTGCCGGTGTTGTTGCGTGGGTCGCGGCACTGGCAGGTTTATTGCTTGGGAGAACGGTAGAAGTCAGGCGGTGGCGCAGCTAACCAGCATGCAGCTGATTTTCAAGCGGCGACCAAGAATCGGAGAAGTTTATGGATACCTTCATACAGCAGATCATCAACGGTCTGGTGTTGGGCAGCATGTATGCCCTGGTGGCGCTGGGCTACACCATGGTGTACGGCATCATCGGGTTGATCAATTTTGCCCATGGCGAAGTGCTGATGGTGGGTGCATTGACCAGCTGGTCGATCATCGGCATGATGAAAGAGGCGATGCCCGGCGCGCCTGGCTGGCTGGTTCTGCTGATTTCCCTGATCATTGCCTGCATCGTGGCCGCAGTGCTCAATTTTGTGATTGAAAAGGTCGCCTACCGGCCACTGCGCAACAGCCCCAAACTGGCGCCCCTGATCACCGCCATCGGCATGTCCCTTCTGCTGCAGACGCTGGCGATGATCATCTGGAAACCCAATTACAAACCCTATCCGACGCTGCTGCCGAGCACGCCGTTCGACATCGGCGGCGCGGTGATCACGCCGACCCAGGTGCTGATCCTGGGTACGACCGCGGTGGCCCTGGCGGTGCTGATGTGGCTGGTCAACTACACGCGGTTGGGGCGGGCGATGCGGGCGACGGCCGAAAATCCGCGCGTTGCGGCGCTGATGGGCGTGAAGCCCGATGTGGTGATTTCTGCCACCTTCGTCATTGGCGCGGTGCTGGCGGCCATTGCCGGCGTGATGTGGGCCGCCAACTACGGCACGGTGCAGCACAGCATGGGCTTCCTGCCCGGCCTGAAGGCGTTTACCGCGGCGGTGTTCGGCGGCATCGGCAACCTTGCCGGCGCCGTGGTGGGCGGCATTCTGCTGGGTCTGATTGAATCTCTGGGCGCGGGCTACATCGGCGCGCTGACCGGTGGCGTTCTGGGAAGTCACTACTCCGATATCTTCGCGTTCATTGTTCTGATTGCCGTGCTGACGCTGCGGCCCTCGGGTCTGCTGGGTGAGCGGGTGGCGGATAGGGCATGAAACCTTGCGGGACAGATCTTTAGCTCTGTCCCCAACTGATTAAGGATCTTATGAAACAACAACAGAAAATCGTTGTCTTCCTGCTGGCAGCGGTCGGCCTCCTGATTTTGCCGCTGCTGCTGCAGAGCTTTGGCAACGCCTGGGTTCGGATTGCCGATATGGCCCTGCTCTATGTGTTGCTTGCGCTGGGGCTCAATATCGTGGTCGGCTATGCGGGCCTGCTGGATCTGGGCTACGTCGCGTTTTTCGCGATCGGCGCCTACATGTACGGCTTGCTGGCTTCGCCGCATCTGACCGAGACCTTTGCGCTGTTCACGTCGATGTTTCCCGACGGCATGCACACGCCCTTGTGGATCGTGGTGCCGGCCGCCGCCGGACTGGCCGGCTTCTTCGGTGTGCTGCTGGGCGCACCGACCTTGCGTTTGCGCGGTGACTACCTGGCGATCGTGACGCTGGGTTTCGGCGAGATCATTCGCGTCTTCTTGAACAACCTCGATCATCCGGTCAACATCACCAACGGGCCCAAGGGCCTGGGGCAGATCGATTCCTTGAGCTTCTTTGGCCTGAATCTGGGCAAGACCACCACCGTCGCCGGTTTCGACTTGTCGTCGGTGTCGCTTTACTACTACCTGTTCCTGGCGCTGGTGGTGGTCAGCGTGGTGATCTCGCACCGTCTTGAAACCTCGCGCGTGGGTCGTGCCTGGATGGCGATTCGCGAGGATGAAATAGCGGCCAAGGCGATGGGCATCAACACCCGGAACCTGAAACTGCTGGCGTTCGGCATGGGCGCCACCTTTGGCGGTGTCTCGGGCGCGATGTTCGCCTCTTTTCAGGGTTTCATCTCGCCGGAGTCGTTCAGCCTGATGGAGTCGGTGATGATCGTGGCGATGGTGGTGCTCGGCGGTATCGGGCACCTGCCGGGCGTCATCCTGGGCGCCGTGCTGCTGTCGGCCTTGCCCGAGGTGTTGCGCTACGTTGCCGGTCCGCTGCAGGCGATGACGGACGGGCGTCTGGACTCCGCCATCCTGCGGCAACTGCTGATTGCGCTGGCCATGATCATCATCATGCTCGCGAGGCCGCGCGGTTTGTGGCCCTCGCCCGACCATGGCAAGTCCCTGCAGAACAGCAAATGAGTATTGTGGGAAAGACCGCAGCCGCGCGAAGCGAGCCAGCTCTGTGCCCAACCGATGAAGGAAAAACATGACAGACACCGTACTCAATGTAGCTGGCGTTTCCAAACGCTTCGGGGGCCTTCAGGCGCTCAGCGACGTCGGTATCCGCATCCTGCGCGGTCAGGTTTATGGTTTGATCGGTCCCAACGGCGCCGGCAAGACCACCTTCTTCAATGTGCTGACCGGGCTGTACACGCCCGACAGCGGCAGCTTTGAACTGGCGGGCAAGACTTATCAGCCGACGGCCGTGCACGAAGTCGCCAAAGCGGGCATTGCGCGCACCTTTCAGAATATTCGCCTGTTTGCCGAAATGACGGCGCTGGAGAATGTCATGGTCGGGCGCCACATTCGCACCCATTCGGGCTTGATCGGCGCGATCTTGCGCACGCCCGGATTCAAGCTGGAAGAGGCCGCCATTGCGCAGCGCGCGCAGGAACTGCTGGAGTATGTCGGCATCGGCAGATTCACCGATTACAAGGCGCGCACGCTGAGTTACGGCGACCAGCGTCGTCTGGAGATCGCGCGGGCGCTGGCGACCGACCCGCAACTGATTGCGCTGGACGAGCCGGCCGCCGGCATGAATGCGACGGAAAAAGTCCTGCTGCGCGAATTGATCGACAAGATCCGCAATGACAATCGCACGATCCTGCTGATCGAGCATGACGTCAAGCTGGTGATGGGCTTGTGCGACCGGGTTACTGTGCTGGATTACGGCAAGCAGATCGCCGAAGGCACGCCGGCAGATGTGCAGAGAAACGAGAAGGTGATTGAGGCTTATCTTGGGACCAGTCATTAATCAGTTGGGGACAGAGCTAAAGATCTGTCCCGCAAGGAAATAGCAATGAATATTCTTCTCAAAGTGACGGGCCTCAAGGTCGCGTACGGCGGCATCCAGGCGGTCAAGGGTGTTGACTTCGAGGTCCACGAGGGTGAACTGGTGTCCCTGATCGGCTCCAACGGCGCCGGCAAGACCACCACCATGAAGGCGATCACCGGCATCCTGCCGATCAACGACGGCGATATCCAGTACCTGGGCAAGAGCATTCGGGGCCAGGGCCCGTGGGACCTGGTCAAGCAGGGTCTGGCGATGGTGCCCGAAGGTCGCGGGGTCTTTGCCCGCATGACGATTCTGGAGAACCTTCAGATGGGCGCCTACATCCGCAATGACAAGGCCGACATCCTGGCCGACATCGACAAGGTGTTCGCCATCTTTCCGCGCCTGAAAGAGCGGCGCGACCAGCTTGCCGGCACGTTGTCGGGCGGTGAGCAGCAGATGCTGGCGATGGGGCGCGGTCTGATGAGCCGGCCCAAGGTGCTGTTGCTCGACGAGCCCTCGATGGGTCTGTCGCCGCTGATGGTGGACAAGATCTTTGAAGTGGTGCGCGATGTTTACGCCCAGGGCGTGACGGTGCTGCTGGTGGAGC
>JBMOJJ010000190.1:0-7257 GCA_049315845.1 Rhodoferax sp.
TGCCGCGCAGATAGCCTTTGCCGCGCACCATGTATTCGGTCTCGGCCATCTCGACCGCGCGGCCGCCGACATCGCGGTTCGAGTCGCGGATCACCTGCGCCACCTTCATGAGCGGGATGCCGTAAGAACGCAATTTCACCGGATCGACGGTGACCTGGTAGGTCTGCACAAAGCCGCCGACCGAGGCCACCTCGGCCACACCGTGCGCCTTGGTCAGCTGGTAGCGCAGATACCAGTCCTGGATCGAGCGCAGTTCGGCCAGCGTCTTGTCCTTGGCCAGCAACGCGTACTGGTAGACCCAGCCGACGCCGGTGGCGTCGGGCCCGATCTGCGGCGTGATGCCACGCGGCATGCGGCCGGAGGCGAAGTTCAAGTACTCCAGCACACGCGAACGCGCCCAGTAGATGTCGGTGCCGTCCTCGAAGATGATGTAGACGAAGGACGCGCCGAAGAACGAGAAGCCGCGCACCACTTTCGATTTCGGCACTGAAAGCATCGCGGTCGTCAACGGGTAGGTGACCTGATCCTCCACCACCTGCGGCGCCTGGCCCGGGTACTCGGTGTAAACGATGACCTGCACGTCCGACAGATCGGGCAGCGCGTCGATCGGCGTGCGCAGCACGGCAAAGACGCCCCACAGCGTGATGAACAGGGTTGAGAGCAGAACCAGAAAGCGGTTGCGCCCCGACCAGTCGATGATGTTGGACAACATGCTTACTTCTTGACGCTGGTGATGACCCACTCGCCAGCCTGGCGCTCGACAAACTCGATCGAGACCCTGGCACCCGGCTTCAGCTGCTGCAGGAGCGAGGCGTTGGCGAGCTTGAAGTCCATCGTCATCGCCGGCCATTTGAGGCTGGCCACAGGGCCATGGCTGAGCGTGACCGTTTGCGCCCTGGCATCGACCGCGTCCACGGTGCCCTGCGCCAGATGTCCGGCAGTGGCGGCTGCGGGCGCCTTGGCGGCCTGGCCGAAGCCGCCGATCGCGGCCTTGAGATTGCTCTCGGCGTCGATCAGGAAGTTGGCTGCCGTCACCACCTGCTCGCCCTCCTTGACCCCTTGCAGCACCGCCACCAGATCGTCGCTGCGCTCGCCGAGCTTGACCTCGCGCGGCTCGAAGCGGCCGGCGCCGAGTTGCACCAGCACGATCTGGCGCGTGCCGCTGTCGATCACCGCCGACAGCGGCACCGCCAGCACCGGCGCGCGCGCGAAGACCGACAGTTCGATCTGGGCAAACATGGAAGGCTTGAGCAGCAGGCCAGGATTGGCCAGTTCCAGGCGCACCGGCACCGTGCGCGTTTCCGCCTTCAGCGTCGGGTAGACATAGCTGACCCGGCCTTCGAACACCTTGTCGGGGTAGGCGTTGATCCGGATGCTGGCCTTGGCGCCGTTCCTGACCAGGCCGATGTCCTGCTCGAACACATCGGCCAGCACCCATACCGCCGACAGGTCGGACACCTGGTACAAGACCTCACCGGGCATGAAGCGCATGCCCTGCACCGCCTTTTTCTCCGTCACGATGCCGGCCACCGGCGAGCGAAACGTCATGCTGCGTTTGGTCTCGCCGGAGGCCACCAGTGCCTTGATCTGCTCCTCGGAAATGTCCCAGTTCTTGAGCCGCTGCAGGCTGGACTCGACCAGCCGCGCCATGCCCAGTTGGGCCGGGCTGTCGGCGCCCTTGAGCGACAGCACGCCCTGCGCGGCAATCGCGTACTCGCGCTGCACCGACACCAGCTCCGGGCTGTAAACCTCGAACAGCGGCTGCCCCTTGGTCACCGGCTGCCCGGTCATGCTGACGTCCAGCCGCTCGACGTAGCCCTCGAACTTGGGCGCCACCATGAAGATGCGGCGCTCGTCGGGCTCCACCCGACCGGTCGCGCGTATCGTTCGGTCCAGGCTGCGCCGCTGCACCGGCTCGGTTCGCACGCCCATCTTCTGCACCTTGTCGGCGCTGATCCTGACCTGATTGGCGGCGCCCGGCTCGTCACCGGACTCACCCTCGAACACGGCGATGTAGTCCATGCCCATCGGATCCTTCTTGGGAACCGGCGAGGTGTCGGGCAAGCCCATCGGGTTGCGGTAATAGAGCAGCCTGGGCTGCTTCTTTGCAGCCTCGGCGACAGCCGCCACCGGGGCTGCGGCGCCTGCGGAGGGCGATGGCCGGCCCGACTGGCCGAGCCAATAGCCGGCGCCGACTGCCGCCGCGAGCGCCACCACACCCAGCGCGATGGCTGTACCGGGCTTCATACGTCTTCTCCCAAAAGTCTCTCGATCTCGGCCAGGCGCATTTGCGCTTCGACCTGGGCCTTGAGCCGGCTTTGCCGGGCCTGTCGAATCTGGCGCTGCGCGTCGAGCAAGGTGGCGAAATCCGCCTTGCCGTTCTCATAGGCGGCCAGGGCCGCGCGCCAGGTCAGATCGGCCTGCGGCATCAGGCTGTAGGTCATCAGGTGTTCGGTTTGCCGCGCCGACTCCAGCGCAATCAGGTTGTCCGACAGGTCGGCCAGCGCCTGGTTCGCCGCAGCCTCCTGGCGCGACCGCGCCGCGGCCAGCATCGCCTCAGATTCGCGCTCCTGCGCCTTCAGCACGCCATCGCGGATTGGCAGGTTGAGCTCGACCATCAGGCCGAATTCCTTGACCGAGCTTTGCCGCTGCATGCCGTTGATCCCGACGGTGAAATCCGGGTAACGGCTCTTGTAGGCGAGATCGCGCGCTTTTTCGGCCGATCTGACGCCGGTGGCCGCTACAAAGAGCTGTGGATTGGCGTTGCGCAGTCGCTCCGATAGCGCGGCAAAGTCGAGTCTCGACGGCTCCGGCAAGGCACGCAAGCCGGCCGGCGCGGCCAGCGCTGCATCGGCCGGGCGTGCCAGCAGCGTGTTCAGGCGCGCCTGGGTTTGCCGCCACTCACCGGCCAGCGCCACCAGTTCGCCGCGCATCCCGGTGTGCTCGACATGGATGCGGGTGATGTCCTGCTGCGCCGCCAGCCCGCCGGCGTAACGCACCTGCAATACTTTTTCCAGTTGCAGCATCAGGTCCAGGTTCCCCTGCACCAGGCTCTGGCTGGCCTGCACCAGGTAGCGTTGGGTGAACAGCGCCTTGACGCGCGCGCTCAGTTCGGCCCAGGTTTGCCGGCTGCGGCCCTGCGCGGCGTCGGCCTCCAGCGTTGCGATGTCGCGCCTGAGTTCGCGCTTGCCGGACCAGGGCAGTTCCTGCGTCAGCGAGTACGCGGTCGCGCCCACATTGGACGGCAACAAGTTCGGCGCCTGCTCGCCGCTGCGGGTGATGTCAAGCAGTTCCACCTTGAGTTTCGGGTCCATCAGCGCACCGGCGGGCAGCACGCGCTCGGTCGCCGCGAGCGCCTCGTGGCGCATGGCGCCAAACTCGGGATTGCGCTCCCGGGCCAGCAGCAGCAAACTGTCAACACTGGCACCGGGGAGAGCGTCGCTGCCCTGCGCGAAGACGCTCGCGGCCAGCGCCATCAGCAAGCCGGCGGCCGCGCGCAAGGCATGCCGCATGGGGTGCGTGCTACTTCGCGCCGGCATGGGCCACCGCTTCTTCGACCAGCGCTTTCAGATCGTCGTAGCCGAATTTGGGCAGCGGTTTTCCATTGACGAAGAACTCCGGTGTCATGGCCACGCCCAGCGTGTTCGCATCGGCGAGGTCCTGCTGCACCAGCTGCGCGACCTCGGGCGAGTTCATGTCGGCCCTGAGCTTGTCCATGTCCAGGCCCAGGCCCAGGCCGCTCAGCGGTGTCCAGATCAGGTCCACCTGCGCCACATGGTTCTGCACCCAGACCGGCTGCGAGGCAAACAGCGCCTCCAGTGCCGGGCGAAACTGGCCCTGCCGGCGCGCGGCCTCGAGCACCTTCACGACCTGGTCCGAGCCACGGTGAAACGGCGCATAGCGGACCGACACCTTGATCTTGCCGGGGTGCGCTGCCATCAGGCCCTTGACGAACGGATAGAAGTCGCTGCAGGTGCCACAGGCGGGATCGAGGAACTCGACAATGTGCACCGGGGCATCGGCGTTGCCGAACATCGGTGAATGCGCTCGCACCAGAACCTGCAGCTTCTGCGCGGCGCTCTGTGTGCTGCGCTCGTCGGTCCAGCCCTTGTAAAGGAAGGCACCAATGGCCAGCGCCAGCAGCAGCAGCAAGCCGGCGCCGGCGAAAAGGATGCTCCTCGGTTTCATTTGACAGTCTCGTAGCGCGACACCATCATTCCGTCCGCCGGGTCGGTGGCAAAGCGGATCTTCTGCCCGACCTGCATCTTGTCGAGCCAGGCCAGGTCCTTGACCGCAAAGGCCATCGTCATGGCCGGCATGCCGTTGGGCAGCGCGCCGTGCGCGATGGTGACCCGTTTGCCGGCCTTGTCGATCTTCTTGACAAGTCCCTCGGCCATGGCGGCTTCGGCCGGCGCCTGCTTGGCGGCCATCGCGCCGTGGCTGCTGTGGTCGGTCTGCGCGATCGCGCCGGAACCCAATCCCGCGCTGGCCAGCAGAATGATCAAGATCGAACGAGTGCGCTGCGACATGACATGATTCCCTTGGTGAATTTGCAATGACCGCAGTGTGCGCGGCGGACACCGACGACAAGCTGACCGCGAGATTACATTCCTGTTATCTTCGGGCCGGCAGCGCGCAGGCAGCGCAGAATGGTGATCATGAAGATTCTTATCGTCGAGGACGAGACAAAAACCGGCGACTACCTGAAGCAGGGCTTGATCGAGGCCGGCTTTGTCGTCGACCTGGTGCGCGACGGCACCGACGGCCTGCACCAAGGCCTGACCGAGGCCTACGACCTGGCGATTCTGGACGTGATGCTGCCGGGGCTGGACGGCTGGTCGGTGCTGGCCGGCATCCGCAAGGCCGGCAAGGACACGCCGGTGCTTTTCCTGAGCGCGCGCGACCATGTCGACGACCGCGTCAAGGGGCTGGAGCTGGGCGCAGACGACTACCTGGTCAAGCCCTTCGCCTTTTCCGAACTGCTGGCGCGCGTGCGCACGCTGCTGCGCCGCGGCGGCAAGGCCAAGGCGGCGGAATTGCTGGCGGTCGCCGACCTCGAGCTTGACCTGCTGCGCCGTCGCGTCAGCCGCGCCGGCCAGCGCATCGACCTCACAGCGAAGGAGTTCGCGCTGCTGGAGCTGCTGCTGCGACGCCAGGGCGAGGTGCTGCCGCGCTCGCTGATCGCATCGCAGGTCTGGGACATGAACTTCGACAGCGACACCAATGTGATCGAGGTCGCGATGCGCCGCCTGCGCGCCAAGCTCGACGACAACTTCGAGCCGAAACTGATACGCACCGTGCGCGGCATGGGCTATGTGCTGGAGAACCCGAATTGCGCCTGAGCGGCAAGACCTCGATCACCTGGCGGCTGACGCTGCTGTTCGTGGTCGCCTCGTCCGCGGTGCTGCTGGCGCTGGGCCTGGTGATCGCCTCCTCGGTGGAAAAGCACTTCGAGGACCTGGACATGGAAGTGCTCGCTGGAAAGATGGAGCTGACCCGGCATGCGCTCGCCGTGGTGCGATCGCACGATGATCTGCAGGGGCTATCGCAACAGCTGGACCACTCGCTGGTAGGCCACCATGGCCTCGAGGTGATGGTCGTCACCGCCAACCGCACGGTGATCTTCGCGACGTCAAACGCCCGTTTTTCTGCCGCGCTGGTGGCCGCCAGCGCCAGTCAGAGCCCGAACCGCCCGCTGCTCTGGACGCTCGGAGAGCAGACTTACCGCGGCATCGCGGCCGAGTTGCCAACCGGCGGCGGGGCCAAGGTCGTTGTGGCGGTGGCCACGGACATCGCTCACCATCAGGTGTTCATGCGCTCGTTCCTGCAGACGCTGTGGTTGTTCGTGGCCGGCGCCGCCGCACTGACCGGTCTGCTGGGCTGGGCTGCCGCGCGCAGCGGGCTGGCGCCGCTGCGCGCGATGCGCGAGCAGGCGCAGGTTGTCACCGCACAGCAGCTCAGCCACCGGCTGCCGGTGCACAGCGTGCCGCCGGAGCTGGCCGAGCTGGCGCAGTCGCTCAACGAGATGCTGGCGCGGCTCGAAGAGGCTTTTCACCGGCTGTCGGATTTTTCATCCGACATCGCGCACGAGCTGCGCACACCCGTGAGCAACCTGATGACGCAGACCCAGGTCGCGCTGTCGAGGGCGCGCAGCGCCGACGACTACCGCGGCATCCTGGAGTCGAACGAGGAGGAGTTCGAGCGCATGGCCCGGATGATCTCCGACATGCTGCTGCTGGCCAAGGCCGAAAACGGCCTGGTCGTGCCGAACCGGGAGACGCTCAGCCTGGCGGTCGAGGTCCGCGCGCTGTTCGACTACTACGAGGCGGTGGCCGAGGAAAAGGGGCTGCGGCTGTACCTCGAAGGCGACGCCGAGGTCAGCGCCGACCGCCTGATGCTGCGCCGCGCGCTAGGCAACCTGCTGTCCAACGCGGTGCGGCACGCGGCGAGCCACAGCACGTTGCGCGTCGCCATCAGCAGCAGCGCGGACAAGGTCGCGATCGCCGTCGAGAACAGCGGCGAGACCATCGCGCCAGAAAATCTGGGACGGATCTTCGACCGCTTCTTCCGGGTCGACCCCTCGCGCCAGCGCTCCAGCGAGGGCACCGGCCTGGGACTGGCCATCACCAGGTCGATCGTGATCGCCCATGGAGGCACAATCACGGCCGTATCGAACGACCGGATGACCCGCTTCACGATCGAGCTGCCGAGGCTCGCTTGAGATCGAAACGATGGCCGCGAACGACGACCCCGCAGTTCTGCTGTTCTATCCCTGGCGCTAGCGAACCCCATGAAAGCCGACTTTAACCGAATCATGCAAAAGGACAGATCGATGGACCCCGACGTGCTGGTCATCGGCGGCGGCAACGCCGCCCTGTGCGCCGCGCTGATGGCCGCCGAGGCCGGCGCCAGCGTGCTGCTGCTCGAAGCAGCGCCGCGCGAATGGCGCGGCGGAAACTCCGGCCACACGCGCAACCTGCGCTGCATGCACGACGCGCCGCAGGACGTGCTGGTCGAGGCCTATCCGGAAGAAGAATACTGGCAGGACCTGCTGAAGGTCACCGGCGGCCTGACCAGCGAGAAGCTGGCGCGCCTGACGATACGCGCGTCCTCCAACTGCCGCGACTGGATGCGCCGGCACGGCGTGCATTTTCAGCCGCCCCTGTCGGGCGCGCTGCATGTGGCCCGCACCAACGCGTTCTTCATGGGGGGCGGCAAGGCGCTGGTCAATGCCTATTACCGCAGCGCCGAGCGGCT
>JBMOJJ010000191.1:0-7233 GCA_049315845.1 Rhodoferax sp.
GGAAGGCCGCACCGGCTACCCCAGCATGACCGCTCGCCGCCGCCTGACTGCTGAGCACCAGATCGAAGTCGTGGGCTCCAAGCTGCGCGCGATGATGCCCTGGATTGCCAAGAACAAGCTGGTTGACCAGACCCGCAATTAATCTTTTTTGATTGCCCTTGAAAAGGCCACTTCGGTGGCCTTTTTCTATGGACGCTCGCTAAGGTTTTTGCGAGGCCTGCGACAATCAGCCTCTGGCTTACACTGGTACGCCGGATGGGCTGCAGCGATGCGGCAACTCTTACTCGATGGATGTTGGAAAAAGGTCAGGAACACATATGCAAGATGGAAATGATTCCGCTGCTCAGGACAACGATACAGTCGTCGTGCGCAAGCCGCGCAAAGGCATCTACATACTCCCGAATCTGTTTACCCTGGCCGCCTTATTCGGTGGGTTTTATGCCATCGTGATGGCGGTGGATGGTCGGTTCGACCTGGCCGCCGTAGGCGTGTTCTGCGCCATGGTGCTCGACAGTCTGGACGGGCGTGTGGCGCGCATGACCAACACGCAAAGCGCGTTTGGAGAGCAGATGGATTCGCTCTCCGATATGGTGTCCTTTGGTGCGGCGCCGGCCATCATCTCCTATGTCTGGGCCTTGCAGGGCCTGGGGCGCTGGGGCTGGATTGCGGCTTTTGTCTACTGCGCCTGCGCTGCTTTGCGCCTGGCCCGGTTCAACGTCAACACGGGCGTTGTTGACAAGCGCTATTTCCAGGGTCTGCCGTCGCCGGCCGCGGCGGCTTTGGTGGCCGGCTTCATCTGGGTGATGACCGATCTTGGCGTCAAGGGCCCCAGCGTTGCCTGGCCGGCGTTTGCGCTGGCCCTGTACTCAGGGCTGAGCATGGTCACCAACGTACCTTTTTACAGCTTCAAGGACGTGCACATGAAGAAGAGCGTTCCGTTCGCCGTGATCGTGCTGATCGCGCTGGGCATCGCGGTCATCAACATCGATCCGCCGATTGTCATGTTCGGCATGTTTGTCATCTATGGGCTCAGCGGCTACCTGATCTACGTGTGGCGCAAGGCCAAGGGGCAGCAAACCAGTGTCATCAGCACCTCCACGGACGAGCCCGACGAGCGAGGCCTGCACAAATGACCGCCAGAAAACTTGTGGTACATTGAGTGCATGGAACAGTATTTGCCAGCGCTACTGCTAACGCCTGACGGGCGGGGACGGTAGCGCACGCGCTTACCCAAACCAAAAAGCCCGTATGCGTCCGCAGCGGGCTTTTTTTTGTTTGCTGATTGTGGGAATTACCGGAGAAGCCAGATGACTGACAAATTGATCATTTTCGACACCACCTTGCGTGACGGCGAGCAGTCACCCGGCGCGTCCATGAACAAGGATGAAAAACTGCGCATTGCGCGCCAGCTGGAGCGACTGAAGGTCGATGTCATCGAAGCCGGCTTTGCCGCCAGTTCCAATGGCGACTTCGATGCGGTGCAATGCATTGCCAACTCGATCAAGGACTCGACCATCTGTTCGCTGTCACGCGCCAACGACCGCGACATTTCCCGTGCGGCCGAGGCGCTGAAGGGCGCCAACAGCGCGCGCATTCACACCTTCATCGCCACCTCTGCGCTGCACATGGAGAAGAAGCTGCGCATGACGCCCGAGCAGGTGTTTGAGCAAGCCAAGCTGGCAGTGCGTTTTGCGCGCAATCTGGTGGCCGACGTGGAATTCAGTCCGGAAGACGGCTATCGCAGCGATGAAGATTTTCTGTGCCGCATCATTGAGGCCGTGATCACGGAGGGCGCCACCACCATCAATGTTCCCGATACCGTGGGCTATGCGGTGCCGGAACTGTATGGCAATTTCATCAGGAATCTGCGCCAGCGGGTTCCAAATTCAGACAAGGCGGTCTGGTCGGTCCACTGCCACAATGATCTGGGCATGGCGGTTGCCAATTCACTGGCCGGTGTAAAGATCGGCGGTGCCCGTCAGGTCGAATGCACGATCAACGGGCTGGGAGAGCGGGCCGGCAACTGCAGCCTGGAGGAAGTCGTCATGGCCATCAAGACCCGGCGCGACTATTTCGGGCTTGACCTCGGCATCGATACCCGGCATATTCTGGCGGCCAGCCGCATGGTCAGTCAGACCACAGGATTTGTTGTGCAGCCCAACAAGGCGGTGGTCGGCGCGAATGCGTTTGCGCACGCCTCGGGCATTCATCAGGATGGCGTTCTCAAGGCGAGAGACACCTACGAAATCATGCGGGCGGAGGATGTCGGCTGGAGCGCGAACAAGATCGTTCTCGGAAAGCTCAGCGGCCGCAACGCGTTCAAGCAGCGCCTTCAGGAACTGGGCGTGCAGATGGAAAGCGAGGCAGACATCAACAGCGCTTTTGCGAGATTCAAGGAACTGGCGGACCGCAAGAGCGAGATTTTTGACGAGGATATTCTTGCCCTTGTGAGCGATGAGGGCGTGACGCACGAGCATGAGCAGTATCGTTTCGTATCCCTGTCGCAACGCAGTGAAACCGGCGAGCAGCCGCAGGCCAGCATTGTCTTCACGGTGGACGGCAAGGAGGTCAAGAGCAGTTCCGGCGGCAACGGGCCGGTTGATGCGTCGCTCAAGGCGATCGAGGCGCATGTCAGGAGCGGCGCCGAGATGGTGCTTTATTCTGTGAACGCGATCAGCGGCTCAACCGAAAGCCAGGGCGAGGTCACGGTGCGGTTGCAAAACAGTGGCCGGGTGGTCAATGGCGTGGGGTCGGATCCGGACATCGTTGTCGCCTCGGCCAAAGCCTACCTCAGTGCGCTCAACAAGTTGCAGAGCAAAGCCGATCGGGTGGCGGCGCAAGGCTAGCACCGGTGAAGATTCAGATGTTTGGTTAAGAAAGTATCGCAACTATTTGATCCTGCGGGGCTTTTTTTGTATAAACTCGCGGCATGGAGAAATCGGGCTGGATCTGTTTTCATCTCCTGCTCTGATCAAATCACGTTTGGGATTATGTTGCGTCGAATCATCGTTTGCTTTGCATTGACCGTTCCCGTCCTGGCTGCCGCAATGCCAGAGGCGAGGGCGATCGAGCGCAGCCGCGAGTCTGTCAAGGCCGTCAGGACTGCAGCCGCTGTGCCGCACAGGAGTTCGAAGACGGTTGCGACGCGCCGCAAGCCGGCCGTCCGCGTTGCGGCCATGCCGTTGAAACCCTCGTACGGACAGATCGCGGGCCTGCACGGTGCGCGTGACGCACTTGAGCTCAAGTCCAGTGTTGCGCTGGTCATTGACCAGGATACCAACGAAGTGTTGTTCAGCAAGAACGAGAAGGCGGTTTTGCCGATTGCCTCGCTGACCAAGCTGATGACCGGACTGGTGGTGAGTGAGGGCCGCCTGCCGATGGACGAGGTCATCACGATTTCCCAGATTGACGTGGACACCGAAAAGGGCAGCAGTTCGAGGCTGAAGGTCGGTACCGTCCTGACCCGCGGCGAACTGTTGCACCTGGCTCTGATGTCGAGCGAAAACCGTGCCGCGCACGCGCTTGGCCGCAGCTATCCGGGTGGAATGCCGGTCTTTGTCGGCCTGATGAATGCCAAGGCCCGGATGATCGGCATGAACGACACCAATTATGAAGAGCCGACCGGCCTTTCAAGCAAGAACCAGTCGAGTGCGCGTGATCTGGTGAAACTGGTCAATGTGGCCTATGGCAACCCGGTGCTGCGCGAATTGTCGACATCGCCCGAGCACCAGGTCGCGGTCGGAAGCCGAACGCTTCAATACAGAAACACGAACCGCCTGGTGAAGAGCCCGTCATGGGATATCGGGCTGCAGAAGACCGGCTATATCACCGAAGCGGGGCAATGTCTCGTGATGCAGGCGCGGGTTGCCGGACGCAAACTGATCATGGTCTTTCTTGACTCGGCCGGAAAACTCAGCCGCATCGGCGACGCGGAACGGGTGCGACGCTGGGTCGAATCAACTCCGTCCGCCGTGACGAGAGCAGTACCCGCGCCGTCGGCCGTGGTGAGCTGATTCTGGCCACCGGCGTTGGGCGTTCCCGCTGGCGCCACGGTTAACGGTTGGCGTCTGCCTTGTAGCCCAAGGTCGAGGAAATCGCCCGTGCGGTGGATTGGAGTTTGGGCAACCATGCTTCGTCCAGTCGTCCGGCCGGCGCCGAAATCGACAGGCCGGCCACCAGCGTGCCCTGGTCGTCGTAAATGCCCGCTGCCATGCAGCGCACACCGAGTTCAAGTTCCTCATTGTCATGTGCAACGCCGTACTGGCGTACCTTTGACAACTCCCGCTCCAGTGTCGGCAGTTGCGTCAGACTGTTCTTGGTGTGACCGTTCAACCCGGTTCGTGTCGCGTAGGCGCGCACCCGTTGCGGGTCATCGGCAGCAAGAAATAATTTGCCCACCGATGTCAGATGCAGGGGCGCACGACCACCAATTGCGCGCACCACCTGCATGCCGGATCGCTCACTGTAGGCGCGCTCGATGTAGACGATCTCGTCACCTTGACGCATGCTCAGATTGACCGGTTGCTGGATCGATTTGTGCAGTTCCCTCATCGGCGTCAACGCGGCATCGCGCACATTAAGGCGGCTCTTGACCAGATTTCCCAGCTCAAGCAGGCGCATCCCCAGCCGATAACTGCCCGGGTGGGGATGCTCTACAAACCTTCCGGTCGCGAGATCATTCAATAACCGGTGTGTCGTCGACAGGTGCAGGCCGGCCTTTTCGCTGATCTCTTTGAGTGAAATGGCTTCTTCCCGCGACGCCAGCACGTCAATCAGCTTGAACATGCGCTCGATGACCTGAACTGTTGGTGTCGTGGCTGCGCCGGGATCTGTTTTTCGCATGGATAGTCCTGAACTGAGATGCCCTATTTTATCTGGTGAAATGTCGGCTTCAACCGCAGCCGGCGCCTCATCCGATAGCGGGCCTCTCGTTCTGCCATTGTCCCGCGACAAGAAACTCGGCCGGACCAAAATTTGCCTTGTAGAGCATCTTGCGGCTTTCGCCGACCCAGTATCCAAGGTAGACATAGGGCAGTTCAAGGCTGCGGGCCTGCGCAATGTGCCACAGCACGCCGTAGGTTCCAAAGCTGCTGCCGGCCTGCGGTTCGTAAAAAGTGTAGACGCATGAAATGCCGTCATCGAGCAGGTCCAGTATCGACACCATCTTCAACGCTCCGGGGCTGCCATCCGCCTGTGTTTCGCGAAACTCGACCAGGCGCGAATTGACCCGGCTCTGCAGCAGGAACTGGCTGTACTGGTTGACACTGTCCTGGTCCATGCCGCCACCGGCATGCCTGCCGTTCTGGTAGCGCTGATAAAGGGCATAGTGCTCCTCGACGAAGCAAAGTTCCAGCACCCGGGCCTGCAGGTCCGAATGCGCCACCCAGGCGCGGCGCTGGCTGCGGTCCGGACGGAAGTCTTTCGCAACAACACGTATCGGTATGCAAGCCTGACATCCGCCGCAATAGGGGCGGTAGGTGAACATGCCGCTGCGCCTGAATCCTCTGCCGACCAGTTCGGAGTAGGTGCTGTTGTTGACCAGATGTCCCGGCGTTGCCACTTGGGAGCGCGCCTGGCGGTCCGGCAGGTAGCTGCAGGAATAGGTCGCTGTGGCGTAGAACTGCAGCGCTTGCAGGGGCAGGTCCTTCAGATGAGTCACGTCTTTATTCGCTTCTCGTCAAGCAGTTCGTTCCAGTACAGGTTCTCAAAAATCCAGTCCGGGGCGCTTTGCGCCAGCCCGGCGCCAAGCCGGTCGCCAAACAGGTCCCGCGCAATCTCGCGGGCACCGAACGATGCCAGATGCGGGGTGTTTTGCTGGCAGTCGATCTGGCGGATCCGATGGTGACGACAAAAGCAGACCAGTGCCGCGAGCGCGATCTTGGAAGCCTCAGAGGACTGACTGAACATCGATTCACCGAACACGGACTTGCCCAGCGCGACGCAATAGAGCGCACCGACAAGCCGGCCGCTCACCCACGTTTCCACGCTGTGGGCAAAGCCGGCCCGGTGCATCGCGCAGTAGGCCGAAATCATGTCGGGCACGATCCAGGTGCCAGCCTGTCCTGCGCGCGGGCTTGTTGCGCAGGCTCTGATCACCTGCTCAAACGCCGAGTCGATCCGGATTTCGCATTCTTGCGTCCGGCAAAACTTCCGGAGCGTCTTCCTGAACGAGGGATGCAGGCGGAACTCATCCACCTGGAGCACCATTCTCGGGTCGGGACTCCACCACAGGACCGGTTGATTTCTGCTGAACCATGGGAATATCCCATGGCCGTAGGCGCGGCACAGGGTATCGACATTGAGCACACCGCCGCCGGCCAGCAAGCCCGGTGCGGGCGAGTCTGCGCCCCAGCTCTGGGTGACCGGAGGAAAGTCCTGGCCCGGCTTCAGCCAGGTCAGCGGTGCGGGCGGTGCGGACATGGTCGCAATGTAATCGATGGCGAGGGCGAGCAGGACTTCATGCGCAATTCTATGCAGCGGATCCGCAGAGGCAGGGCGGGTGCCAGCCGTTACAATAACCCCTGTCGGGGCGTAGCGCAGCCTGGTAGCGCATCTGGTTTGGGACCAGAGGGTCGAAGGTTCGAATCCTTTCGCCCCGACCATGTTTCACAAGGGTTAGCCGGTTAGTTCCTGCTAACCCTTTCTCTTTTTTCGCGTTTTTTTGCGCGACTTCTCTCGCTTTTCTCCCTTAGCTCAGGCATTTGCTCACCCTGAGCACCATCGTGCGATCGCGTGTTTGTCCTACGCTATTGGTTGCAGCTAGCAACCTTTCCAGTGTGGCCGTGGCGTAGTGTTGGGGCATGCCCTGAATGGCGTGTCAGCCATGGTCTTCCGTCATCGCGCCACACTCGCGCAGCCCGGATCACCGTAGTGCGGACGCCCCCCAGGCTTCGATTGATGGTGGAGTTCTTGACTGGGCCTTTCCCATCACTTGCTTGATGTTGCTCCAGATTCGCTGCAGGTTCTCCGGATGCTGAGCCAGCACTTTCCAGAAATTGTTCACCCAGTTTGTCTTGCGCGTGGCCATGATGTCGTCATAAACGGCTTTGACAGTTGGGGATGCTTGGTCGTATTCGATGGGCGTGCGAAGTGTCATGTTGTCTTCGTTTGATTTATTTGGCTGGGAATCGGAATGCAGAATAGGAAGGGTACTAGCCATGCGGCCGCAATGGCGTAAGAAGGTCCGACAGACCGTTGTGATCAATTTCATGCATCAAGGCCAGCAGGCGACCT
>JBMOJJ010000192.1:0-7231 GCA_049315845.1 Rhodoferax sp.
GGCTCGACCCTCTGCGGGGGACATGAGCGGAACCATCTGCCGCAGGGTCATCGGTACACACGAACCACCCAGCATGAAAGACTGCTTGCGCTACGCACTGAAGCCCGACAGGTCAATGAAAACGAACCCAAAATTCGGGTGACTCCTTTGGCCTCCCGGACCAAGGCCGCGAACAGCCGGTCCTCACTCTCGTCGCTGACTGGAATGGGCACATAGTGCGTGGCCATGACGGGCTGGTTCAGAGCATCCCGATAGGACGTCAATCCCAACGTGGTGCATAGGCCATTTGTTAGCTTCAACGTCGAATCTAAACTACCGTTACACACGCCAATATTGACGTCACCGCTCTCACCATGACCGCAACATTGCTCCTACTCCTGAAGTCAGCCGTTGGTGTAATCATTTTCGCCATCGGAATGGATTCAACAGGCAGGGACGCAACCCATCTACTGCATCGGCCGGGGCTGCTGCTGCGTTCGGTGCTGGCTATGTACGTACTTGTGCCGCTGGCGGCCTTTGTGCTCGTGAAGCTGGTGAGCCTGTCCCCAGGCGTCGAGATCGGTTTGCTGGTGCTGGCCGCGTCCGCTGGCGCTCCGCTGTTGCCGCGCAAACTGCTGCGCATAGGTGATGGCGCCTACATCTTTAGCCTGGTGTTGATCTCTTCGTTGTTGGCGATCTTCGTCGTGCCGGCCTGGCTGGTAGTGCTTGGGCCGTATTTCCGCTCCCCGATTGAACTTGCTCCGGCGCAGGTGGCGCTGGTTCTGGCCAAGTCGTTCTTGCTGCCGTTGGCTGCGGGCATGGTGCTGCGCTGGTGCTTGCCTTCTGTTGCCAAACGCTGGGCCTCGCACCTGATCGGCGCTGCCGGCATAGTGCTCACCGTTTGCGCGTTGCTCCTGCTGTTCATGCATTGGGAAGTGTTGCTCGTGGCGAGCTGGGACGGCGTTATGGCCTTGATGGCTCTGGTTGGGATCGCGCTGGCGATCGGCCATGCGCTCGGAGGGCCAGCTCCCGACGACAGAACGGCGCTGGCGGTCGCCTGCGCGTCGCGCCATATTGGCATCGCGGTTCTGGTGGCCACATCTTTGCCCGGGGTGCGCGCCGCCGTCATCGTGGCCGTGTACATTGTCGCCTCCGCCGTCATCTCTATTCCTTATCTGCGCTGGAGGTCATTTGCGCTGAAGAACGCTAACGCTTCTCAAAAACTGGCGAGCTGAGGCAATTCGCTCCTCTACAGCGAACGACAGCTTTCGCTTTCGCAACGAGGGCAGTGGATGACCGCTTCCTCAAGTCGCCGCTGACTGTTCAGGGCGCGTCAGAGTCCTTGATCAGATCTTCGTAAAGAAAGCTCACCCGAGCCGCAGGTAGATGGTCAGTGGCGCATATTCAACATAGACAGAGCCTGCCCCGGCCTGCTTGACCGGCATGGCATGTTCAACAGCGATTCATGGTCCGTGCAATGTCAGCAAGGTTCTGGCCAGCGCTTCGGCCACCTTGATGCCATCGACCCCAGCCGACAAAATGCCGCCCGCATAGCTGGCGCCTTCGCCGGCCGGATACAGGCCGCGCGTGTTGCTGCTCTGCAAATCCTCGCCGCGCGGCATTTTGAGCGGCGACGAGGTGCGGGTCTCAACGCCGGTCAGCACCGCGTCGGGCATGTCAAAGCCCTTGATCTTGCGGGCAAAGGCCGGCAGGGCTTCCCGCATCGCGTCGGTCGCATAGGCCGGCAGCGCAGCCCGCAGGTCGCCGAGCAAGACACCGGGCTTGTAGGACGGCTCCACGCCGCCGAGCCGGGTCGACGCGCGCCCGGCAATGAAGTCGCCCACCAACTGCCCCGGCGCGTCGTAGTTGGAGCCGCCGAGCAGATAGGCCTGCGATTCAAGCTGGCGCTGCAGCACGATGCCGGCCAGCGGATGGTGTGTCAGGCCGGGCGCAAGATCAAATGGCACTTGCTCGCCGAGCGCGGCGTGGAAGCCTTCGGCATCGACCGGGTAGTCGCCCGGGTCAATTCCAACCACGATGCCGGCATTGGCATTGCGCTCGTTGCGCGAGTACTGGCTCATGCCATTGGTGACCACACGCCCTACCTCGGACGTGGCCGCCACCACGGTGCCGCCGGGGCACATGCAAAAGCTGTAGACCGAGCGGCCGTTGCTGGCGTGATGCACCAGCTTGTAGTCGGCGGCGCCGAGCAAAGGGTGGCCGGCATGGCGGCCCCAGCGCGCCTTGTCGATCACGCTTTGCGGATGCTCGATCCGAAAGCCGATCGAAAACGGTTTCGCCTGCATCGCCACGCCGCGCTGGTACAGCATCGCGCAGGTGTCGCGCGAGCTATGACCCAATGCCAGCACCACCTGCTCGGCATGCAGCTCGTAGGACTCGCCGCTGGCCTGGTTCAGCACCGTCAGGCCGCGCAACTGGCGACCCTGCGGACCTTGCTCGACCAGCAGGTCGGTCAGGCGCTGCTGGAAGCGGATTTCGCCGCCCAGCGCAATGATCTGCCGGCGCAGGTTTTCCACCACCTTGACCAGCTTGAAGGTGCCGATGTGCGGGTGCGCTTCGAGCAGGATTTCGGGCGGCGCGCCGGCCTTGACGAATTCCTGCATCACCTTGCGTCCCAGATGGCGCGGGTCCTTGATCTGGCTGTACAGCTTGCCGTCGGAAAAAGTGCCGGCGCCGCCCTCGCCAAACTGCACGTTCGATTCCGGGTTCAGTTCGCGCTTGCGCCACAGGCCCCAGGTGTCGCGGGTGCGTTCGCGCACGGTCTTGCCGCGTTCCAGCACGATCGGCCGCAAACCCATCTGCGCCAGTATCAGGGCGGCGAAAATGCCGCAGGGACCAAAGCCGACCACGACCGGGCGCGCAACCAGCCCGGCCGGGGCCTGACCGACCGGGTGGTAGACCAGATCCGGTGCGTCAAGGATGTGCGGGTTGCCGGCGAACTTTTCCAGCAGCAGGGTCTGCAGCGCCGCGCTGACCTCAAGGTCGACGATGTAGACCTGAATCAGCTCCGCCTTGCGCGCGTCGATGCTGCGCTTGAAGACCGTGAACGACCGCAGCTCCGCCGGCGCGATGTCCAGCGTCTTTGCGATCAGCGCGGGCAGCGCGTCCTCGGCGTGCTCCAGCGGCAGCTTGAGCTCGGTCAGGCGGATCATGCTCAGGCCGGCAGGAAGCCCTCGATCGAAAGATAGCGTTCGCCGGTGTCGTAATTGAAGCCGAGCACGGTGGCGCCGGCCGGCAGATCAGGCAGCTTCTGCGCGATCGCGGCCAGCGTGGCGCCGCTCGAGATGCCGACCAGGATGCCTTCTTCGCGGGCGCAGCGGCGTGCCATCTCGCGCGCCGGTTCGGCATCGACCTGGATCACGCCGTCGAGCAGGGCGGTGTTGAGGTTCTTCGGGATGAAGCCTGCGCCTATGCCCTGGATCGGGTGCGGTGACGGCGCGCCGCCAGAGATCACCGGCGAGGCCACCGGCTCCACCGCGTAGACCTTGAGCTGGGGCCATTTGGCTTTCAGTACCTGGGCGCAGCCGCTCAGGTGGCCGCCGGTGCCGACGCCGGTGATCAGCGCGTCGATGCCGTCCGGGAAATCGGCCAGAATTTCGAGCGCGGTGCTGCGCGCGTGGGCCTCGACGTTGGCCGGGTTCTCAAACTGCTGTGGCATCCAGGCATTGGGCGTGGCGGCCACCAGTTCCATGGCGCGCGCGATCGAGCCTTTCATTCCTTTTTCACGCGGCGTCAGGTCGAACGAGGCGCCGTAGGCCAGCATCAGGCGGCGGCGCTCGACCGACATGCTGTCGGGCATCACCAGGATCAGCTTGTAGCCCTTGACCGCGGCCACCATGGCCAGCCCGACACCGGTATTGCCCGAGGTCGGCTCGATGATGGTGGCGCCGAGTTTGAGTTCGCCGCTCTGCTCCGCCGCCTCGACCATCGCCAGCGCAATCCGGTCCTTGATCGAGCCGCCGGGGTTGCTGCGCTCGGATTTGATCCAGACCTGGTGGCTGTTGCCAAACAGGCGGTTGATGCGCACATGGGGCGTGTTGCCAATGGTCTGCAGGATGGTGTCGGCTTTCATGGAAGGCTCCTTGGGTTGGTCACTGGCCGTCATTTTCAACTACTTGATCGACAGTTTTCGATATAAGGTTATGGATAGCGCCGATAATCGGGGCGTGAAGCCCACCAGACTGCCGCTGGTGCAATCCTGGAAACAGGGCACTGGAGGAACGTCCGGACTGCACAGGGCAGCGTAGCAGCTAACGGCTGTCCACTGAAAGCCGCAAGGTATAAGGTGAGGATCAGAGCAACAGAGACGAGCCGCTTGAGTGCGGGTGAAACGGGCAATCTCTACGCGCAGCAATACCAAGTAGGCACACGCAAAGCGAGGCGGTTCGCCGCAGCGCCCTGACCGGGGCCCCCGGAGTGTGCGGGTAGGTAGCACCGAGCCGTTGGGTGACCAGCGGCCCAGAGTAATGGCAGTCACTTCTGCCGGTCCGCAAGGGCCGGCCGTTGCACAGAATCCGGCTTATCGGTGGGCTTCACACTTTTCACCGGCAGTTAAACTCCTGCCCATGCCTGTGCGCCGCCTCAAGCTCCTTGTACTGGTCCTGCTTTTTGCGATGGAAGGCGCATGGTCCGCCGCGCCCTGTGCCGACTTTGCAGCCCGCCTGCCGAACCTGCGTCGCGAGTTGTGTGAAGCCGCCAGACTGCAACCGAGCACGGCCCGGTCGGTCAAGGGGCGCACGCTGTGGGTCAGCGATGTCAGGCCGGAACAGGCCACTTTGCGGGTGCTGGTGGTGGGCGCCATTCATGGCGACGAGCCGTCTTCTGCTGCGGTGGTCTTTCACTGGATCCGGCTGGCAGCGCAGATGCCCGCTGCCGGCGCCCAAGTGGTTCATTGGCGTTTTGTGCCGGTGCTTAATCCGGACGGTCTCTTCAGCCAGCCGGCGCGTCGCGTCAACGGCCATGGCGTCGATCTGAACCGCAATTTCTCCACTCCCGACTGGGAGCGCGACGCCAGCGCCTACTGGGAAAAGCGAACCCGCAAGGATCCGCGTCGCTGGCCCGGCCTGAAGCCGCTGTCGGAGCCGGAGTCACAGTTCCTGCATGAGCAAATGCGCGACTTCAAGCCCCAATTGATCGTCAGCGTTCACGCGCCCTACGGGGTGCTCGACTTTGACGGCCCGATGGTGCCGCCATCCCGGCTGGGAAGCCTGTACCTGCATCAGGTCGGCATTTTTCCGGGCTCATTGGGAAACTACGGCGGCGTCCAGAGCGGGGTGCCGGTGGTGACGGTCGAATTGCCGAACGCGACGCGCACGCCGCGCGACGCCGAGACGCGCCAGATGTGGCTGGACCTGTTGCGCTGGATGAAGGTGCGCCTGGCCGTGACGCCGAAAATTGCGCTGGCCCCGCAGGCCTACCGCGACAACAGATTGCTGCCTGCGGCGCCGACCGCCGAGTAGGACAGCGACCCGCGCGTCACCGCATACAGGTCCTGCGTCGTCACCGGTGGCGTCAGCGTCCAGTTCAGGCCATCGCCGCTGGTGTAGATCGTTCCGCCTGCGCCGACTGCGACAAACTGCGTGCCAAAGGTGACGGCATTCAGTGCCTTGGCCCCGGGCAGGCTGGCGCCGGTCCAATTGCTGCCGTCGCTGCTGGTGAGCACCGTGCCCGACGCTCCCACGACGACCATCGCTGCCGAGCCGTCCAGCACCGACGTGACGCCGTAGGTGATGCTGTGCAGATCGGCCAGGCTGTTGCTCGTGACGTTTTGCCAGGTCGATCCATCCAGGCTCTTGACCATGGTGCCGCCGGCACCGACCGCCAGCCAGCCGCCGGTGAAGGGGTTGTAGCCGACCGCGTACAAGTCGCGCGTGGTCGCTGAGTTGCTGGCCGCCGTCCAGGTTACGCCGTCGGGGCTGGTGATGATGGTTCCCTTGGCACCGACAGCGACATTCAGATTCAGAAAGTTGCTGGCGATCGCATGCAGGTCCTGCGTGGTTCCGCTGCTCTGCGTGGTCCAACTGCTGGCGTTGGCGCTCAGCAGCACAAGGCCGCCATCGCCGACCAGTTTGAAGGTGCCAAAGTAGGCGGCGGCGTTGATGTTTGCGCCGCCTGCGGCGACCGCGCTGCTCCATGTCGCGCCATCAAGGCTGGAGTAGACAGCGCCGCCGACGCCGGCCGCCACAAAGGTGTTGATCGAGCCGGTGCTGGAGGTCACCGCCGTTGCCCCATAGGCCAGGGCGAACAGGTCCGGGCCACCGGCCAGGGCGGTTCCCGCGGTCCAACTGGAGCCGGCCAGGCGCGGCGTGACCACCACCGGGCCGGCGCCGGGCCCGCCGGGCCCGCCATTGGTTCTTCCATTGACCGAAAACGAGTAGCTCAGACCGTTGATCAGGCCGGTAAGAAAATAAGGAGAGCCAACCTTGAGGAAGACATTGCCGCCGGGCAGTCCAAACCAGCCCTGCATCGTCGCTGTCGTCGTCGGTGCCATGCTGGTCGGTGCGAAGTACAGCCAATACTCGACGCCGTCGACCATGTCCCAGGACACGGTGACGGCGGACTCGCCGTTCTTGACCGCCAGGCCGGTTGGAGCGGCCGCCGGGTCGCCAGAACCGGTACAGGCCACCGACAACAGTGCAGCCATCAGGGCGGCAACGAACAACTTGAATGAGCGCAACAACATAAGTGGATCCAAATCAATGCGGGCCCGATTATCGAATACTTTTAGCCTGCCAACGCCGAGGCGCCCGACGCGGTGCCTCAGAAGCGTTCATGCGTCTGCAGATAGCGCCACTGGCCGGCCGGCAAATGACCCAAGCCAACGCGGCCAACGCGGATCCGCTTCATTGCCAGGATCTTCAGGCGCACGCGCTCGCACAGATAGGCCAGCAGCCCGGGATGCGCGCCTTTGACCGCGAAGCGCAGCTTGCAGGAGTTCTCGCTGGTGCTGTTGACGCTGACCCGCACGCGCGGCAGCGGTTTTGAGTCGGAACTCAAGCCCTGATTCAGCCGCATCAGCGTGTCAGGCGTCACCTGGCCCTGAACCTCGACGATGATTTCGTGCTCCAGCACGGCGGCGTCCTCGGTCAGCTTGCGCGCCACGCGCCAGTCCTGGCTAAACACCAACAGACCGGCGGCGCCGTTTTCCAGTTCGACCAGCGAAGCCAGTCCGGCGAAGTGGCGCTTCAGGGGCCGGATCCCGGCCGGGTCGCCGGCGATGTGGTTGGCGGGA
>JBMOJJ010000555.1:0-1654 GCA_049315845.1 Rhodoferax sp.
CAAAGGGCGTGCTCCAGTAGAGGCCATAGGGGATTTCGACATTCAGGGACATGATCTTGCCTTCGTTGTTATCAAGTTGGGGGGCTCGCTTCAGCCGAGCCTTCGGCCTGCGCCTCGCGTTCGATTTCGTCAAGTTCGCTGCGCAGGAACTTGCGGGCTGTCCCAAGGTGCTCACGCATGACACGCTCAGCACTTTCCGGGTCCCGACGGCGCAGCGCCGAATGAATCTTCTTCATGCCTGACAGCGTGGCCTTGCGCGCCGGTTCACTGCCCAGCGTCAAGACCCGCAAGTAGCGCACGTGCCCGGCATACCGCTCGATCGCACCGATCAGACGCTGGTTGGTCACCTGTCCCTGCCAAGTTTGGTGAAATCGTGCATTTGCCTCGCGGAATGCGTCCACATCACTGCTGGCATGAGCTGTTTTGGCCCGTTCAAAAGCGGCTTCCAACTCCTGCAATGCCGCTGGTTGGTAATTTGATTGCGCCACCCAAGCCAGTGCGGCGGGCTCCAGAATGCCGCGCAGCTGGTAGATTTCGTCCACATCCCCATCCGACAAAATGGGTACCATGAAACTGCGTCCGTCACCGGCGATCAGACCTTCGCTCAACAAGCGTGCCAGCGCCTCGCGCACGGGAGTGCGGGACACACCCAACTGCTGCGCCAGGGTGGCTTCCTGCAAAGGCTGTCCAGGCCGCAGGACGCGACTGCCCAGGTATTCACGCAGCGTCTGGTGAACCTGGTTGGCCAGCCCTGCCGGGCGGTTGATCGGTGTCAGTGTCGGGGTCATGATGCGGCTGAAAAGTGGCTTTGCCTAGTTGCTTTTTGGATATCGTATACGTTATACATTCAATAGGCAAGCGCCAAATGCGCTTTTTGGAAGTGCCAAGGGGGAGGGAAATCCCTCCCCCTGTGACTCCGATGTGGCTGCCTGATCAGAAAGCAGGCCTGGTCAATCCGCCAGAAAGCGTTCGGTCAGCAGTGTCCAGTACGCTGCGCCGATGGGCAGGTTGGCGTCGTTGAAGTCGTAAGCGGAGTTGTGCACCATGCACGCCCCATGGCCGTCGCTTGCCCCGTCACCATTGCCAATCAGCAGGTAACTGCCTGGCACCTGTTCCAGAAAAAAAGCGAAGTCTTCGCTACCGGTCAGTGGCCGCGTCTGCGGTACAACAAGGCTCGCGCCAACAAGTTCCACCGCCACACGGCGCGCGAAATCCGTCTCGGCCAAGGTGTTGACCAGCACAGGGTAACTGCTCACAGAGTCGATGCGAGCAGTGACGCCAAGACTCTGCGCCTGCGCCGTGACGAGTTCACGGATGCGGCGCAGCAGCGTTTCGCGCACGTCGCGGTCGAGTGCGCGCACGCTGAGCTTGAGCGTGGCGGACTCAGGTATGACGTTATGCGCACTGCCAGCGTTGAAGGCGCCTACGGTGATCACAGCCATTTGCAGCGGGTCGATGTTGCGCGCGACGATGGATTGCAGTCCCAGCACGATGGTCGCTCCGGCCACCACGGGATCGACCGCACGTTGCGGCACTGCACCATGGCCACCCACGCCCTGCAGGGTAATCAGGATACTGTCAGACGAGGCCATGGTGGGCCCGTCGCGCAGCAACAGTTGACCCTGCGGGTGCCCCGGCATGTTGTGCATGGCAA
>JBMOJJ010000556.1:0-1644 GCA_049315845.1 Rhodoferax sp.
TCCAGGCCGGTGTATCCATGTTCTCCGAACGCAAGATCATGACCGATGAGCGCCACGATGGGGTTCGCCAGAATGTTGAAACCGCGTTGGCGCTGGTAGCCCATTTCCACGGCCTGGTCAGCAAAGGCAAGATTGACGAAGCCGAGGGCAAGAAACAGGCGCTCGAAGCCCTGAAATCCTTGCGCTACAACGGGTCCGAGTATTTCTGGATCAATGACATGCACCCAAAAATGGTGATGCATCCGATCAAGCCCGAACTCGATGGCACCGACTTGACCGACAACAAGGATCCCAACGGTAAACACCTGTTTGTCGAGTTTGTCAAAACAGTTAAATCCAGTGGCGGTGGATTCGTGCCATATATGTGGCCCAAGCCCGGCAGCACCAACCCGGTGCCCAAGATCTCTTATGTCAAAGGGTTTGCGCCTTGGGGCTGGGTGGTTGGCTCGGGTGTTTACGCCGATACGATTGCTTCTTCAGTGCAGGTTCGCTTTGTCACGATCGTGGTCGGCTGCCTACTGCTTGCAGTGATGTTGACGGTCATCGCCTTGTTCGTGACACGCAGTTTGCTCCAACAATTCGGTGGTGAGCCTGACTACGCCACCGACGTGACGCACCGCATCGCTGCGGGTGATTTGACGACCGAAGTGGTGCTCAAGTCGGGCGACCAGACGAGTTTGCTGTATGCGATCAAGTCGATGCGTGAGGATCTTGCGGGAATTGTTGGGCGCGTGCGCGATGGTTCGCAAAGCGTTGCCTCCGCAAGCGCCGAAATCGCACAGGGCAACAGCGATCTCAGTGCCCGAACCGAGAGCCAGGCCAGCACGCTGGAACAGACCGCCGCTTCCATGGGGGAACTGCGCGACACGGTCACCCAAAATGCTGACAAGGCCCACGAGGCCAACCAACTGGCGATGACCGCCAGCACCGTCGCTGTGCACGGCGGAGAGGTAGTGGGCCAGGTGGTGGAAACGATGCGCGGCATCAATGATGCGTCACGGAAGATCGCCGACATTATTGGCGTCATTGATGGCATTGCATTCCAGACCAACATTCTTGCGCTCAACGCGGCGGTGGAGGCTGCACGCGCGGGTGAGCAAGGCCGCGGATTTGCCGTGGTGGCCAGCGAAGTGCGCTCGCTGGCTGGTCGCTCGGCCGATGCAGCCAAGGAGATCAAGTCCCTCATCAGCGCCAGTGTCGAGCGTGTCGAAAAGGGATCGGCATTGGTCGATCAGGCGGGTGTGACCATGACCGAGGTGGTGAGTTCCATCAAACGCGTCACCGAACTGATGGGCGACATCAGCGCCGCCAGCAGTGCCCAGAGCCAGGGCGTAGCGCAGGTCGGGGAAGCGATCCACCAGATGGACCATGTCACACAGCAGAATGCAGCGCTGGTCGAAGAAATGGCGGCAGCGGCCAGCGGCCTCAAATCTCAGGCCCAGGAACTGGTGTCCACCGTGTCCATATTCACCGTGGACAACGCCCGTCCATCTTTGCTCCTGCGTGCCAGGTAACGCTACAACTTGACGTTCAGGCGAACGTAATAGAACGCTCCGTTGTAGCCAAATGGGCTGATCGGCGCATACTGAATGATGCCGCTACCACTGACAAATAGGTTGCTGGACTCGGCGAACTTGTCGGGCA
>JBMOJJ010000193.1:0-7164 GCA_049315845.1 Rhodoferax sp.
TCAGCGACAGCAGCGTGACCTCGGCGCTGCCCAGCGCCAGGCTGTAGCCGTAGTAGTCGCCGTTCTCGGGCAGCGGCAGGCCGGCCGCGCGCAGCCCGCGCGCGAAGGATTCGGGCGACACCATCACCAGCGTGCGCACGGCCGGCACGTTGAGCGATGCGGCCAGGGCGGTGCGCGCCGAAACCCAGCCTTTGAAGTGGTGGTCGTAGTTCTGCGGGATGTACAGGCCATCCGCGGTCTGGATCTGGGTGCTGGCATCCTCCACCAGGGACGCCGCTGTCATCCGCCGCTCGGCAATCGCCTGAGCGTACAGGAAGGGCTTGAGCGTGGAGCCCGGCTGGCGCAGCGCGGTCACGCCATCGACCTCGGCGGCGCCGCTCAGTTCCCCCGACGACCCGACCCAGGCCAGCACCTCGCCGCTGGCGTTGTCCAACACCACAATCGCACCGTCCTCGACGTGGCGCCCGCGCAATTCGCGCAGCTGTCTCTGCAGCGCTTGCAGTGCGAAACGCTGCAGCGGTGCGCGCAGACTGGTGCGCAATGTCGCAGGGATGGTTGGGGCCCGGGCTTTCGCGGCGCGTGTCAGCTGCTGCGCCAGGTGAGGCGCAATACCCGCGCTCGGGTCATACGCCCGGCGTTGCAGCGCCCCGGCGACAAACGTGTCCAACCCTTCGCAGTGGGTCGGGACCGACTCTGCCGGCGCGGTTCTCACATCCGGGAGTTGCATCATCTTGAGGACACTGCAGGCGCGTTGTGTCAGCTGCGCCTGCTTCGCGTTGGGCGAGCGAACCAGGGCAGCCGCCACTGCCGCCTCGTCCTCGACGAGTCCGTGCGCGGCCTTGCCAAAAAGGGTTTGGCTCAAAGCATCAACGCCGACCAGCTCGCCACGAAATGGCACCAGGTTGAGGTAGGCCTCCAGAATCTGATCCTTGTGCCAGTTGCGCTCCAGCAGCTGCGCCGAAACGGTCTGGTCGATCTTCTGAACCAGGCTGCGTCCACCCGCTGAACGCTTCAAGTCATCGTCCAGCAAGGCCGCGAGCTGCATCGTGATGGTCGAAGCGCCTCGGGTCTTGCTGTTCCACAGATTGCCCCACGCCGCAGCCGAGACGGCCCGCCAATCGATCCCGCTGTGCTCGTAGAAGCGCTTGTCCTCGCTCATCACCAGCGCCCTGCGCAGCGCGGGTGACACATCCGCCAGCGCAACCCACTGACCGCGTCGAACCGTCGCATCGGTGCGCAAACGGTGCAGCAAGTCGCCGTTGCGGTCCAGGATCAGCGTGTCGGACGACCTGAAGCCGCTCCTGACCTCATTGAAGCCGACCATGGCCCCGGCTTGGCACGCGCAAGCGCCCAGCAGAAGCCCGGCTAGCAGGGAGCGCGGACCGGTCACCGCACTGCCTCAACTTTCATCCTCGCGTTGGGCGCCTCGCCAAACATTTCCGGCGCGTACATGGCTTCGACGCGCGACGGCGGCAGCGAGAACTCGCCGACGTTGTTCAATCGGATCGTGTACTGCGTCTTCAGCACGCCTTTGGGCAGGAACGCGTAGTAGCTGCGGAATGACTCGAAGCTGCGTTCCTCAAACGCGCTCCATCCCTGGCCAGAACTCTTCTCGGCCCTGCTGGCGATTTCGGAGTCGCGACCCAGACCGCCGCCAAGGAGGGTGGCTCCAGCCGGGATCGGATCGGTGATCACGGCCCAGCTCATGTCGGCGGAGGCATTCACCTCCAATGTAACGCGCAGCACATCGCCGCGGGTGTAGCTGCCCGCAGCAAGGCTCTTGTTTGCCTGTTCCAGCGGTTCAACCGTCTTCTTGATCTGGTATCCGGCGCTGAACGATTCCTTCAGCGGGACCGCCGCCACAGACTGCAGAGTGAGCCAGGGTTTTCCGGTCCCCTGATGGGTAACGATCAGCGTGTCCTTTGCCGCGGTCTTGCCCCAGGGAAGTGTGATGCTGTTGTTGCGCAGGCTCGCGCTGGCAGACGGTGCGCCAAACCAGCTTGCCTGATGCGCTGCGCCGGATGCATCCGATCTCTCGATCCGATCGACCTTGCTCCAGTCCACCGCTGCGCTCGCGTTGCCCATCGCCGCCCGGGTGCTGCCGGTGACGGCAACAGCTTCGTACTTCGCGGAAAACTTCTCCAGCGCCAGGCCACCCCACAGGTTTGCGGTCGTGGTGTGCCAGGCACCCTGCTGCTGGCGCCCAATGAATCCGCCGACCAGACGGCCCATGTCGTCCTTCCAGGCCGGGTCGTCCATCACGGCCAGGATAAGCCGAGCGCCGTTCACGTCTGCGTTCTGCATCAGCCACCACCAGTAGTCGTCTCGCTCGGTGCCGAACATCAGCCTGCTGCCCTGGAAACTCAGGCGCGAGCGCAGGATCTGGTTGGCCTCTGCCAGACGCTTGTCGCGCTCAGGCACGGCGGCCACGCGCTTGAGGATGTTGAGCCAGTCAATCACCGCGTGGGTCGGCCATTGATTCGGCGCCATCGTGATCGAGCCCAGCATGCGCGCCTGCGCCTTGCCGTAACGGGACAGCGCCTCGATCGCAGCGAGCTTGCGCACGTCCAGATCCTTGCGGGGACTCCAGAACTCGCGCTGAATCCGGCCTTCCACAAAACTTGCCAGTCCGCGCTCCATCGGAGCGCGGACTTCGTCGCTGAGGGCAAACGCAGGGTCCAGACCGGCGGCCTCGTGCGCGCTGGCCAGCAGGTAGGCGGTCAGCGTGTCGCTGCCTTTGTTGGACTCTCCGTCGCGCGGCGGGAAGTATCCGGCCAAGCCGTCGGAATCAAGGTAACTGGGGATTTGCCCGAGCATCGTTTTCCACATGCTGGCGTCGCGCAGGCCGGCCGCCCGGCTGATCTTCTGCTCCAGGCAGATAAACGGGTAGTTGGCAAACCAGTCGCGCACGCCCGGCAAGCCTTCGGCCAGCCTGGGTTGCAGCGTCATCTTCAGGCCGCCGCGGCCAGGCAGCGCGTCGGCAGGCAGACCAAGCTCCAGCTTGAACTGCCCGTCAATCGACACCAGCGCGGCCTGTTGCACTGTCAGAGGCACGGCCGGGATGATGCGCTGCCGTGATTTCAAGGCGTCGCGCGCTCCGGCGATCGTGTCCCTGGCCTCGATCTCCCACAAAATGGCCTCTGAGCGCAACTGCGCGAGCTGCACTGGGGCGGTCACGGTCCACCACACTTCGCGCGAATCACCAGCGGGGATCTCCACCGACTGTGCCTTCAGGTCGAGCAGCGTCGCGCGCGGCGTGACCACGGCTTTCATCGCTTTGCTGGTGGTGTTGCGCAAAGTGAACTGGGCACGGAACTGGTCACTTTCGCGGACCAATGGGGGCAGGCCGCTGATGATTTGAAGGTCCTGCGTGGCGCGGATCGTGGTTGAACCTGTGCCAAAAAGCCCCAGCGAAGCATCGGCTACCGCCACGATCCTGAAAGTTGTCAGCGCATCGTTCAGGGGAACGGTCAGCACCGCCTGCCCGTTGGAATCGAGTTGTACCCTGGGGTTCCAAAGCAGCAGCGTGTCGAGCAGTTCGCGCGTGCTGCTGCGCCCGCCGCCACCACCGGCGGCCACCGCCTTGCGGCCAAAATGGCGCCTGCCGATGATCTGCATTTGCGCCGTCGATGTCTGAACACCCCAGGCGCGTCGCTGCAACATCGCATCGAGCAAATTCCAGCTGGCGTTGGGCATCAATTCGAGCAAGGCCTGGTCGACCGCAGCAAGCGCCACTTCAGACCCTGCCGCAGGCTGGCCATTGGGCAGCTTGACCTGAATCGTGACCCGGGCCTGGCCGCGAACCGGGTAGCTTTCCCGGTCAGCCCTGACGCTGACATCGAGTTGGTGGTCCTTGCTGCCCACCCGGATCTCGGCCATGCCGAGCCGGAAAGCGGGCTTGCTCAAATCGACAAAGGCGGTAGGCGCCACGTATTCGCGACCCTCGTACCAGAAGGATGTCCACCATTCGCGCGGCGCCTGGTAGCCCCAGGTAAAGAAGCTGTACCACGGCACTTCACGCAGGCGCCCGCGCAAGGCCAGCACGCTGACGTAGACGTTCGGACCCCAGCCTTCCTTGATCCTCAGGCTGACGGTGGGATCCTGACCGCTGAGCTGAACCACCTGCGTGTCCATGATGCCTTCGCGCTCCACCGCGACCAGCGCGGTGGCAAATCGAAACGGCATGCGCACCTGGAACTTGGCAAGTTCTCCCGGCTGATAGCTTTTCTTCTCCGGCAGCAGATCCATGCGGTCGTGGTTCTCGCCACCAAACCACAGCTCGCCATGCCTTGTGACATAGACCGAACTGGCGGCTTGGCTGCTGTTGCCCGCCGGATCCTTGGCATTGACCACCAGTTCCACTTCGCCCGGTTCGCCCAGTTCCGCCTCGCACAGGAGCAAGCCGCGTGAATCGCTCTTGCCGCGGCAAACCGAACCGAGTTCCTTGGTGCTGGTCTTGTTGTCGTAGGTGTAGAAGCCGCCCACCATGCGCTTGCGGCTGCTGGTCGTGATGCGGGCGACGGCCTTCACCTCCAGCGGCACGTCGGCCAGCGCCTTGCCGTTCAGATCCAGTGCCAGGGCATGAAACTTGACCTTCCGGCTGATGGATACCCAGCCTTCGGCCTTGATGCCCGCCACCACGCTGGCCGGCCACAGCGTGCTGATACTGCGAATGGTCTGAACCTCGCCATTGGGGTCCGAATAACTGGCCTCCAGCAGCAGCTCCTGCGGCTGTTCCGCGACCGGGACCTTGTCGATGGTGAGCCTGCCCGATCCTGATTTGTCCAATGCGATGGCCAGCTTGTCGGCGATCACCCGGGAGCCCTGTGTTGCGCCGGCGTCCTCTTCGCCCTCGGCGCCGGCCTCGCGCCGGCCGCGCGGGCTCTGGAAGCTGAATTCCGAATAATCGCTGTAGCTCACCGTCTTGTCACGCACCAGCGCCGACACGCGCACCGGCAGGTTCACCGCCGCACCGCCGGAGACATGATTGACCTGTACCTGAACCGGTATCGCCTTCACGTTGACCAGCGCCTTCTTGTCCACCGGTGTGATCCGGCCTTCGAGAACGGGAAGTCGAAATTCTTCAACCCGAAACTGGCCGCTCAAGTAACTGCGCTCGCCGTCAGCGCCCCGCAGCTGCACCTCGTACACGCCGAGCTTGGCAGCGGGCGGGATCGCAAGCGTGCTCTCGGCGCTGATGCCCGCGGTGGCTGTCTTGCGCCAGACCAGGGCTTGCGTGTACTGCTGACCACTGCCCACATGCGTGACTTCGAGCATTGAAGGCTGCGTTGTCGGCAGTCCGAAACCCTGCGCCGTTTCGGTCCGCAGAATGTGCTTCATCGAGACCGTCTCCCCCGCCCGCAGCAGCGTCCGGTCGAAAATGGTGTGCGCACGCGCATCCGGAATCTGCTCGCCACTGGTGGGCACATTGAAGCGCCAGGGCTCGATGCCGCGCTGCCAGTCGCTCCAGGTGAAGGCCATGTCCGTCAGGCCCGCTTGCGTGGCGCGCGCACTCACGAAGTAAGCTTGCGAATAGCTGCCTTCATCCTGGCAACTGGGCGCGACCGGCGAGATGCCTTGCAGGCTCGCAATGCCTTGTGCGTTGGTGAGGGCGCTGGCCAGCTCGACGCCTCGGCAATCCGACACTTGCACCTTGGCGTTGGGCACCGGCAGCCCCTTGTCCAGCGAAGTCACCCACGCCAGCGCGTTCTCGCGCCCGAGCTTGAAATGCACACCCAGATTGGTCACCAGCGCCGAGGTGCGCACATACATGGTTCGATCACCTCCATGGCGCGGGTCCAGCAGCGATGCACCCAGCTTTTGCGACGCGATTTCGATCACATGAAAGCCTGGCGAGAGCGGTATGCCAACGACTTCAAAGGGGCGCAGGTCCTTGCTGGCGGTCCGGGGCAAATCCAGCGTCGTTACGCCGGGCTGCCCCTGCAGCAAGGACAGCATGCGGCTCTGCACATCGGCCTTGTCCCCTTCCTCCAGCACCTTGGGCAGCGGCCCCTTCACATCGGCAGCGGCTCTCTTGCGTGATACCGTGCTCTGGTCATAATGCTGTACCTTGCGGAACCAGGCAATGATGTCGGCGTCAGCGCTGGGTTTGAGCTCGCTGACCTTGCCGGCCGCCGGGACCTTGCCCAATTCAGCGTTCAGCCCCTTGATCGGCAGCGCCGCCTCGACATTGCGCAGTGTGACCGCCAGCATGGCAACGCCATCGGGCTCAGAGAATCGCTCCACGATTCCAAAGGGTGCCACGGCGAATTTGGCCAGTGCAGGCATCGCTCCGGTGGCCACCTTCAGAGGGAAACTGGCCGCATTGCGCGGCGCCCTGCCAGATACGTCCTTGAAGTCGCCGGGCAACTCCAGGGTGAATCTTGTCTGCTCGGGAAAGACCGGCTTGAACGACGCACTGTCGACCAGGCCGTCGCCGTCTTCCAGCGAAAAGGTGGGCTTGTAGCTGTCCCGGTCCGACTTCAACCGTATGCCCTGCGCCAGCTTGAGGGGCACCGGCGCGTTGAAATTCACGGTCATCGGCCGGGTCGGAAAGCAGTCGGACTGGGCGTTTTCGCGTTCGCAGTTGAAACTGGCGACAAAGGGTTCACGCACGGTGAAGTCAAAGCGCTTTTGCACCGAGTTGACCAGCCCCTTGGCCGTGCCATCGCCGCTGGCAGGGCTTGCGACTCCCTTGTCATAGACCAGTTGCAGCTTGGCCGATGGCGTCAGGCGTCGGTTGCAGGACAGGATCACGATGCTAGGGCCCGATTTCACGGCGGCCAGTTCCAGGTTTTGCGCCTTGAGCAGGGCGGCGCGGTCTTTGCCGTCGATCAGTCGCACTGGCACGCGCTCGCCGAGGCCGTCGACCGCGCACCAGACGCTGGCCTGGACACTGGATGGCGTCGCCGGACCGCTGAGCTGCAGGATAAAGTATTGCTCTTCATCGATCCGACTTCCGGCGTCGGGAATGATGTTCTGAACCGAAGGTCCGCCGGTGTTGAATGCATGGCGGCCTGTGATTTTCAGCTCAGCTCCCTTGGTTGACTTGATGCCTTCGCGCGGTTGCAAAGAACAGGTGACACCGGCCGGAAGATCGCTCTCAAATTCAAAGGTCCATTCCCGATCGCTGATCCAGCGCCCTGAACCCTTGGCGGCCTGGGC
>JBMOJJ010000194.1:0-7141 GCA_049315845.1 Rhodoferax sp.
AGGCCACGGTGCTCAATCTGCTGCTGGACCTGCAGGACGAGTTTGGCCTGACCTACGTCTTCATCAGCCACGACCTGGCGGTGGTGAAGTACATGGCCGATGAAATCCTGGTGATGAGCGAGGGCGAAATTGTCGAGCGGGGCAGTTCCGAGGAAATCTACGCGCGACCGCAGCACCCCTATACCCAGCAGCTGCTGGGTGCCATTCCGCGTGGTCTGGCGGCCGCATAGCTCAAAGGATGCTTGAATGAAGCGAATTGTTGCGGCTGCAATCCTGAGCCTGCTGCTGCAGGCCTGTTCCAAGGCGCCGGACGCTCCCGCAGCCGCAGTACCTGCGGCCGCAGTGGCCTGGGTCAAGCCCGACGGCGCCAATATCGATCCGATATTCGCCCAGGCCAAAGCAGCCAACAAGCCGGTCTTTCTGTACTGGGGCGCGGTCTGGTGCCCGCCCTGCAACCAGATCAAGGCGACCGTCTTCAATCGGCGGGACTTCATCGACCGCAGCAAGCTGTTCGTGCCGGTCTATCTGGACGGCGACACGCAGGGCGCGCAGAAACTGGGCGCGCGCTTCAAGGTGCGCGGCTATCCGACCATGATTCTGTTCCGGCCCGATGGCACCGAACTGACGCGCTTGCCGGGCGAGGTGGAAGCGTCCCAGTACATGCAAGTGCTGGGTCTGGGGCTGGCTGCGGGCAGTTCGGCCAAGGAGTCGCTCTCTGCGGTGCTGGCCGGTCGCGGCGCGGCGCTGGCGCCCGACGCCTGGCGTTTGCTCGCGTTCTACTCATGGGAGCAGGACGAAGCCCAACTGGTTGCGCAGAAGGAGCGGGCAGCGACCTTGCACAAGCTGGCGCAGGCCTGCCCGAGCGCGCAGGCAGAGGCCTCGTCCCGCCTGGCCTTGAAGGCGATTGTGGCGACAGCGCAGGACAAGTCGGCCTTGCCGGACAAGGCTGCGGCTCTGGCCCGCGTGCAGCAGCTTCTGGGCGACGCTGTGCTGGTGCGCAGCAACTTCGATCTGCTGGTGAACTACGGTCCGGAGATCGTGCCGTCCCTGACCGGTGCCGGCAGCGCCGAGCGCGCTGCGCTGCTGGCGGCCTGGAACGCGGCGCTGGACCGCTTTGCCGCGGATGGCAAGCTGTCCACTTCCGATCGGCTGTCCGCCGTCTCGACCAAGCTGGCGCTGGCCAGGCTCGGTCTGCCAAAGACCGAAAAAGTCGTACTCGATGCCGGCCTGCTGAGCCAGGTGCGTGCGGCAGCCAGTGCGGCCGACAAGGCCTCGATCAGCACCTATGAGCGCCAGGCCGTGATTCCGAATGCGGCCGACCTGCTGAGCGAGGCCGGGCTGCTGGACGAGTCCGACGCGATGCTGAAGGCCGAGTTGCCGAAGGCGCTGTCGCCCTACTATCACATGCTGGTGCTTGCCTCCAACGCCAGGGCGCGGGGCGACAAGAGTGCGGCGCTGGACTGGGCCGAGCAGGCCTGGAATGGCTCGAAGGGATCGGCAACGCGTCTGCAGTGGGGCGTTGGCTATGTGAATCGCCTGATCGAGCTGGCGCCGCAGGATGCGCCACGCATCGAGAAGGCCGCCGCCGGCGTGCTGGCCGAGCTCGAAGCAGTCCCGGAGACCTTCTACGAGCGCAACCGGCGCGGTCTGGAGAGAATGGGCCAGCGTCTGCTGACATGGAATCAGAAGGGCCAGTACGCACCCGTCTTGAACCGGTTGAAGTCCCAGCTTGACAGCGTCTGCGCCAGTCTGCCCTCCGGGGACGAAACACGTGCTGCCTGCGCCGCGGTGTTCAAGGAGCGCGAAGCCGGGTCGAAGGCGTCGACCTGATGGCAAGCGGGAAACCACCGGAGATTTGATGAAACGATCGATGTGGGCCTGCGCTCTTGCGCTGGCCCTGAGCGCTGTTGCGGCTGGTGCCGAGGACGCCGTCAGCATGCTGGTGCCCAACGCCAACCTGAAGACCGATGGCATGCCCGGCATTGCAGCCAGCATCGCCGAGCGCGTCGCGCCCTATGCCGAGTTTGGCGCCTATGGTTTTGTTGACTGGCATCCCAGGGAGCCGGTGATGCTGGTGCGCCATCGGGAGGCCGGGGCCAACACGACACAGATCTACCGGCTCGCCGCGCCAGGCGGCAAGCCGGAAAAGTTGACCGATTTTCCGGACCCGATTTCGACGGCAACCTTCAATCCGGTCGATGGCAAGTACATCGTCTATGCACGCGACAGCGGCGGCAACGAGGCGACGCTGATTTATCGGATGGATCTCGACACCCGCCAGTCGGTTCTGTTGTCGACACCCGATGAGCGCAGCAGCGCACTATGGACGCGCGGCGGCGAACGTCTGCTGATATCGGCGATGCCGCTGGACCGGACCGCGCAGGGCGGCAGGCGCGACAACATTGTGACCACGCTGAGCCTGATCGACCCGCTCAAGCCCGAGTCGAGAAGACGGCTGACGGAGCTTCCGGGCGGTGGCTGGGGTGACTACCGTTTTAGTGCCGACGACCAGCGCATCGCCGCCGTGCAGTACCGCACCCGGGGCGACTCGGATGTCTATCTGATCGATGCCAGGACCGGTGCGCGCGAGAAGATACTGCCGGCTGAGGACGGCGCGAAGGCGGGTTTTGACAGCATCGAGTGGAGCCCGGACCGGCAGCGCCTGTTTTTCACCACAAATCAGGGCGGAGAGTTTTTCGAGCTGGCGGTGTACGAACTGTCGACCCGCAAGGTCAGGGTCCTTTCGGGTCACATTCCCTGGGACGTCAAGGACTTCGCTCTGTCCAGGGACGGCAGTCGGCTGCTGGCGGTCGTGAACAACAACGGCCGCGACGAGGTTCGTCTGTTCGATGCCGCCAGCGGCAAGGAATTGGACCGTCCGGGCATCCCGGCCGGCTCCGTCAGCGGTGGCCGCTGGCATGAGACCGACGCCGGCCGCTTTGCGTTTTCCCTGAACTCGCCGCAAAGTCCGGGTGATGTCTACAGCTACGAAATCGGCGCCGGCAAGTTGCAGCGCTGGACGACCGCCCGCAGCGCAACCGGCATCGATCCGGGCCGGTTCGTCAGCCCTGAACTGGTGCAGATCAGGAGCTTTGACGGTTTGCCGGTCAGCGGCTGGCTGTATCTGCCCGATGCGGCCAGATTCCCCGGAAAGCGCCCGGTCGTGGTCGACTTTCATGGCGGGCCGGAAGGGCAGTCGACGGTGCGGTTCATGGGGCGCTGGAACTACTACCTGAACGAAATGGGGCTTGCCATTCTGCTGCCCAATGTGCGCGGCTCGGTCGGCTACGGCAAGAGTTTCACGGATCTGGACAACGGTTTCAAGCGCAAGGATTCGGTCAAGGATGGCGGGGCATTTCTGAAATGGCTTGGCACGCATCCAAGGCTCGATGCCAGTCGCGTGGTGGTCAGCGGTGGTAGTTATGGGGGTTACATGAGTCTGGCCATGGCGGTGGATTACAGCGACTTGTTGCGTGGTGCTGTGGATTCGGTGGGAATCAGCAATTTCGTCACGTTCCTGAAAAACACGGAGAGCTACCGGCGCGACTTGCGGCGCGTCGAGTACGGTGACGAGCGCGATCCCCAGATGCGCGCATTCATGGAAAAGATTGCGCCCCTGAACAACGCGAAGGAGATCAGGGTTCCGCTGCTTGTGGTGCAAGGCAAGAACGATCCGCGTGTGCCCTACACCGAGGCTGAGCAGATGGTGGCTGCGGTGCGCAACAACGGCACACCGGTCTGGTATTTGCTGGCTGATAACGAGGGCCACGGTTTTGCGCGCAAGGCCAATGCGAACTATTACTTCTATTCGGTGGCGCAGTTTTTCGAGATGACTTTGCTCAAATGATGCGGGCTGTCCCTGCGCTTGATGCGGGGTGCTTGTACAAGCCGGGCCGGCTGGCGGCGTCAACTGGGGGCCGGAAATCGGCAGATCGTCGCGCGAGGCGGTTGTTGGTCACAAAGCGGCTGCGTGAGGGTTGGGCTTCGCGTACATTGCCTGCCAACACAGTTTGGAGCCTTTCATGACCCAAAGCACTTTCGCCGAGGTATTCCCCTTTGCGCGCAGCCCTTGGTGGCCAACGCCATAATCGGTCCCGTTGCGCATGGGTCTGAATAATATCAATCATGCGGATCCCCCCAGTCAATTCGTTTTCCCTCGGAGACTTTTCTATGCTGCGCCTTCTTGTGCTTGTTGTCACGCTGCTTGCAAGCCTCACTGCTTGCGACAAATTTCCGGGCAAAGGGGCCAAGAAAGACGACGCAGCTGCGCCGGCAAAATTGACCATCGCGCCCGAGGACATACTGACCGTTCAGGCCAATGCGCTGTCTTCGGGACCGGTTGTGACCGGCTCCATCCAGCCGGAGCGCAAGGCCGATCTGCGGGCCGAGATATCGGCGGTGGTGATGCAGGTGCTGAAGGAAAATGGCGATGCTGTGCGCCGCGGTGATATTTTGGTGCGTCTGGACCAAACGTCCATTCGCGACAACCTGCAGTCGGCCGAGGCCAATGTTCGCAACGCCACACTGGCGCTGGACCAGGCGGAGCGCAATCTGCAACGCCTCAAGACACTGAGGGCCTCGGGCATGACCTCGTTGCAGGTGCTCGACGATGCCGAGGTGCGGCTCAACGCTGCGCAAAGCGAGTTGTCGGCCTCCGCAGCACGTGCCGTGCTGGCACGCCAGCAACTTGACCGCACCATCGTGCGTGCCCCGTTCGACGGCGTGGTCAGCGACCGCAAGGTGTCGGCCGGCGATACGGCATCGGTCGGCAAGGAACTGCTCAAGGTGGTTGACCCCAGCAGCATGCGCTTTGTCGGACGCGTATCGGCTGACAAGATCAGTGTCGTCAGCGTCGGGCAGGCGGTGAGCTTTCGCATCAACGGTTACGCGGGACGGGAGTTTCGCGGCAAGGTGACGCGCGTGGACCCGAGTGCCAACGACGTGAC
Source organism: Rhodoferax sp. (assembly GCA_049315845.1). Classification (GTDB taxonomy): domain Bacteria; phylum Pseudomonadota; class Gammaproteobacteria; order Burkholderiales; family Burkholderiaceae_C; genus Rhodoferax. The sequence goes on from JBMOJJ010000194.1 coordinate 4,947, forward strand.
CCGTCAGGTGGAGGTGCTGGTCGGCTTCAGCGATGCCAATCAGCCACGCGTCGCTGGCCTGTACGCCGAGGGAAACATCGAGGCGACCAGTGTCAAGGCTGTCACGCTGCCAGAATCGGTGGTGGTGCGCGCGGGCGACAAGGCATCGGTCTGGCGCGTCAAGGGCAACACGCTGAACCTGACCGTTCTGGCGCTTGGTGCGCGGGATCCCCGCACCGGAAATTTTGAAGTGCGCAGCGGTCTGGCCGATGGCGACATCATCCTTCGCAGCCCGAGTTCAGGCTTCAAGGAGGGCCAGAGCGTCGAGCTGGTCAGTGCCAAGGCGCCTGCTGCGGCTGCATCGGCCGCTCCTGCTGCGGCATCGGCCGCATCCGCTGCCAAGGGGGCCTAAATGTTCCTGTCTGACTTCAGCATCAAGCGGCCCACGCCCACTGTCGTCTTGATCATTGCGCTGATGGCTCTGGGCCTGTTGGCGCTCAACAAGCTGCGGGTCAACCAGAACCCGGATGTCGAAATACCGGGCATTCAGGTCTTTATTGCCTACCCTGGGGCTTCGCCGGATTCGGTGGAGCGCGAGATTGTCAACCGGTTGGAGAAGTCGCTGCAAAGTGTACAGGGCGCGACCGAGGTCTACTCCACCAGCAGCGAGGGTAATGCCAGCTTCTGGATCCAGTTTTCATTCAAGAAGAACATGATCGAGGCGGCCGATGATGTGCGCACCGTCATCTCCAGCGCCCGCTACAAGTTGCCCACCGAAATGCGCGAACCCGTGGTGCGACGCTTTGACCCGGCAGCGCAGCCGATCATGAACATGGCCCTGTCTTCCAGCACGCAGACCCACGCCGAAATTTCACGCCTGTCCGAAGATGTGCTGGCCGACAAGTTGCGTGGCATTGCCGGTGTCGCCACGGTCACCGTCAGTGGTTCCCTGAAGCGGGAACTGTCGGTGCTGCTGCGCGCCGAGAAACTGCGCGAGCACAACCTGTCGGTGGGCGAAGTGGTGGCCGCGCTGCGCTCTCAAAACTCGAACGCCCCGGTGGGCAAGGTGCAAAGCCGGTTTGACGAGGAAAGTATTCGCCTGGTGGGGCGCATAGAGTCACCGCAAGAGTTTCAAAGCATTGTTGTAAAACGCTTTGGCGGACAGATCGTGCGACTGGCCGACGTGGCCAGCATCAGCGACGGCTTTGCCGATATCAGCGGCTTCAGCATCCGCAGCGGAAAGCCCAATGTCGGCATCTTTGTGACGCGCTCTCGCGATGCCAGCACGGTCAGCGTGGCCAACGATGTGCGCAAGCTGGTCAAGGAGATCAACACCGAGTTTGAAAAGGATCGTCCCGGACCCAAGCTGGAGATCACGCGGGACGGTGGCGTCGACGCGCAGCGCAGCCTCAACAACGTGATCGAGTCTCTCATGTTGGGTGCCATGCTGACCATTTTTGTCGTCTACGCCTTCCTGAACTCCTGGCGCTCCACGCTGATCACGGCGCTCAGCCTGCCAACGTCGGTGATCGCCGCCTTCATCGCCGTATGGCTGTGCGGATTCACGCTGAATTTCATGACCCTGCTGGGGCTGTCCCTGGCCATTGGCGTGCTGATTGACGATGCGATCGTGGTGCGGGAAAACATCGTGCGCCACATGCAACGCGGCTCCGACCGGCGCACGGCCTCACTGGAAGGCACGGCCGAGATTGGTCTGGCCGTCGCCGCCACCACCTTTTCCATCATTGCCGTGTTCATTCCGGTGGCCTTCATGCCCGGTGTGTCGGGCGAATGGTTTCGCCCCTTTGCCCTGACCGTCGCCTGCTCGGTGCTGGTGAGTCTGGCCATTTCGTTCACGCTGGACCCGATGCTGTCGGCCTACTGGGGTGATCCGCCGGACCACCACAGCTCGCCAAAGAAGGGGCTCAGCGCCGTGCTGGCGCGCTTCAACACCTGGTTTGATCATCAGGCCGATCGCTATGGCAACGTCATTGCCTGGGCGCTGCATCACCGTCGCTGGATGACGGCGATTGCGCTTGCCAGCCTGGTGGGTGCGGTGGCGCTGCAGGTCACGGTCGGCGGGACGGCCTTTCTGCCGGCGTCGGACAGCGGCAATCTGATGATCGAGGTGCGCACGCCGCCGTCTTCGTCAGTCGAATACGCGCGCCTCAAGATGGAGCGCGCCGCTGAACTGGCACGCGGCATTGCGGAAACCA
>JBMOJJ010000557.1:0-1637 GCA_049315845.1 Rhodoferax sp.
GCTCGACCTATTGGCACCGTATGTGGTCAAGCGCGATGGAGAAGACGTCGTCGTGCGAATCCGCGGCGGCCTGCTCGGTCACTGGAGCGTTTGGACACGCAGTGCGGTAGCGCAACTTGAACGCATCCATACTGCCATTGACAGCGGCACAGCCGACGCGTCGTTGCTGGCCCTGGATTCCCGCGTCACTGACTGCAATAGTGCCTTCTTCGATGTTTCGCATGACTTTGCAGGCTGCATCCCCGGCTGCCATGAAGTGCTGCGCCGCCAAGGCCTGCTCGAGGGGAATTGGTGCCTGGATCCGAACGAAACCCTGTCCAGCGGCCAAGTTGAGGAGATCGACCGTGTGCGCCACGAACACGCCGACCTGGGCGACGACGAGTTCGTCGCAGCCAACCTGTCACGCTGGCTTGCCTGAGGTGCTTGTATGGATCTGACCAATTCCAAGCTGCGCCAGTACACGCTGGCGGTGGTGGCGCACCTGCTGCTGCTGCTGGCGTGGTATCTGTTCGTGCGTCTGGGCAATGTACCGAAATTTGTCATGCCGTCGCCTGTGGACACCTTTCGCACGCTGTTGGTGTCGGACTACGGCTGGTGGACCAACAGCCTGGCCACCGGCACGGAGATCTTCGTTGGTTATGCGTTGGCCTTGACCGCGGGTGTGACGCTGGCGCTGCTGTTCACGTGGTCCAAGACGCTTGAGTCACTGATGTTGCCGTTGCTGGTCACGCTCAACATGATTCCGAAGGTGGCGCTCGGCCCGCTGATCATTGTCTGGTTCAAGTATGGAATCTTCCCGAACTCGATGATGGCGTTCTCTATCTGCGTGTTTCCGATTCTGCTCACCACCGCACGCGGGTTGCGGGAAGTGGAGCCCGAATTGCTGGACCTGGTGAACGCGCTCAAGGGCTCTCGCTGGCAGCTGTTCACCAAGATCCAGCTCCCCGGGGCCTTGCCCTACATTCTGTCGGGGATGAAAGTGGCGGCGATTCTCGCGGTGGCTGGTGCGATCGTCGGCGAGTTCCTCGGCTCCGACAAGGGTCTCGGGTACCTGATGCTGCAGGTGCAAGTGACGCTCGACACACCGGCGATGTTCATGGCGGTGATCCTCATCACTTTGCTTGGCATGCTGTTGTACGGACTGGTGCTGGGTCTGGAGAAGCTTATGATCGTGAAGGACGCCCGTGTCAATTGAGCCATTCATCCGCATGCAGGGGGTCAGCAAGATCTACCGCAGCGGGCGCAAGGAGCATTTGGCCGTGTCGGATGCAACCTTCGACATCATGCCGGGCGAACTCGTCGCGATGGTGGGACCCTCGGGCTGCGGCAAGTCGACGCTGCTCAAGGTGCTCGCTGGCCTGCATCAGCACGATGCGGGCGAGCTGAAGATCGGCTCGGCGACGCATTCTTTCGACCCGTCGCGTGATGTCGGCATGGTGTTCCAGGCACCGCTGCTGCTCAAGTGGCGGCGCATCCTGGAGAACGTCCTGCTGCCGGCGGAGATCCTCGGCATTCCGAGTGCCACGGCGATCCGCCGGGCACGCGAACTCCTCGAACTGGTCGGGCTTACAGGTTGCGAAGAGAAGTACCCCCATCAGCTTTCTGGCGGCATGCAGCAGCGCGCCATGATCGCCATG